>CAXEMW010000240.1:0-4868 GCA_963997395.1 uncultured Planctomycetaceae bacterium
TCTTCACTGGCTCGGGCAGTTGCTTCGCTAGATACTTTGGAAGGCTCGTCATGCCATAAGCACCTCTCCAACGGGCATGCCCCACTTCATCAAGTAGCTCTACAACTGGACCTTCGGCTGTTTTTGAATGCGGAAAAAGATCACACCAGGGCATGACAGCAAGAGAGTCTTGCGCTTCTGAGACAACACTCCCAAAAGCTCTTCCCTTAACGGAAAAATATTGCGCACCATGATCGCAGACCGCCTCACCAATCCTGCGGGTTGCCATTCGGCCACCAACTCCACGAGCTTTTTCTAAAACGGCCACCCGGTACCCGGCTTTTGAAAGATGGCTTGATGCCATGAGGCCGGCGATTCCAGCCCCAACAACAACAACATCATGCTCACTCGAAGATTGACTAGTTTTGGCAGTGGCCACGAGCTTTCCAAGCAGTAAGGAGGATAAGAGAAAATGGAAGCCACCAAATCAGATCATTTGTCACAATATTCAAACCGAATGCGAGAGGAAGCCTTTCAGACCAGAGCGCCTCAGCAAACCCTATTGGTCCAAGCACCTTCCCAAGAAACCCCACAAATACGATGGGCCAGTGGCGAATCGGATCAGAAGCCGCAATGAGATACCCGATACCATAAACACCCACAATCATACCGATACATTGCCAAAACTCCGGGTAGTGAGGCGGCTCCATACCTATAGCCCGAAATATCCAAAGTGGAAAAAGGATGGCAACCCCACCCCACGCGATATTATAGATGCCAGCTGCATAGAGAACCCATCGCATCCAAGGTTTGACATCTGTTTGCTCAGAGTAACTCATGTGTTTCTTCTTGACGTTTGACGTTATGGGATTGATTTAATTGCTTAGATACGTGCTTTGTTACAATAGACCCATAAGGTCTGATGTGCAGGGAATGCGACTTCCGGCAAGCATCTCTCCCTCGTCACAGCCACCAAGGAACCCCACTGTTTTTGAAAACGCTTCCACCCGCGTAAAAACACTTGCTTTCTCAGGAGGAAATTGGGAATCGTAGCAGCGAACCGCTTTCAATTTCTGCTCTACGTGACCCTCAATATTAACGATGATAGGCCAATGGCCTGCTGGCAGATCAGCAACTCCAGAAAACAGGAAATAGGACAGAAGATTCGGGACAGTATGTACAGGCAGATGATCGAAGACATCATCCCATTTTGTTAATCGAGAGTAGAAAATGGCTGCCTCAGTTATTGCCATAGCCTGGGCATGATCAGGCGAAGCCATAGGCGTCTTATCACCAATCCCAAGAACCAATCGCGGGCGATGCCGACGAAAAATTTTTGCTAGGGCTACCCGAACTTCAAAGCAGTCAAACAACTTCCGATTGGGAAAACCAAGCTGTTCACGATGCACAACACCGAGCACACTGGCCGCTTTCGTTGCTTCAGCAAGTCGCTCTTCCGGACCACTCGATCGTGGTGTTGGCTCGCCGTCAGTGATATCAACGATACCCACTCGAAAGCCCTGGGAAACTAATTTTGCGAGAGTGCCTCCACAACCAATTTCGACATCATCAGGGTGTGCACCGACAGCGATGACATCAAGTGGCTCAGGAAGTTGGTCGGTCACACACTACCCCGCCTTCGTCGCCGCCATAAGAAAGTTCGGATTAATTGCCTCGAATCGAATACGATCCATTTGCTCTATACCGCGGGCAATATTGACCATCCAATACCCCGCGTCGTCTGACCGGCTTCGCAGCAAAGCATGAACCGCAGCAAGGTTTTCGATACTGTTACAACTTGTAACTAAACGACCTCCTGGCTTTAAACGCTCCCACGCCTGTTCGACGAGTAAAGTAACCGCGCGACCACTTCCCCCAACATAGATACTATCTGGGTCTGGAAGGTCACTCCATGCATCTGGCGCTTGACCCAAAATCGCTTGTAGATTGTTCACACCGAATCTCACGGCATTTTCCTCTATCAACTGATGGTCATCGACATCCATTTCAATGGCATAGACAAACCCATTCGGGGCAAGCCTCGCGGCTTCAATAGCCAAGGATCCGCTTCCAGCCCCAACATCCCAAACGGTACTTGTGGCAGATAAAGAAAGTTCAGCAAGAGCTAGGCTCCGGACTTCTTTTGGAGTAAGCAAACCTCTCTTCGGGCGAGACTGCAGGAAAAGCTCATCAGAGTTTCCGAACAGACGTCTTCCTGCCTTACTCGGCGGTTCAGTTAATCCACTCGGGCGAATGAGAATCATAACATTCAGAGATCCGAACGACTCCTTGGAAATCTCCTGCAGTGAACCTTGCGTTACTCGTTCATCGGGCGAGCCAAGGTTTTCACAAACATAAGCTTGGAGCCCTGTCACCCCCTGCTCAAGAAGAATCTCGGCGACGGCGTTTGGAGGCCATTTCTCACTCGTGAAGAGACCCGCAGTATCGACCGTACGAATCTTGTCGACGACACGATCAATCACTGACAACCCAGAAAGATTTGCAAGATATGCATCTTCCCAACTCTCTTTAACCCGGGCAAAAGCAAGCTGCATGCTACTTACATGAGGAACAACCTCGAATCTCTCCTTTCCAAGTTTCGCGCACACGTAACGTGCCGTTCCATAGAAAAGGGGATCTCCTGATGCCAAGACAACAATTTTGTGCTGACCACCAGATTCCTCAATGCGGTCAACCAACTCTTCAAGACTTGAGACGGTTTCCAGCCGTCCTTGCATGTCTGCAGACAGCAGGGAACTGCATGAGTCAGGGCCTAGCAAAATATTGGCCGATTCGACGATCTTTACGGCATGGGCGGTCATTCCCTCAATGCCATCGTCACCAATACCGACAATAAAAACTTTTTCGGCCGCCACCGGACCTCCTCTACACCTTACCGCGATAGTTGATCAGGCCTGAAATGAACTGCCACAACCACAGCTTTTCGAAGCATTTGGGTTATCGAAGGTGAATCCCCGTTTATCAATTCCTTCATGGAAATCGAGCGTTGTCCCATCAAGAAAAAGATCACTCTTTTTGTCAACGACAACTGCAATGCCATGCTGGTCAGTTTTCGAATCAGCCTTTGGGTCGAATTGAGTATCGAAACCCAGCGAATACTGAAACCCACTACATCCACCACCGGCAACGCCGACGCGAAGGACTGTGCCGTCCTCAAGTTTTTGATCTGTAATGATTTTCTTGACTTCGCTGGCTGCCTTTTCAGTAAGCGTAATCGACATAGTAAAAGTCTCCGTAGGAGTTTGCTAGTTGTTTCGAGAAGCGCGACAGCCGTTGCAAGCAGCTATCACCAAATGCACTTTATCATTTGATACGTCGCGAGAATGCCCTCAAGCATCCGAATATAGTTTATCCCGGTCCTGATTAGCGGCAAAGGGCGTTGCACTGATACCGTCAGAAGTTGACTCTCAGGGCGTACTTTTTAACGGTTAAACAGAAAATCCGAACAGGACCTATACACGACCAAGGGACTGAACCGCTGCTTTCAGCCGCTCAGCGGCCAACTCGATCTCCTCAAATGTGCTCATTCGTGAGACCCCAAACCGAACACTTTGTCGGGCTTCTTCCTCAGATAATCCTAGGGCACGGAGGACATGGCTAGGCCTTGGCTGTTCACTCGAGCATGCACTGCCAGAACTCGCAGCTACTCCGGTTCGAGAAAGTTCTGCAAGTAAAGTTGCCCCATCAATTCCTGGAACAAGAATATTCAAGTTATTAGGAAGTCGTAAGCCTGATTCAATCGGCGGACCATTCAATTGTATATCAGGGATATATTCCAACAGCCGGTTCCAAAGTTTTGTCCGTAAAGCAGCCATCTGTTCTATGGCGCCGTCCAGCTTTTCGCCTGCAAGTTCGCAAGCACGACCCATTCCAACTATACCCGGCACGTTCAGTGTTCCGCTTCGAATGCCGCGTTCCTGACCACCGCCATAAACCTGTGGATCAATCCTTACATTTCGTTCTTGTCGCCGAACATACAGAGCACCAACTCCTTTTGGGCCATGACACTTGTGCGCTGAGAAACTAGCTAAGTCAGCACCAAGTGCAGTTACATCCAAAGAACAATTCCCAATTGCCTGTGCACAGTCGACATGAAGCAAAGCACCATGGGCATGCACAATGTCAGCAATGTCTGAAATTGGGTGCACCAAGCCGATCTCATTATTTGCGAACATAACCGAAACAAGAGCTGGCCCCGACCAGACCATCTCATCAAGACGGTCGAGATCAAGGGAACCAGGAGCTTTGCTCTCTTTTGTTGCAACTGGCAACCGACAAACAGAGAGGCCTTGCCTCTCGAGTTGATCAGCCACATCGAGGACGGCTGCATGCTCTGTTTCGGGAACAACACACTGTTTCATTGACTGACGACTTACCGCGCCGACCATCGCCAAGTTGATACTTTCAGTTGCTCCAAATATGACTCCTCAGCAAGTTAGGTCTATAATGCAAATGAACGCAGATGATATTGGTAGTTTAGGCTTTGATAGTGAAACTGGATATGGACGAGTAAATGCATATGAATCAGTTCTGAATTTATTAAATGCTCCAGAAATTTTTATTGATGCAGAGGGTTTTAATGTTGAGCTTTCTTCAGGCAGTATTGCATCAGAAGAATTTGTGATTGTTAATGTAGGGGAAGCTGAATTGAATTTTTCTATTGATCAAGAATCGTATCAATCTATTAATTCTGATAATAATGAGATAGCATATGAATGGATTGATATTTCAAATGATTATCAACTTCTAAATATGACCCATAATGACTATGCAGCTGAAGAATCTGTGAATTTAAATTTTGACTTCCCTTTTTATGAAAATTTTTATTCCTCATTAATAGTTAATTCAAATGGATGGATAGGTTTTGG
>CAXEMW010000241.1:0-4853 GCA_963997395.1 uncultured Planctomycetaceae bacterium
AAGCCTCGGCGGACGGCTAGTCGTCCGGTCCGACCGGAAGTAAAAAGTGAAAGTAATTTATAGCTGCATTGGTAGGTTTCGCCGTAAGATATGTGCCACAATCTTGGCGGGTGTTCGTGATCGGCTACTTGATGAGATGAAAAAATAGTCGTATTCATCGAGCAGTTGCGTGGTAAGGAAAATATTTTTTAGGAGTGGAATAAAGGTGACGCAGGACGACAGAATGATTCGTCAAGGTCTTTCATTTATTAAAATGCATGGCTTGGGTAACGACTATGTTTATATCGATCGCTTTGCCGAATCAGCGTCATTTGATCCCGCCGCCCTTGCACGAGTGCTCGCTGATAGGCACCGCGGCATCGGTGGAGACGGTTTGATACTTGTTGAGCCGTCGAAAAAAGCAGTAGCAAGAATGCGAATGTTTAATGCCGATGGTAGTGAATCAGAAATGTGTGGAAATGGCGTGAGGTGTGTCGGGCACATAGTCGTCTCACGTGGGTATGCAGCAGTTGGTAACTTGACTATTGAGACCGGGCGAGGAATCCTTGGCCTTGTTGTATCGCCTTCAAGCTCGAGGCTTAGTCAGGTCCGGGTTGATATGGGGCAGCCTCTACTTGAGCCAGCGGATATCCCAGTTGACTCTTCTCAGGTAGATGGCCCCATTATTGATTTTAGTTCATCAGTTATTGGTAATCATTCTGACTGGTGGGATGCAGCGATCTTGGACGCTCGCATGACGTGCGTTTCGATGGGCAATCCCCATGCAATTTTTTATTGTGGTGATGTTGAGAAAGTCCCGCTGGAAACCGTTGGGCCAATCGTTGAAAATCATAGTTTCTTTCCTCATCGAGTGAACGTCCATTTTGTTGAGTGTCAGTCAAACGATCGTGTGAAGATGGTGACATGGGAGCGAGGAAGTGGGCCCACTCAAGCATGTGGTACCGGTGCTTCAGCGGTATGTGTTGCCGGGAGGCTCACTGGCCGTACTGATGAAACAATCAGGGCAGAGTTGCCTGGAGGAGAACTGGAGTTGTCTTGGGATGGGCAAGGTTCCGTCTTCATGTCTGGCCCTGCGGAAGAAGTTTTTCAGGGGGTTTGGGAGGGTTTGGCTCCTGAGCCCGTTGGTTCTCGAGGAAGCTAGCGTAATCTGAGACGTGTAGTTTTTTCTTATTTCTTGAGAGTGTCAATTAACTAGTCAAATATTCGGCGCACAAAAAGCCGATAAGTTTTGCCATGAAAATACAATCTCAATTGGCTATAGGTAGCTGTTCTCTTGTAGCAGCGGCTACTATTCGCCAATGGCTCGGGACGGTACGCTCTCGGGTGCAATATGGTGATCGATTAGTAGATCCTGTTCATCAAGATTTTCGTGGTCCAAAGATATATGTTTTTTGGCACGAGAATATTTTGCTGCCACTTTACTTGCGTGGACATTGCAACATAGCGATGCTTTTGTCCCGTCATGCCGATGCCAATGTCCTTGATCGAGTTGCACGGATGATGGGCTTTGGTGTGGTTCGTGGAAGTACCTTCCGTGGTGGCTCCACTGCCCTGCGAGAATTAGCTCACAGGGCGAGGAATGAAAGTCTCACGATTACTCCTGATGGTCCTCGTGGCCCTCGTCGTCGTCTTGCTGTTGGATGTGTGTTTCTTGCGAGCACCCTGAACATTCCAATTGTTGCGATGGGGTTTGGGTATGATCGGCCATGGCGGTTGGGCACGTGGGATAAATTCGCAATTCCTCGGCCGGGTAGTCGGAGTCGTGCCGTAGTGAGCCGACCGATTTATATTCCCCCAAAACTTGATCGAGATGGCCTCGAGATACATCGTGTTGGGGTGGAACAGATATTGAATTACCTGAGCAATGATGCTGAGAAATGGGCGATTGCGGGAGGGCGTAGACGCGGAGACTGCTCTGCGCAGCCTGAGGTTTCCCGGGTTGCAAAATGGTCAACTTCTTTAGAGGGGCCTCAAGGCATTTCTCTTACCGAGGAATTCGATCGACTAAAAATTGAGCCGAGTATGCAACAGGAACTTTCGAAGGCTATCGGATAAACTTCTGAGGGTAAGTCGGGTAGTCAAAGAAGTTTTTGATACTGACCGTTTTCATCCGTATGATCGCTCTGCTCAAGCGTCTCAATACGTCTTCTTAATCGTAGAAGTTCTTCTCTGAGCACGTGGAGTTCCGTTTCGATGAGAAGAGGTTTTTCAGCAGTGTTCTTTGGTTGTTTAAGAGGCAGTATTGAGTTTGCTGGTTCAGGGAAGGGTCGTCGAACTGTCTGAATGTCTCGAGTTTCAGACGATAAATCATGTGCAGGTACACCAATGAGTGCCTGCTCCAGAGCCGGATCGATGCGTTGTAAAGCAACATCTGTTTGCCTTGATTGGCCACCAGGCAAAACGTACTGAAGTGAAACCAATGTGCCTGGCGCGGTGTTCCTCACAAAATGATTTAGCTCATTAGGTGATCGCACGGGGCGATTGCCAAAAGCAACAATGACACTCCCGGGAGGTAAGCCTGCTTTAGACGCAGGAAGGCTCTGCACAACGCCAAAGACGTAAGCCCCTGTCTGGCTTGGCAGCCTGTATCTCGTTTGAGTTGCTAGATCAATCGGTAAGGTTCGGACTCCTAGTGCAGTTCGGCCCTGATAACTATCAGGAGTTGTGTGGCCCGAAGGCTTAATTGCAGGAGGTTGCTCAAACGCCGGTGGTGGTGAAGGAACTGGCTGTGGAGGAGTCGGTTGTGTGCTGTTTGGCGAGGAAAATCGAGAGGGTAGGTTCGCCTCGGATTGTCGGGGTCGTGTGGAGGCGATTTGCGGAGGGACTGTGACTGAGGGTGGACTGAACAGAGGAGCTTCTGACATGCTTGAACCAGATGTTCGCGTCGGTGATTGTGAGAATCGAGAAGCGTCTTTTTCCGAGGCAGACAATCCACGGCTATCAGCCAACTGAGACGGTGAAATCTGGGAAGGTGTACGACTTTCGGGAGGCCTAGTACGAGATGTCATGGTGACTTCGTTGACGCCTTCAGTGCGACCAATGAGCGCACGCACTTGTTTGTCTGGTGGAATCGCTGCCAAGAGTGCTGCCAGCTGATCCGCTGTTTGAACAGGCTCACCATCGATTGCCAAGAGTACATCTTGGGCCTGGATGCCGGCTTGCATTGCTGGGCTTGGATCAGAAACCTTCACGATGACAAGTCTTCCAGTGATGATTGAGTCATCAACAATCAGCCCAAGCCAGCCAGAACCTTGTGGTCCTTTCTTAGTTTTTAATAAATTCTTTTTTGTTGAATTGTCGTCAGTCTTTCCCTCTTCTTCGGGCAGAACGGTTACTGACTCTGATTGCTTTTCTAAATTTTTATCATCGCTATCTTCACTTTTTGTAGTGTTCGGTTTCGGGGGAATCAGGACTTCAGGTGAGGCTGGCTCGGAAGCCTTCGTTTTCGAGCCCTTCTCAACTGAAATTGCTTCCTTTTCTGAATGCAGTGGAATTTGGAGTGGTTCCCCAATCGAGATATCCTCTGCTCCAAGTTTTTCAGGTGATTCCTCCGCGAAGGAACGCACGTCGTTGGTCGTAGGAAGTGCAACAAAAACAGAGAATGTACATACGAAAAACCAGTGCTTCAAACGGATACCACTGCAACAACCAAAAGAGGATTTTAGCATGGTGATCTACCAACGAGATATTAATAGGAAGAAGCGACTACCCATAGCTTAGTAGACTTCAGCGTGGTTTTCAGGAGGCAGTCGAAAATAACGTCATTTTCGATCAAATTTGTTTGAAATTCAGAGAAGAAGTCTATGGCAGACTTGATTTGGCGAATAAAAATTCTTCATGCATCAAACTCACAACTTTTCCACCAACGGTTTCAACAACATCATGACTACGAGACAGCCATGAACAGCGATTATTTGGAAGGTTGTTTGACAGCAGTGCTAGCACTTCTATACTCACCGCCGAGCGGGAGCATTTCTTTTTCATGAGCATCAGTCATGAATGGCAGGTGACCTTGTTCAGAACGAAAAGATCGATTGCATTGGATTAATGCCGGGAGCTGCCCCGGGACATGGAGTGTCGCAAAACGTGGCAAAAATGAACTCTCACCACCCTTCAGGACGGTTCCAAAAGGCATCCCAGGCTTCTCGAGGATGTTCAAGGAGAGGTCAGGTTCGGCCTATAGGAGAAGTAAGCCTTCCTGAAGTTCCGGACCCAGCCACATCGAAGCCGCCAAGAGAATCATGTGAGGTGGGAAGTTCCTCGTTTGTTGCGTCATGTGCGACTGGTGAACGAATAAAAGAGGCACTTTTTTCCAGGCTTGGACATGAGCGTTTTGCAGTATGGTTTGGAGGCAACTTTGAGGTTCATGTCTCTGAAACTGGAGCAAAAGAGAGCCTCCCTCAGGTGGCAGTCCTGTATGACCCTAATTACCCCGGAGACTGGCTCAGGAAGACATTCAACAGAGATGTGGTCCTCTGTGCCAGCGAAATCTTGGGTGGGCCTGTAGCAGTAAAATGGAGCCCTCTTGAGCAAGCCTCTTTTGAAGACTCGACATCCTCTAGCGATACAAGAGAGGCTGATACCCCGAGGGGCTCTATTCCCGTTCCAAATAAAACGGAAGTTCACAGCGCTCGAGGGGGGCAGAAAAAATCGCCTCCTGCCGGGACAAACTGTTCCAATGCACGAGAAGCGTTGCTGAGGAATACCAAAAAAGCGAGTTTACGTCGCCCTGCGGTCAGGTTAGATGAATTTTCAGTCGGCTCGAGTAATCGGATGGCGTACGCAGCAGTTGAGCTGGCAGCGAGCCGTCTTGGTGAAATGTCTCCGGTGCTCGTGCATGGTCCAAGTGGTGT
>CAXEMW010000242.1:0-4833 GCA_963997395.1 uncultured Planctomycetaceae bacterium
CAGTCCGCACACCACTCGGCGATACGTTTCCAGTAGCTATTGATCAGAATCAAGGAGCTATCGCTGTGTCCGCGACTCGACAGCCAGGTAATTACCGAATTCAGTCTGGAGGTAATGCGGGCGGGTTCGTCAAAGGATTCAGTACACGTTTATCTAAATCAGCAACTGATTTTTCACGACTGCAAGAAGATGAACTACCACTCATGCTTGGTGCTGATCGCCGTATCGTACTCGATACCGAAAGCCTTGAACGTGATGTTATGAATTACCGGGTCGGAGCAGAATTGTCTGGATGGATTCTTCTGTTAGCGGCAGCATTGCTTGCTCTGGATTGGTGGATATCAAATAGGTTTTACGCGCCTCGTGAAGGGGCAGAGCCCGAAGCAGGTGCAGCAGAGATATTTGCAGAGAGTGTGCAGGCGGATGGAGACGCAGGGGCTATCCCGCCTCCACCAGTTCCATCACCGAGAGCTGAAGAAGAAAGCATGCCACCTCCTCTTCCCATGGGAATGGATTCCGAGACGGAGCATTCGTCATGACTATGAATGGCCTATTTACTACAACATCAATTCATTTTGACCCAACAGGTACATGGCTGGGCATTACGTTATTGATTGTTGCCTTTGCCTGCCTCTTGTTTGTTTCGGCTCCTGATAAGAGTCGTCTGTCACCTAGCCGACGATTTACACTGATTCTATTACGAACAAGTGCATTTTTAGTCCTTCTCTTCTGCCTGATGAAGCCAAGCTTGGTTTCGACAAGACGACTCCAGCAGCCTAGGTCTGTGCTCGTGTTAGCAGATTCTTCTGAAAGTATGAATGTGGCAGATAGTCCAAATGGGAAGACGCGATGGGAGTATCTTAGGGCGACACTTCGATCCGCCATGGAGTCCACAAGAAAAGAAATCCTGAATGAAAGCATGCTCATTCGGACTTGGGTTTTTGATCGTGAAGCGAGAGAAGCAGCTTTAGACACCCAGTCACTTGACATTGGTGAGTGGAAACGACTTCCATCTTCTGAGGAAACAGCAATTGGTTCGGCAATAGAATCAGCTGTACGTGCATTAGGTGAACAGCCGTTGAGTGCAGTTGTTTTGCTTAGCGATGGAGGTCAACATGCTTACCCGCCAAATGATTTACCACCTCAGGCGGAATCGCGTCGTTTGGGGGAACGGGGTGTTCCGCTTTGGGCAATTACGTATGGTCAATCCCGAGGTGCTGCGCAGGCAAGAGATGCGTCAGTCGTGAGTTTAACAACACCCGATAAAGTCTTTCTTGGAAATACAGTTGAGATTATCGGCCGAGTTCGATTAGAGGGTCTTTCTGACCGTGAAGCAATCGTGCGATTGTTGGTTGAACAGAAAGATGGTGAGCTCGCTGAGGTTGCGAGACGTACAATCAAGCCCACCGAAAGTACCACAGAAGAATCAGTTCGTTTTGACTGGACGGCTGAGTCATTAGGTGAACGAAAACTTGTGCTGGCGATTGACTCGGTAGCGGGTGAAATTGTTCTCACGAATAATATCGTCTCAACCTTTGTTGAAGTGATTGATGGGGGATTACGAGTCCTGTATCTCGAGGGAAGTCCACGTGTAGAGCAAAGATTTTTGCGTCGAGCACTATCGAGTAGTCCTGACATACAGATAGATTTTCAGTGGATCGATTCTATTCGTAGAAGTCGTTGGCCGGTTAGTCTTGAGCAAGAGTTGACTCGAGATTACAAGGTCTTCCTCATAGGGGATCTCGATGTGGATGCCATACGCCCGAAAGATATCGAGAAGATTCGGCTTCTGGTGGAGAATGGAGCGAGTGTTGGGTTTCTGGGTGGCCTTCATTCGTTTGAAGCTGGTGGTTGGGGCAGTTCATCACTAGGAAGATTGTTACCCTATACGAGAGATCCTCTTTCTCGCCAACGTTTTGATGAGCCCATTCGAAAAGATCTCCATGTAAAAGGGCCTGTCACGATCATCCCGGATGAAGAATTTGGAGGCATTTCAATTCTGCGCCTTGGTCAAACCAGAGATGAATCAGATGAAGTCTGGCAAGGTTTGCCAGCATTGGATGGAGCAAATCGCTTGCCTCAACTTTTGCCAGTTGCAAAAACGTTAGCCGCCACAGAGACAGGCCTTCCGCTTTTAGTTGCCCGTGAATATGGATTGGGTCGAGTGCTTGTCTTTGCAGTGGACTCCACATGGAGATGGGCGATGCAGGGATCCGCAGGGTCATACAAACGATTTTGGCGACAATTTGTTCTCTGGTTGGCACGCCGAGATGACTTTGATGGGGAACGGCTCTGGTTAAAACTCGCACGCCGTCGAATTTCTGTAGGAAGTCCATTAGTTTTCGATGCGGGTCTAACACTTCCTGATGGAACACTCGTTCAAGGTAGTTCTCTATCCGCTACCGTTATTGATCCAGCAGGAAATTCACGGTATGTCCGGCTTTCAAAAAATAGTGAATCCTTTTCAGGAACGATAGCAGGATGTACTGAACCAGGAGACTGGCGAGTGGTCGTAAAAGCAGATGATCAGGGAGGAGAGGCTGTTGCGCGATTTGTTGTGTATAGACAAGATCTGGAGCTTGCGAATCCGCGTGCCAACACATTGCTTATGCAGCAAATTGCTAGTGCGACTGACGGAGGAGTCAGGCTTCCAGAGGAACTCCCCAGCATTTTCAAAGAAATCGGTCAAGCTCCACCAGTCTTTACGACCAGTGAAGACTGGTCATCAACACTCTGGGATAACTGGATCATCATCTCGATGTTCGCAGGTTGCCTCTGCACGGAGTGGTTTTTTCGCAAGCGGTGGGGCCTCGTTTGATCCGGCCCTGTCAGTTTCGGCTTAAAATCGCTATTAATTGGCATTTTTTAATAAGGCAATGCTTCGGCACGCGTGCTTTTCATATTTGGTTTTTACGACAGTCTTGCTAGTGTCTGGTCTGAACAACTTTTATCGTGGAAATATAAAAGCTTTCAGGTTAGGAGGTCGGCTTTGCAAAAGCGACGACCAATTCGTAACAAGCTACTTGTGGTTGGGCTACTTGTTGGATTCACTGTAACACTCCTATCAGCCAGTAGCTTTCTTGGTGTGTATTCTTATAGGAGGTTAGTGAAAGCACTCAGTAGCCGTGCGAGCGAGTTGCCCCAAGCAAGCCGTCTCGCATCACGAGTCGGGCAATTGCGACTGTCACATTCGCGTGCAATGGCTGCTGTCGATCTGGGTCTCTGGGCAGAGGTATCAAAACGAAATGAACCACGGATCGAGTTACTTGAATCAGGAGAGCCAGATTTCGAAGAGCGGGGGGGTAGGAGCACCACTGAATCAGGCCTCGCGAGTGAAGAGATGCAACTCGTGACGACATCAGACAGTTCGTTTCTTCAACAAATTTCTGAGACAGGTGCTGCCTTACAAGATTATTGCCAAGAACTTACTGCGGGCGAGTTAGATGAGCAGCCGTTTGGAGATCGTAGTCATGAGAGAGACATAGCACGTAGGATAGCATCTGAGCTTAAAACCATATGGCAGTTGGCCCATGAGGCAGTTGCATCTGAAGAGCGGGTGTCTGCGGAAAGGTTGTCAGGCCTCGTCGATGAACAGTTGGTAAAACTGACAGCTATTGGATCTCACCTCGATACGCTCGCGGTTCTCTCAGCAAAACTACCAACTTTTTTACAGTCCCGTATGCACGATTTGGCACACGAGGTACGTGGTCGTTATCGCACACTTATTATTACAACGTGGGCAGCCGCGCTTGCTGCCGTGCTCTTACTTGTTGGCTTAGGGATACTCACATACTCGTGGGTATTTCGTCCATTGCGACATCTTGGTCATGGTTCACGAAGAATAGCAGGTGGTGATTTTGGCTACCGTATCCATCTTGATACGTGTGATGAGATGGCTGAGTTAGGGCAGGCCCTCAATGACATGACGACTCGTTTTCAAGAAATCAGAGATGACCTCGATCATCAGGTTCAATTAAGAACAAAGGAAGTAGTCCGAAGCGAACAGTTGGCAAGTGTCGGTTTTTTGGCAGCCGGAGTCGCTCATGAAATAAATAACCCACTGGCTTCTATTGCAATGTGTGCGGAGTCACTTGAATCCCGTGTGGGTGACGAGGTTGACGCAGTTGCTTCACGTTACATTCAACTCATTCAAAGTGAAGCCTTTCGGTGTAAAGGAATTACAGAAAAACTGCTTGATTTTTCTCGTGTTGGAGAAGTTCGAAGGCAGGCGACTGCCCTTGGTGCGCTGACGCATGACGTAGTTGATATGTTGCGTCATGTAGGAAGATTTTCTCAGAAAACTGTAACGATTTTTGATGGACCGGATGTCCTCGTCATGGCCAATCCACAAGAAATGAAGCAAGTAATCCTGAATTTGCTCGTTAATGCACTTGATTCAATCGATGAAGCTGGTGAAGTCGAACTAACAGTCAAGCGTGATGGGGACGAAGCCAGGCTGGTCCTTACTGATAACGGATGTGGCATGAATGAGGAGGTGCTTCAGAACCTTTTCGAGCCATTCTTTACGAGCCGTGCGTCAAAAAAAGGAACTGGGCTTGGTCTCTCGATCGCCCACCGAATTATCACCGACCATGATGGCCGGATTGAAGTAAAGAGTAATGGGCCTGGGTGTGGTGCAATGTTTTCGGTCATTCTTCCGGTCGCGAGTATCACAAGTCAGAGTCTGGAAAAAAGAGAAGAGCAAGTCGTGGCAGAACAAAATAAGGTATCTAGCAGGGAGAAAAACCGTGCCTATCATGCAGCATGACAAAGAATCAAATGATTTGTCGTCAGGTCAATCGCTACGCGTGTTATTTGCCGATGACGAGCCAT
>CAXEMW010000243.1:0-4828 GCA_963997395.1 uncultured Planctomycetaceae bacterium
CAGGGCCACTTGTCATTGATGCTCGGCTCAAGCCGCACCACGCTCCACCCGTCGAGAAAGACCCTGATGTTGTGAAAAAAATTGACAGCCTCTGCCGAAGAGGTGGTCCACTTGCTGGAATCATTGAATAAATTCGCAGAAAAACTCAAGATTGAGCTTGAGGCGTGAAGAGACTCTTGACATTTTCAGATAAAGAATCAATTACTCAACAGAGGGTATCTCGTTGATTCGAACTTTTGTCGACACTGACCGATGCCCGGTTCTTCGACGATAGTTCTTTCTGCGGCGGAATTTCTGAACGTAGATTTTTTCACCCTGAGACAGGCCAAGAACTTCTGCCTTGACAACGGCACCGTCAATGATCGGAGCCCCTATTTGGAGTTTTCCTTCTTTACCCACTGCGAGCACTTTGTCAAAGACGAGTTCAGCCCCTGCGTCAATTGGCCGAAAATCAACTTCGATTTCTTGGCCCTCAGAGACACGGTACTGACGCCCGCCATCTGACACGATGCAGTAGTGATGACCACCACTAACCATGGTGTCGGTTGTTGGTGTGTCGGACGATGTTGTTTCGGCAGCCATCAGAAAACCTCAATTCATGTAAACCAATTCCCGGATCGGGAACCTTTTATTGTAATCCGTGAGCGAAAAAATCCAGCCTCTTGCGAAAAGCACGGGAGATTGACACTTTCTTCTCTACTTTTTGCTGAAGTTTATGGAAACCGCACCGTTCGCCCACTCGCTTCCCATGCTTCAATTGCCAGATGTTCTGGGGACGCAGTGTCCTGACCCACAATATGAAGTTCTACACGAGAAACGTCTTCGAACTGGGCAATCTCTCGTCTCTTTCGGTTGTTTATCCACGTTGCCACTTCATCATGCACTGTAATTGTCAAACGCGCAATATCCTCACGTGTTACCGATAGTTGCAGCATTCGCATAACCTCAATCGCCACACTTTCCGGGGTCTTCGCCATTCCAGTGCCCGAGCACGTGGGGCAATCTCGAAAAACACTCTTTCGTAGTGACGGACGGATTCGCTGCCGAGTCATCTCTATCAGCCCAAAGGGACTCGTTCGTAAGACTTTTGTACGGGCTCTGTCTCGCTTCATTGCATCATGCAAGGCCCTCTCAACTCCACGACGATATTTTTCTCGCCGCATATCAATGAAGTCATTCACAATGACGCCACCGAGGTCTCGTAATCGTAACTGACGAGCAATCTCTTTTGCTGCTATCAGATTCATTTGATAGGCGTTTTCTTCTGCTGACTTTTCTGTACGAAAACTTCCTGAGTTGACATCAATAGCAACAAGCGCTTCGGTGGTATCGATTACAATCGACCCGCCTCCTTTAAGCGGAACTTTGTGCTGATGAATTCGACTAATCTCTTCCTCGAGTCGATAGCGATAAAACAACGGTTCTTTACCATCATAGAACTGCAGTCGGCTGGCATACTTCGGCATGACCAACTCAAGGAACTCTTTTGCTCGTTCATATGCAGCACGATCATCAATAAGAATCCTTCCCACATCTTCGGTGAACATGTCTCGGATTGTCCGAATAATCATGTCACTTTCCTGATAGATATCGATTGGGGCAGAATATTTCCTCATCCGTTTGACAATGCTCTTCCAAAGCCGCAGTAGATAGGCCATGTCACGAGCCATCTCTGACTTGGTTCGCTCAGTACCGGCTGTTCGTACGACAAAGCCGACTCCCTTGGGCGGCTTAAGCGCATTCATAATCCCTCGAAGCACTCGCCGTTCTTTTTCATTATCAATCTTTTTTGAGACTCCAACTCGGCCAAGCGGCGGCATAAGGACCAGGTACCGGCCAGGAATGGAGATATAGGTTGATAGAGTGGGCCCTTTCGTACCAAAGCCCTCTTTGATGACCTGTACCAATAATTCGTCACCCCGTTTCAGAACGTCTTGTATCGGTGGCTTGATACGAGGACGATCACCAATCCGTGGCTTTCGACGTCGATCTGAAGGCCTTCCTCCGTTATTTGATCCTTCGGAAGGAGCTTTTGCCGGATCGGTCAATTCAAAAGCCTTGTCGGGGTCAAGACCACCCTGACGATAGTACTGGGGCTCAATATCACTGATATGGAGAAATCCATTCCGCCCAACACCGAAATCAACAAAGGCGGCCTGAATGGACGGCTCTATGTTAACAACTCGTCCCTTATAGATATTGCCAACAAGGTTTTCCTGGCTTGTTCGTTCAACATAAAGTTCCTCCAGTACACCCTCCTCAATAATTGCGATGCGGCATTCTTCAGCCTGCGTCACATTAATCAGCATTTCCTGCTTCATAATAGTTCTTTCTTTCTATTGATCCGCCACCCGTGGGGCAGCACATGCATCACGCGACAGTCTCCGCTAGAAGCCGTCGTTTTTGATCACGCAAAAAGGCTTTTACGTCACGAGCGCTGTTCATTTCAAGCACCCGTTTTGCAACAGCCTGACAATCGGCGATCGATACGCTTCGAACCGCCTGTTTAATTTCTGGTATGGCTGCAGCAGGCACACTCAGTTCGCGAAGCCCAAGGCCGAGCAATAACTGGGTGTACATGACACTTCCACTCATCTGACCACAGACACTTGCCGACACTCCAGCATCGTCCGCGATATCAAGAGATCTCTTTAACAATCTGATAACTGCTGGATCACACGCACTATAGAGATCTGCTACATCCTTATTTCCACGATCAACAGCCAGCGTGTACTGGATGAGGTCGTTTGTTCCAACAGAGACAAAGTCCACCTCCTCAATGAATGCATCGAGCATCATTGCGGCAGCAGGTGTCTCAACCATTATTCCAATTTTTAGTTTTGGATTGAAATCAATATCGTGCTCAGCAAGATCCTCCATCACATCAGCCAAGACCATTCGTGCCTGACGCAACTCAAGGATTGTCGAGACCAATGGAAACATCACTCGGACATCACCGTGTGCACTCGCTCGAAGAATGGCACGCAACTGAGTACGAAACATCGGCAACTGCCGCAAGGAAAGGCGAATACTGCGCAGGCCCAAGCATGGATTTCGCTCCTCCTCCGGACTTTTCTCGGTAAGCATCTTGTCGGAGCCTAAATCCAACGTCCGGACCACCATCGGCTTCCCGTCGATTGCGTCGATGACCTTGCGGTACGCACGATAATGGTCTTCTTCACTTGGCTCGTGCTGACTTGTGAGATAGAGAAATTCGGTGCGATAAAGCCCGATGCCATCACTACCTCGTCGCATGCACTGTTCAACTTCTTCAGGAAACTCAATATTTCCTCGAATTTGTACTCTCACACCATCGGTCGTCTCTGCCGGCAAGTCTCGCAACTGCCCGAGGGACGCAGCAACTGTTTCCGCAACTTCAGCTTCAAGCCTGTATCGGGCTATGGTTTCTTCATCTGGCTGAAGAATGACTACGCCTTGATTGCCATCAAGAATGACCGGCTCACCACCGGAAACATCTGCCAAGAAAGGACCAATTCCAACAACGGCGGGTATCTCGAGCCCTTCTGCAACAATCGCCGTATGACTCCCTGGCCCACCAAGTTCTGTTGCAAAACCTTTTACAAAACGTCGATCCAGATTTGCTGTTTCACTCGGCGTCAGATTATGGGCCAGTATCACAACTGGCTCCGAAATCGCCGCAAGTGTCTCCCTGCGTTGCCCTAGGAGGTTTCGCAGAAGACTCTTTTCAATGTCATAGATATCGTGTGCCCGCTGTGCGATATGATTATCGAGGTTCTGAAAAACCTTAGCATATCGCCGAAGCGTTCGGCTCACCGCATATTCTGGCCACCAATTGCGTTCTCGTACCGCACTTGTCAACTCTTCTTGCAGCCGTTGATCATGAAGCATTGCAAGATGGGCGTCGAAAATCGCGGCATACTGCTCACCGAGTTCCCCACGAACTGCATCACGGTTCTTCTTGATTTCAGCCGTTGATTCAGCAATCGCATTCGACAGCCGCTGAAGTTCTGTATCAACAGCACTTCGTGCCACGAAACGCCTCGGAATCCGAAAGCCTTCGCTGTCGAGAACAAGTGCCTCGCCGATTGTCACACCCGACGAGACCGCAATACCTTGTAGTTTTAGCATGGGCGCCGGCGATCAAGGCGACATCCGTTTTGCAGGGAGATCGGTTAGCGACAACTTTCGCTTCAGCCAATGATCAACATCCTACGTTCCGGGCGCCTCGCTTCGCGCGTCTCCTTTTGTTGTTTATTTTTGTCAGTGTCTACCTACCCGCAGGTAAATAAAAACCATGTATGACAAGAAGCCTGCGAATGCCGACATCTGGTCAACTGTTTGTATTCCTTCCGGTGGCACCCTCGCGGGCTGCCGTATTTATTCCAGCCGAATCGCTGGAAATCTTTTTTTCCTGTTTCGTTTTATTCATGTGTGTTCTTGTGTTTTCTTCATTCAGAGAAAATCTCTGTTCGAAGAGGCTTCCTATGGCATCAAGTGCCTCAGAGGCATCTGGACCAGTTGCTTCCACAACTAGGTGGGTGCCTTCTTCAGCAGCAAGAGTCAGAAGATCGAGAATACTTTTCCCATCGACCCGCTGAGCTTTTCCGACAAACTCAATACGTGATTCCCAACGCTGTGCTTCTCTCGCCACCAGATCAGCTGGCCGGGCATGCAGCCCCTGCTCATTCGCCACGACGACTTCGCGTGAATGGGTCTCGTGCATCGAATTCTCGGTTTGATTTATTGCCATTAGCTTTATAGCCATCTAGTGACTTGATCCCCTGACTCTCCGAAAATTACGAAGCGATACTTTGAGCGTCAGCGTCCTCGAGGAGTCGCCAGACTT
>CAXEMW010000244.1:0-4788 GCA_963997395.1 uncultured Planctomycetaceae bacterium
AACTAGGGGGAACGTCTCAGCAGACTGTGAATCGCACGACGTTTCATCCAAGTCATGGCCCATCCATAGCGTCACGAAATGACTTATTAGAGACTGGGACATCCTGTTGCTGTCGTCATCCATGCCTTCGAATTGTGCCCGTAACAAATGAAAACGGGACGTTCTTTTAGCGTTTACTACTCTGCCTTCAGTATCAATAAGACGCCATCGTCGATCGTGCATAATCGCGCCGCTTGGCAATACCGTCGCTTCAGCAAGCCTTACGCCGTCAAGGCTTTTCACCGGATAGATCGTGATGCCGGAAAGATATGGCATCGAAGACGGCCCCTCCAAAAGATTCACAATGATTGAATTACATCCGGAAATTAAAGGTCTGCCAGAAGAGCCTGAGCAACCACTGACCAACAGTCCGGTTCCCTACTTCGATTCGAGCCGTTCCCCGCATACCCGGCGTCAAAACATTTTCTGCGTCATCGACCTGCATCAGCACTTCATAACTTGTCGAGATGGGAACTTCCCGCCCCATCTCATCGGTTGTCGTCGGGACAGACCCACCCGCTTTTACGCTGAGCCTCTCAGAGCCGACCTCAATATGAGTCTCTGCAATCTCATCAACGGCGCCTCGAAAAGTTTCAAACGGAAACGCATCAAGCTTCAGGTCAACCCGCTGTTCGCTCTGCACAAACTCAACCTCACTCTGGTCGACAATCATGACTGCCTCAAAATGATCCGGATCACCAACCATGCATAGCACCGTGCCCTCGGCAAACGTCGCGCCGATATTCTTCTTTGCGAGCGCACTGCCCGACCAGCCCGGCAATCGCCCACTCGGGTCAGGCTTCTCGTCAACGGTTTCTGATGGCAACACCAGCCCTGAACGTGGAGCCTTCAACACAAGTTCACTTTGGTACTTGCGCTTCTTGGCAAGTTGCTCTTCAACGCTCTTCAAGGACTCTTCAACTGTTCTAATTTCCATGCCTGCTGCTGAATCTGTAAATCGCTCTCGCTCAAGGCTAGCAAGCCTCGAACGATACCCTGACTCCTGGCCTTCAAGTTCAGCAATCTGAAGTTCCAGGTCAACATTTGAAAATCTGGCGAGTTCGTCGCCTTGAGACACGCGATCATTTGGCTCAACAAAGATGTCTTCGAGGCGTCCATCAACCGTGACATAGACAGTCTCTTCGCCACGAGGCCGCAGCTCCGCTGGACACCAGACACGTTGTGGTAGCGGTATGAGGCAGATCGCCGCCGCAATCAGCGCAACCACAATACCAGTAATTGTAATGTTGAGACTCTTCACCTCATCTCTCCTCCCGGGAACCTTCAGGAACTTGTAGATGCCAGTAATCGGACGAACAATCAAACCATAAATCCCAAAGATCGCCAGCATACGACCGATGGCCTCCATGCGGTACGGCTTCATGGCATTCCAGACAAACATGAAGATCGAAATCATCAGGACCCACATATAAATTGTCGACGCAATACTATAAAGCGCAAATAAGCCTTGTTTCCTTTTTGGCAAAAACGGGTCGTCCTGCAACTTCACACCCAGACACCATTTCTTTGCAAGCCGACTCAGACTTGTACTTGATTTGGTTCTCAGGTTCGGAATCTCGAGCATGTCAGAGAGAATGTAGTAGCCATCAAAACGCATGAGCGGATTGGCATTAAAGAGCAGCGTCGACACACTCGATACAAACATCACATTGAGGCACATCTGATTAAAGAGGCCTTCGTGCGAATTCCACCAGAGAAATGTTGCCGTCGATGCCAAAATAAGCTCGATATACATCCCCCCTGCACCGATCATCATCCGCTTCCATTTACTCGGCAACATCCAACTGTCTGACACATCGCAGTACAGACACGGCGTAAAGACCAGCAGCATGAAGCCCATCTCATGGCACTCACCGCCGTAATACTTGCAGGAAAGACCATGCCCAAATTCATGAATCACCTTGGTGATTCCAAGTGCTGCAGCCAAATAAAACCAGTTACCACTTGCAAAGAACTGATGAAACTCGGGAAGCTTTGAGCGAAATGTTTCAAAGTTGACAAGCACCAGCATGAGCGCGGTGAATATATATGCAACAGCAACCATGAGTGCAGGTGGTGAGTACAGCCAGCCGAACCACGGATTGATCTTGTTCAGTATCCAGTCTGGATCAATGCCACGAAACCGCAGGCACATGATGCTCCGCAGCCAGTTTTTCCATTCCGACCACACGCGTTGCCGCCGCCGTTCATTGAGTTGTGGCCCCTGACCAGGCCGATCACCAATGACAAGCCCACTGCGGTGGAGTGTTGACACAAACCGTGACACCTCATCCACGGTAATTCGACGAGGAGGGAAACGGGCTTCAAAATTATCCTTGAGATCTTCGAGACTCGCCTCGCCATCAAGCATTTCAAGGAGAGCATATTCTTCAGGACGAAACCGATAATACGACAAACCAATAGGGTCTTTGACCACATACCATGCCTGCCCCTGATACACCTGACGATTGGTTACCAAATCGCCACGGTACCGCAGACCCACAGGGCGCGACGTACTCGAGCGGAAGGCTTCAGCCATCGCCATGGTTCACCTCATTCGGCATCTGCTGTTGTCACTGTTCGATGGACGGGCGGCAATGGGGCCTGCGTGGAATGAATGGTCATTGTCGCTGTTTGGCCAGCACGCAGCAGCCACTCCACCGAATCTTTTGCCTGCCGATTTTCAACCTCAGCCCACACACGAAAGTCACCACCCGGCTCAACAAGTGGACTCACAAAGACAATCCTGCCTTTGAATGATTCTTCGCGCTCATCTGCAAACATCACTGACACGGTCACTGGTCGGTTATGCACCATGCTTGGCTCGTACTTGGATGAATCTACATATCCCTCAACCCGCAGTTTGTCAGTCCGAACAACTCTCGCCAACGGATCCCCTGGCTGCATCCACTCCCCAAGATGCGGGTAGACCTGAACGATCATGCCATCAATCGGAGATGCGATCTGCCGTCGTTCAATTCGATTTTCAGCCGCGAGAACTTCAACTTCTTTTGACTGTGCATCGAGTGATGAAAGCTGCCTTTCAAGCTGAGCCTGTTCAATTTGAAGTTCACTCTTCTTCTGATTCAACTGGAGCCTTGCTAACTCCACTTGGGTCACGCTACCTGGGATTCTTCGATTTGACGCCACAGCTTTTTCGACCTCTGCCTCAGCCACTTTTTCTGCGGCAACCGAATACCGTACATCGACATCACTTTTTGCTCTCGCGATTGCCTGATCATGTTCAGCCGATGCTTTTTGTTTTTCAAAGCGAGGCTGAGAATCATCAATTCGAGCAATGGCACCTCCACGACGAACCGTATCCCCTTCTTTGACTGACAACTCAACTAAGACTCCTGCTTCACGTGCAGGCACTCGAGCTTCTTCAACGACTGAGACCAAACAGCGACGAAGCACCGGCTCTTCTGGCGTCGCTGCTAAAAGCGAACCTGTTCCCAACAAGATAACGCCGCACACAATTCCTGAAACAACTTTCATAATGTTCACCTGATGTACTGTGCCCTTACTCTTACCAGAGCCTGAAAAAGATCTGTGTCTGAAAGAATGCCATGACGTCCATAAACCAGACGTACCCAAGGGCGTGTTTTCCGCAGTTCACCCTTGCTGTCACCGTGGCTCCAGCACCGAGCTCTTCTTTTTCATGCCTTGCCGGATCAATGGTAATTCGAACAAGTACTGTATTGCCCTGCTCTCCTCGAACCTCGGCCTGCTCATGAATTTCTTCAACGATGCCGTAATGCCGAGTACCTGGATCCGTTGCCAAGATGTAGTCGACTTCTAACTTTTGACCACCTTTTTCAGACCTTGAAAGAGCCTTATTGATATGCCCAAGCCTGTCATCAGCCATGTGAATCTCAAGTTCCCATTCGCCGGTCTTGTCAGCAATGCTCATGAGCACCTGACCTCGTTCCACTGGACGGAAAAGCAAACGGTCTCTGACCTGCCACGTCACGATCACGCCGTTTATGGGGCTGCGAACTTCTAAGTCTGTTTTTTTGTGCTCGTACAGCCGTTGCTGCTGTTCCAGACTTTCAATTTCCCGACGCAATTGAGCAGCACGGCCGGCCATTCGATTTTTCTCATCGCTGGAAAGACCTTTGTCTTCAAGCAACGATCGACGGGTCGCAACAAGCTGCTCCTCGCTCGATGCCTTCCTGCCGAGAATATCCGTCATTGCTACTTCAAGGTCTGTGTTTCGAAGCTGTGCAAGAAGCTCTCCCTCTTTCACTTCTGAACCATGCTTTAAGTTCTCTTCGAGTTGCTCAACAACTCCTTCAATGTCAGCAAAGACGTCTCGCCTATGAACAGGCTCGAGCGTACCTTTTCCTTCAAGCCTCAGGTCCACACGAATCAGTGTTAAGGCAACAATAAAAGCAATGAAAGCAACTGTAGCAAGCACCGTCTTTGGAAGGTTTCGTGCCGTTGTAAGAACTTTTGATTTGTTGAGAAGACTGGTCAGCCGGTGAAGTGGCATCGTTGTATGATCAATCGCGTTCGAAAGAGCCACTCGACCATGCTCAGCAACCAGTTCCACGCGAGCTCTTTTGCCACCTTCAAATAGTAAACAAGGAATTTGGACGTAATAGTTATGGCAATAGATAGTACATCAGCAGTAGAAAGTTTAGGAGCAATTAAAACAATTATAAAACAATTTGGTAAGATTACATCTTCAATGGGTGGTAACAATGTTGATATTTCTCAAACTGTTTTAGAAAATATTGGTGGTAG
>CAXEMW010000245.1:0-4774 GCA_963997395.1 uncultured Planctomycetaceae bacterium
GTGCGAATATATGAGCCATTCCGCCGTTGGCGTTAAGCCGATGATTGAGGACGAAGGCGGAAATTACTGCACAAACGTGTGGCAACCATGCCAGTAGAAGATGGCTTCTTCAAAATAAGTATCAGCGACAGCATGTCCTGAAAAAAGTGAGAAGAGAACTGTCCGACTCCCTACTGCCGTTCTGCACCCGTTTCAAGAACAGCCATAAATGCCTTCTGAGGAATGTCGACTGAGCCGATACTTTTCATCCGCTTCTTGCCCTCTTTTTGTTTTGCCCAGAGTTTTTTCTTTCGAGAGATGTCGCCGCCATAACACTTCGCCGTGACATTTTTGCGTAGTGCAGAGATCGTCTCTCGGGCAATAATTTTTGTACCGATTGCAGCCTGCAAGGCGACTTCAAACATGTGGCGATCAATCTCTCCACGCAGTTTCTTGACAATGGCTCGACCCCGTCTGTCAGCATCTCTGCGGTCACAGATGATTGAAAGCGCATCCACCTTTTTGCCACCAACAAGAATATCGAGCCGAGCGAGATCAGCAGGAAAGTATCCCTGTAACTCATAGTCAAGTGTGCCATATCCACGGGTCACGCTCTTAATTTTGTCATGGAGATCGTAGATCACTTCACCAAGAGGAAGATCAAATGAAAGCATGGCGCGTGTTGGAGAAAGATATTCTGTTTTCAGGAACACGCCACGCCGATCACTGCACAGTTGCATCACAGGACCAATAAACTCAACCGGTACAAGAAAATTACACCGGACAATTGGCTGACGAAACTCTTCAATTTGTCCCGTATCTGGAACGTCTTGAGGATTTGTAATTTCCAGTGTCTCACCATTTTTTAAAAGTAATTGATACGTGACGTTGGGTGCTGTCTGAACAAGGTCCAGGTCTGCTTCCTGCTCGAGTCGCTGCTGGATGATTTCCATATGCAGAAGGCCGAGGAATCCACAGCGAAAACCAAACCCAAGTGCCTCGCTACTCTCAGGCTGAAACTCAAATGAAGGATCATTGATAGCCAGCCGTTCAAGGGACTCCCGCAATTCCTCAAAGTTCTCGCCTTCAGAAGGATAGAGCCCGCAGTAGACCATTCGCTGTGGTGGCTTGTAGCCAGAGAGAGCCTCGGCTGCATCCTTGCCTGGCACTGAGATTGTATCGCCGATATGAACCTGTTCGACATCTTTGATATTACAGACCAGATACCCCACCTGACCGGCAGCGAGTTGGTCACACGATCGTCGTTGCGGTACGAACTGGCCGAGATCAAGCACTTCATGAGTCACACCAGTTTTCAGGAAACGAATCTTCTGTCCTTTTGTTACCGTGCCATCGATGATTCGTACATAGGTGATGACGCCGCGATAGCTGTCATAATGGCTATCAAAAATCATTGCCTGTAATACTTTTTCTGGATCACCCTGTGGTGGTGGTATCCGATCGATTATGGCGGCTAGAAGGTCATCAATACCGATACCAGTCTTTGCACTGGCGCGAATGACTTCTTCTGATTCAATAGCAAGCGACTGCTCCATTTCAAGAAGGACATCATCGACACGTGCATGAACAAGATCAACCTTGTTGATAACAGGAACAATTTCGAGATCTTCATTGATGGCTGCATAGGCGTTGGCAACTGTTTGAGCTTCAACACCTTGAAACGCATCAACAAGCAAAACAGCTCCCTCACAGCAGGCGAGAGAGCGTGAGACCTCGTAGTGAAAGTCGACGTGGCCTGGCGTATCAATCAGATTGAGTTCGTATAACTCTCCATTGTGACGGTATTCCATCCGAACGGCTCGAGCTTTGATGGTGATACCCCGCTGCCGCTCAAGCTCCATGTCGTCGAGCATTTGTGTCTTCAGTTGGCGTTTTTCAACCGTGCCAGTGTTTTCCAACAGCCGATCAGCCAGTGTGCTTTTGCCGTGATCGATGTGAGCAACGATTGAAAAGTTGCGAATATGCTTGCAGTCGAACGGCATTCAGGAAATCTTTCCGTGAGATGATGAGGGTGTCTAGGCGTGTGTTTGAGAAATCTGTTGTTTCCACATGAGTCGACCGATGCCGGCTGCACCAATAGAGCCTGCATTCCCACCAAGCGTAGCGAATCGAAGAGCTGTCTTCTTTGCAAGTGTTGGAAATGTATGGCGGCGGACACACGTGTCGATACGATCAAGAAATGCTCGTCCGACGGGGTGTTCCTCCCGGCCGAACGTCATTGCTCCACCTAGGATGATAGCTGATGGATCAATAGTATGCATGAGTGTCACTATCCCGATAGCAAGCCAATCAGCCGTCTCCATGACGAGGCTCATTGCCAGTTGATCTCCTTGTTCAGCATGATTCCCTATCAGGATGGGCGTTAAGGGTTCTCCCTGATTGACAGCATCTGCCAGAGTTCCGGTACCACCATCACGAATCCGTTCAGAGGCTATTGCTTTGAGTGCTGTGGCACTTGCATAGGCTTCAAGATGACCTGGTTGCCCGCACGGGCACATGCGAGCTGAAGGTGAGGAGTCGACAATAATGTGCCCACACTCCGCCCCGTGGCTGTGTGCCCCTTCAATAGTCATGTCACCAATGATGATGCCACCACCAACTCCTGTACCAAGCGTCAGGAGAATGAGGCTCGTGTCATCTCGTCCGGAACCCACCCAGAATTCTCCGTATGCAGCCGCGGTTGCATCATTTGCATATGTGACGGTATGGCCACAATGCTCAGCGACACGATCACGCACCGGAAAATTCTCCCAACCAGGAAGATTGCCGGGTTTGAGTAAAACGCCGGTTGCGAGATTCTGTGGGCCTGGAGTGCCGAGACCAACAGCCGCTATGTCAGAGCGAGCAAGACCAACACAACGTGCCAGAAGCTCAACAGAATGTCCCATTCGGACGGCAGCATCATCGGGCCCGTTTTGGACATTGGTTGGTTCGGTATGAAATGCCACCATGTGGCCATGGTCATCAACCAGCGCTGCTTTGATATTAGTGCCGCCTAGATCAATTCCAACAAATAAAGGGCCGGATACATCAGCATCCGGTAGGAGCAGGTGCGGTGATTTAGTTACTGGCATCAGAGGGAGGTTCTTTGGGTTCACTTTTGTCAGTAACTTCGGATTCTACTGTGCCAGTTGGCTGCTTGTCTGATTGAGAGACTGATTTTTCTGCGGCTTCTATTTCTCGATCAGCAGCAGCCTTTGCTGCATCAGCTGATTGCCGGGCAGCACGAGCTTTATCAACTTCTGTTTCAGCAGTACTAGGCTTTACTGACCCATCATTTTTATTGAGATCAAGAATTTCAATAGTCTCAATTTCAATAACTTCACTTGGAGGTGGCTCCTTTGAAGTGCATCCAGGAAACCACGTACCTAGGCTTAGGAAACAAATTATATAGACAGCTTTCATTTGATAGTTCTTGAGTCGTTTCATGATGGTATTCCTCATAAAGGACAGAGAAGCATTCCTTGAGATCGTTACATATTGATTCACTATCTTCAAATCAAAGTATGCGGTAGCTAAACCGCTGCTTCAATGATTTGTGCTGTGACGAGCCATTGAAGTTCTCCCGGCCGACTAAGCCCATTATCCAGACAGATTGAGGCAATGGCACCTTTTTGCATGCGAATAGCGGCGTTGCCGTCTCCAATCGATCGAGCAACAAGTCGGCCAACACATGGAGCATGCCCCACCCATGCGACCTTGGCGATGCTTTCTTCAGTTGTCCACTCAGCTATTTCTTGCCAATCCGACCCGGGAGCAAGCGAGTCATGAATTTCGAGGCGGGGAGTTTTGAGCACATCGACCATGATTTCTGCTGTCTCACGGGTTCGCACCAACGGACTTGTAACGATCAGGTCAACCTCCAGTCCAAAGCCTTGCATGAAGCGAATGAACTGTTCGAATCGTTTACGTCCTTTTTTAGTCAGCCGACGGTCATAATCGTCTTGGTCGGGGCCGCATTCTTCGGCCCACGCATGACGAATAATATAGAGTTGTGTTGGGAACATATGCATAAAAATATTGTGAATACCTTCTCGTTCTTGAGCAAGTCAGGATTTTCTCCAGAGGATGTCATCGCTGATACTCATGCGGTGACGATCTTTTTTTGTCTCGTGCCACCAGCGTCGGGCATCGACCGGATAGCCAGCCGTTGGCTGGAGTGATGGTATGTGATCTGTCCAAAAGCTATTGAACACATCCATTGCGAGCTCACGTGTGTATTTCGCTGTCATACTCGCAACGGCGACAGGTAGCTGAGATTCACCACCTACAGAAAAATGAATGAATGTAGGACATTCGCTGTCATGAATACGGTAATGTGAGTAGCGAGTTGTTTCTGATAGTGGCTCAACTCGTGCAGCATCAAAGCAGTGTGAAACAACACCTGCATATCGTTTGCGGCCACCATGCCGATCGCACCAGACAACAGCAGGCATGTGAGGGTGCTGGTTGCGAAGATCAAAGGCAAGTTGCAGGGATGCTTGTGACAGAATGTCTGATTTATTCATTCCAGTGTCGAGTGCAGCATTGAACGTCTCTGGAAATATCCATCGACAGGCTAGGCCCGTAAGCCGAATGGCATGAGTACGCAATTGTTTGGCTGCCTGCCCAGCCTGTTGAATAGCGTGTGGCACTTTTGTTGCAAGCGGCAGTGTCACCGCATTGAGTTTTTTCCAGCAGGTGAGCTCGGAATGAGCGGGCGATTTCAGTGCGAGTAACGAGAGAAGGCTATCGCTGGTCTCCGGCAGAGTGTTTGTTGCTATTTGAACCGCCG
>CAXEMW010000246.1:0-4753 GCA_963997395.1 uncultured Planctomycetaceae bacterium
AGATTAATAAGATTCTTGACAATGGTCGGTGCAAAGTGATTGAAGGATACTGTTCTGCAAACAGTATTCGTGCCGGTGAAACACTTCGCATTATGGTCAGCACGAATCCTGTATCGGCGTTTAAGTTGGAGATTTTTCGGACGGGGTACTACGGCGGGGCGGGTGCTCGACTCATGCGAACCTTTGATTCTGTGAAAGGGGTAACCCAGCCAGATCCGCCTGTCGGTGAAAACTTTGTACGTGAATGCCAGTGGGAACCTAGTGTTGAGTTTGAAATTCCAAAAGATTGGTTGAGCGGTGTCTACCTTGGCAAGATGACAGCGAAAGACAGCGGCATACAGAGTTACGTTATTTTTATTGTTCGAGATGATCGTCCATGTGACCTGTTGTTTCAGTGCAGCGACCTGACATGGTCTGCCTACAACAGATGGCCTGCCGACTATTCAATCTACACAGAGCATAAAGACTGGAAGAGCATCGGTGCACCGAGTGGAATGGTCAGCTTTGATCGTCCCTACGGTTTGTTTACACATCCCGTAAATAAAATTAAGACCTCAGGTGGCAGTGGTGAGTATCTCCCATGGGAATTCCCAATGTCGTACTGGCTTGAGCAACACGGGTATGACGTGTCCTATATTTCGAACGTTGATACGCATGCAGACCCGGAAGGCTTGCTCCGTGCCAAAGGTTTCATTTCGGTAGGGCATGATGAGTATTGGAGCCAGCAGATGTATCAGAATGCCATCAAGGCTCGAGATGCTGGCGTGAGCCTCGCATTTTTTGGCGGCAACTCTGTGCTCTGTGTCGTGCCGATGGAGCCTTCAAGTGCAGGCGTCCCGAATCGCTGTATCAGGCGAGAGGGCTGGTTTTTGCCGATGCCTGAAAATATTTCTGAGGCCGCAAGGAAAATGCGGATTAAGCGAGTGCTGAATGAATCAGATTTTGAGTTGAACATGGGACCTGATGGGGCACTACTCATGGGCGGAAGGCTCGATTCTGAAAACGGACGTGGCATGGGTGTTGGTGACTGGACCTGTGCAATTCCAGATCACTGGCTGTTCGCGGGAACCGGAATGAAGAAAGGCGACTCGATTAAAAATCTCTTAGGTTGGGAATGGCACGGTGCTCCTGCGATGAGTCTGCGAGGTATGCAGGTGGTTGCCGAAGGAGATGCAACGATCAATCGTAAAAAGGTTGGGCGTTACACGGCGACCGTTTACGATGGCCCGAAAGGGAATGTTGTGTTCAATGCCGCAACCATCTGGTGGGCGAATGGACTCTCGAGTCCGCCGGGGCACAAGAATCCGAGCCGGCATGGTGTCGCGCAAAAGGGGCCCGATGAGCGGGTTCAACAAATCACCCACAACCTTTTTCAGCGAATGATCTCCTAAGATTGGATCGTCTTGGTGCCAAAGAAGAAAAGAAAACATCTCCTTAGGTCATGGGCAATTCTTCTTGAATGGATGCAAGTACGGCCTGAGGTATGTCTTTCCCGATTCGTGAGCAGGCTGTCGACGGGCAGGCTTGCTGCGTGCGTCACCCTCTGCACGTTCTGTGTGTCTCTGAGTGTCAACGGGACGGAAGTGGTCACAATCGAGTCGCACAGGTTCACCATCCAAGATGGATACGACGTCGTTCAAGTTGCTGCACCACCATTGGTGAAACGACCAATGCATATGTGCTTTGACAACGAGGGGGTTCTGTACGTCACGGATAGTTCTGGCAACACCGACAAAGCTCCCGTTCAATTAAAAGATCCACAGCACCGGGTACTACGATTAGTCGATCGTGATGGTGATGGAATCTTTGATGAGTCTACGGTGTTTGCCGACAGCCTGCCGCTTCCTGAAGGCATACTTGTGCATGATGGTTCAGTGTATGTCGGTGCGCCACCTCATATTTTGAAACTGCGTGATACCACTGGTGATCATGTCGCGGACGAACGGTCTGTATGGTTTGATGGCGGTTCGATTGAAAATTGTGGAAACGATATGCACGGCCCGTATTGTGGACCCGATGGTTTTTTCTACTGGTGTAAAGGTGCCTTTGCTCCACAGCAGCATCAGCTCACCAACGGCAGGACGCGGACCTCGCGTGCAGCCCATATCTATCGTGCGCTCCCTGATGGGAGTCAGTTGGAACGAGTGATCACAGGCGGGATGAACAATCCTGTCGGTCTTGCATTCAGTACTACTGGCGAACGATTTTTGAGTGGAACTTTTTTTGATCTTTCAGCACCAGGGCGACGAGATGGAGTTTTGCACGCCGTTTATGGAGGGGTGTACGGTCGGAACAATCCACGTGTGCTCGCACCACATCCGGCCACAGGTGACCTGCTTCCTGTCCTGTCGCACCTCGGGCCAGCAGCTCCATCAGGGATTGTCATGCCACAGAGCCCTGCCACGGGGTTAGGTGGCGAGCTGATCTGCACAGAATTCAATACTCGACGTCTTTCCAGGCATCAACTTTCCCATGCCGATTCATCCTTTGAGTCGAACGTAAGCACGTTTCTTGAGAGTGATCAGACAGACTTTCATCCAACAGACGTCATTGAAGATGCTGACGGCAGTTTGCTTGTGGCCGATACCGGCAGTTGGTACAAGATCTGTTGTCCAACGTCCAAGATAGCCAAGCCAGATATTCTTGGTGCAATCTATCGGTTGAAAAAGAAGGACGCGGTTCAGGCCGATGATCCTCGTGGTCTCGCGCTTGACTGGAAGAACCCACAGGTTGAGTGGCTATCCGACGAACGACCGGCTGTTGTCACACGTGCCGTCGAGTGTCTGGCGTCCGAAGAAAATATTGAGTCGTTGTGTTTGTCGCCTGCACGGGTTTCAGCCATTTGGACGTTGCACAGAATTCCTGGTCGGTCTGCACGTAATTGTGTTCGGCAAGGTATCAAGTCGTCAGACCCGGAGGTGCAAGTGGCAGCGATCCAAAGTGTATCGCTCTGGCGAGACAAGGATGCCGTGACACTCCTGATTGATGTGCTCTCTACAGTAGATGATCCACATGTTCTGCGCGTGGCAGCGATGGCACTTGGCAGAATCGGGCAGGCTCACGCAACAGTACCGCTGCTGGAGTGCTACTCAGAAGATATGGATCCCTTTTTGAAGCATGCTCTCACGTATGCGATCTATGAGATTGGTGAACTGAACGGTCTGCCAAAACAACATCCAGTGGCCAAGCGTGTGCAACGCATGTTGAAGCTCGACAGGACGACTATCCGCACTGCACGGTACCCTGAAATTGAATTTGTACAAGCGGATAAACCAGATTCTGAGGCGGTCGCAAGACAAAAAGAACAACTCGATACATTGGCAGCGTTTCTCCCTCAGGGAGACTCGCAACGTGGCGAAAAACTGTTTCACAATCGTGAGAAAGCGAAATGCGTAACGTGCCACCTCAAGGGTTCAGTAGGTGTCAGGCTTGGCCCTGACTTAACAAGAATCGGTGCTATTCGCAGTGAGCGTGATCTCTTGGAAGCGATTGTACTTCCAAGTGCATCCATCGCCCGGTATCACGAGACCGTGAATGTAGTGACGCACGACGGGAAGGTCGTTTCGGGGCTACTCGTCAAAGAGAATACAAATGCGATGTTTCTCGCATCAGCAGAGGGTGCCATGCAAGCAGTTGCGTACACAGATATAGACCGCGCGAGCTACTCGAATGTTTCATTGATGCCTGAGGGATATGAGAAAGTTCTGACACCTAATGAGATTGCAGACCTCGTGGCGTTTTTGAAAGCAGATGTTTCAAGGCCTGCTGGTTCCAGCCAACCAACCGGCGAATGAAAGTGACTTTTTATGTTTTGGCACAGAATCATCAAGTTCCGGAATTTTCTCAAACAGATGAGCGTTCTGGTGATAGTTGCTTGTATGGCAAATGTGTCCGTGTACGGAGCCACTGAGCAGAAACAAAAGAAGCCGAATATATTGTTCATCGCCATTGATGATCTAAACGACTGGACGGACATGCTTGAGGGGAACGCTCAGGCCCGCACTCCTCATATGGACACGCTCGCCTCAAAAGGCATTGTTTTTACCAATGCCCACTGTGCAGCGCCGTGTTGTGGCCCATCACGATCTGCCATTATGAGTGGAATCAGGCCGTCAACTTCGGGGAACTACATAAATAGGAATTCTTTGACCCATAATCCAATTCTGAATAACGCGGTGCTTCTGCCTGAGTTCTTTCAGCAGCACGGATACTATGTGAGCGGCGCTGGCAAACTCTTCCACGGCTACCACTTTAATTTCGAGGTGAAGGGTCGAGGCTTTGATGAGTACTATCCAAGCAAAACACAGGATCTGCCATCATTCAAAGGACTCAAGTTCTCCTCGAAGCTTCCCTTGGGTGGGTGGTCGAGGACAGCCGACTGGGGGGCTCTCCGTCCAGATGTCACTGTGGATGATCACCCTGATGGAAAGACCGCCAAGTGGGTGAAAGGAAATTTGCTCAAGGGTCAGTTGCAGGAGCCTTTTTTTCTCGGTGCTGGCATCTTTGAACCTCATCTGCCGAATTACGCACCACAGAAGTACTTTGATCAATTCCCCTTGGAGGACATCAAGCTTCCAGATGGTTTCCTTGAGAATGATCTCGATGATGTGCCAGCTGCCCATGCCAAGATGGCCCACAATCCGTGGCTCAAAAGAATTCGCGAAAAAGTTAATTGAATTAGATGCCTATTTTTCCGCTAGTGGAATAATAACATTTAAAAATACCTCAGATTTACAAGAAACATTTAAATTAA
>CAXEMW010000247.1:0-4751 GCA_963997395.1 uncultured Planctomycetaceae bacterium
GTTGGGATGTTGTTTGGCGGTGAATCATGGAGGATGAATGAACCAGGGTTACGGATCATGTGGCAACTGATGCAGTCGAGCGTAGCTTCGCTTGTTTTGCTCGCTGGCCTGATCATGGTTTTTGGTGCCCGCGGTGGGAATGTGTTGATCCACATAGCTGTCGGAATGCTCATGTTTGGCCAATTCGCGTTCGGTGATAGGCAGATCGAAGAGCGATTGAATCTGATCGAGGGGCAGACATCGAATATGGTTTGCCGCACGACTGAAATGGAATTGGCTTGTATCAAAGCTGCACAGAAGAATGAAACGACTGAAAATGTTACGGCACTTTCCGGTCGTCTTCTGAAAGCTCGTGCGGGTGGTGAAGCCATTGTTCTTTCGGAATTGCCTTTCGATATCCGGGTGCTGAAATATTTTCCAAATGCGGCCGTCACGCGGGTTGGGCCGTTCGCAGAAAACGTAGCTACCACCGGCCTTGGGAAAAACTATCTTGCTGTGCAGAGACCGCCTGAAGGCGGTGCATCGTCGAAGAGTAATGTGGCGGCAGCGTATGTGCAGCTCACAGATAGAAACGATGGAGCAGATCTCGGCGTCTACTTGGTAACTCAATTTTTGAATGACCGCAGTCAGTTGTTTATGGAGACAGAGGGCGATTTGTGTGATACGGTTGACACCGCTTCGGGCCCATGGCGAATCCAGTTACGATTCCGTAGGGAATACAAACCATATGAAGTACGACTCGACGATGTCAGGCGGATTAATTACTCAGCAAGTGAAACGCCTCGTGACTATTCCTCTTTTGTAACCTTCACGGATGAATCGACTGGTGCAGAGCAGCCGGGCAGAATCTGGATGAACAATCCTGTTCGGTACCGAGGAGAGACATTTTTTCAAAGTAACTATTCAAAGGTTCAATTGGCTGACGGCAGTGTCAGTGAGATGACAGGCTTACAGGTGGTTGAAAATGCAGGCTGGCTTATTCCGTACGTTGCATGTGTCCTAGCTTTCTGGGGAATGCTCGCTCACTTTGGCGGTACCTTCGTTCGATTTGCAGATCGGCACGAGCGCGAAGGAGAGAACGAAGCATCTAACGACGAACGTGCTGCCCCTATTGGCCGGGGTGGTAGGAACGAGAAAAAACGCCGTGCTGATAAAAAACGTGGACCAAACACCCTCAGCAAAAAAGTATGGCTGGCTCCGGTACTTGCTCTCTCTCTCGTTGGCCTTATTGCCGTGCCAGCAGCCCGAGTCAAGAAGTCATCGCCTGATGAATCAGACTGGAGGAGTGCAGGTGAGATTCCAGTGATGCACGAAGGCCGCGTGAAACCGCTTGATACGGTAGCTCGGAATACGCTTCAGCTTCTTAGTAATCGAACCTCTGTGAAAATGCCAGAAACTGATCAGGGCCCAAGCGGAACAATATCGGCCTCCCAGTGGCTTCTTGCTGCGATGGCGGACACGGACTGGGTAGGTGATGCTCCCGTATTTCGAATCGATGCACGTGAAGTGCTGGATTTGTTCGACCTGACCCGTCGGTCTGGCCATCGGTATACGTTGAATGAATTACAAGGTGGCAGAGAAGCTCTTCAGAAGCAGATCGCAAAAGCCCGTGAGCTCATGCCAGAGGAACGCACTTTCTTCCAGAAGAAGTGCGCGGAAATAAATCGAAAAATGATGGTGTACGACGTCATACGGTTTGCGTATGACACGCCGGTTCCACCACGTATTGATGGCGCGGATGAGGAAGCTCGTCAGGAAGCAATTGAGCAATTACGACTGACGATACAGCGATCACGACTTCTTGATAATGAGCATCCTCCGGCTGTGATTCCGCCGCAGGAAGTAGCACCTCCAGATCAGGTGTCGGCGGGCCCTGCGAATGAGTGGCAGTCGCTCTATTCCGCTGTGACCAGAGCAATGGTCGCGCGAATGTTCGATGGTCGCGAAGGTCAGCCAGCCTATCGACCAAACCCAGCAATCTTTCCATTTTTGGAACTTCTCGCGGTGGTTGACAGCAAGCCGAGTGAGTTCAACGAGAAGCTGAATGAGTACAAGTCTGCGATTCGCCCCTTTCCTGTAGTGAAGGAGACGATTAAGAAGTCTCAATTTGAGGCCTGGTACAACGGATTCAATCCAACATCCATTTCCCGGTGGCTATATCTGCTTGCGATTGTGTTGTCGTTTATCAGTTTTCTTGCCTGGCGGAGCCCTCTTAATCAATTTGTAACCTGGCTTCTTCTTGGTACTTTGGTTTTGCATACCTTTGCCATCGGTGCTCGGATATGGCTTACGGGCCGACCACCCGTTGTGAATCTTTATTCATCAGCCATTTTTATTGGCTGGGGATGTGTTGTTGCAGGTCTTGCCCTTGAAACACTCTTTCGGATGGGAATTGGGAATCTTGCTGCCGCCTTGTCTGGTGCATTGACGCTAATGGTTGCATACGGGCTTGATACGGGTGACACAATGCATGTGCTTCAGGCTGTTCTTGATACGCAATTCTGGCTTTCTACCCATGTCGTCACGGTCACACTTGGATATGGTGCGACGTTGTTAGCGGGGCTTCTCGGAACCTGCGCACTTGTTCACCGGATGTGGGCTGGACGTATGAAATCTGTACAGCAGGATGCCAAGACAGCCTCACGTGTGCAGGATCGGCTGTACCGAATGACGTATGGAGTCGTGTGTTTTGCACTCTTCTTTTCCTTTATCGGCACAGTTCTTGGTGGTCTGTGGGCCGATGACAGTTGGGGTCGCTTTTGGGGTTGGGACCCCAAGGAAAATGGTGCCCTCATGATTGTGTTGTGGAATGCGGCGGTTTTGCACGCCCGATGGGACCGCTGGATCGGTCAGCGTGGATTTGCCTTGTTTGCAATCGGCGGCAATATCATTACCGCGTGGAGCTGGTTTGGAACAAATCAACTCGGCATAGGCTTACACAGCTACGGGTTCACCAGTGGTGTCTTGATGTTGCTTGGAGGGTATGTGCTCAGTCAACTCGTGCTGATTACGCTCGGCCTGATACTGACACGAAAAGAACTGGCTAAGGCCTAAAGGTCATCCAGGACTATTTGGGTGACTTCTTTCTTCGAGTTGAAGCCCAGTACCCTCCCCCAAGTACAACGGCAAGCACACCGGTTGCTAAGAGCGCCTGTCCCCATGCCGAGGTGAGTAGGATTTTGTTGACGAGTTTGCCATGGTCTTCGGCTGAAACAGGAATGCTGCCAGTGTATTTTCCAACATGATGCATCAGGCTCACAGCGAGATCCTTTTCCGGTATCTCTTTATGACAGGCAACGCATGTACCGTCTCGTGAAATCCGCGTAATTTCATCTTTATTGAGTGATCGTGACAGTTTCCAGTGATGGCCAACGGTCGCCAGTTGATTTCCGTCTTTATCAACAATTTGTGACCAGTCATGATCAAGGTTTTCAATGGCGCCCATCTGGGTTCTCGCTGATTCCGGGAGGATAGTTCCATCGGTTGTTTCAAGATCAACGACGTGTTTTTCATCCCAATTACGTGGTCCATTGATGCCGAGGCCGAGCGCCTTGTCCGATGCATGGCATGACTCGCACGTCCTCGCATTTTTTGTCATGGTGTGAGGCTGAACAGGGCTCATGTCGATGGCGAGTTGGCCTTCGTCGCCACTACCCTCCATCCCGCCGGGGGTTTTGAAGATGTGGTTTGTCAAAATAGGTTTTCCATCAGCGCCGATGATCGTGACCGAGGGCTGGCATCCAGGTGCGAGTGGTGTCACCCTGCCTTCACCGTTGACACCCATCATGGGTTCTTCCCATCGAAGATAGCTTCTCAGTTCACTGATCTTGCCAGGAATCATTAGATCGTAGTCGCCTTCACCTGAATCAGCGCGATGTTCATCGGTCGCATGTTTTCGTCCAGCAGCGATCCAGTCAAAACCCTGACGAGAAGAATCAATTTCCGGGCATAGATCTTTTTGGCTGAAATCTACTTTGACATGGCACCCAAAACATTGAGGGGCCCAACTGGCGTGGCAGGTATAGCACTCCATGCGATTGAGATGCTTTGAAACACCCTGCATGGAGACGAGTCCGCGTTGGCTGATTGCCTTTTCCTTGACAAGCTTTTTCAGAGGTTTGAGTCGGATGTCTTTGCCTTCGGCGGTGTGGACAACTACCTCGTCTCCAACGCGGACAACATTTTCATATGGGTTGCCTCGGGCCGTGAGGAGAAAACCGTCTTGGCTATCATATTTTGCACCTGCCCAGGTATGGGGCAATTGATGCGGTGTTGTGCCACGGGGATCCCCGGAGGCAACATCGACTGCAAATTCATCCATGAATCCCAGCGGTAGTTCCCACGGGAATTGATCCGGTGTGCCATGGCAGTCAGAACATTCGATTTGAACCGCAGCCAAATTTGTTGCTGCAAGAAATCCGTCACCGTGGACATCAATGGAAGTATGGCAGTCTTGGCACTTCATACCTTTCTGATAGTGAATGTCCTGCTCCATTGCGATGTAGTGTTTTGTGTGCAGGCCGGGCTGGTCTTTGGCATTTTCATCGAGTGGAGAAGCGTAGGGTGTTTCCATAAGGCCCTGAAAAGAAACGCCAATTCGTTTGCCACGGTTGTGGCATGTTGTGCATGTTTCGACTGCAAGGCCGTGATAAGTGACCTCATGAATGGTGACGTCAGCGTCACGTGTTCCCTGAATCTGGTGCGAGAGAGGATGACCAGTTTCTGTCTTTGAGATGCTAAGGTCAGCGCCT
>CAXEMW010000248.1:0-4735 GCA_963997395.1 uncultured Planctomycetaceae bacterium
GAGCCGTGAGCTTGTTATTGGTGTGACAAAATCGGAGCGGTCCCAGATCATCATCAGGCCATCACATCCAGCACTTGTACGAGATTTGAGGACTGCAGGAAGTCGAAATCCAGTAGGAAGGCTTCCGCCAGCGGGTAGAGTGCAGCCAGCCGGTGTTGGAATACCTGCTGCGGCGAGCATCGCGCATGTCGTCTGCTTGTCGCTTGCAGCGAGGATGAAAGGCAATGGGCAATTGACAAGCCTGTCTCCGAAACCTGCTTGCTCCACTGCGAAGATGGTCTGGGATAGAATACTATGAGTTTCCGGCGCGATGAGAATGATCTGGTCAGCCTCAGAGGCCATTGCAACTAGTGACGAGTGGCTCTTGCCAGAAGCGATTTTTTCAACAGTAGTATGTTCAGGAAAGTTTGGAACTTCAGTCGCCGGAAGGGTTGCGTCAACCATCACAGTGATATTCAGATCTGCATTTTTGTCAGCATCACATGCGAGCGTCTCAAGCATGAGGCGGCCTTCCCTCAGGAAGTCTTCACGAGGAGCCTTCTGCAGAATGTCACGAGCTGATTCACTCTGCATTCCACCTGAGCAGCACCATTCATAAAGTAAAAGACGCATGCTGAAGTGCAGTTGAAAGAGAAATCAGAAGATTCCCAGCTGGTCGCGGGCATCGTCGGTCATGCGGTCTGGTGTCCACGGTGGTTCCATAACAATCCGAACCTCGACGTCAGCGACATCTTCGTGCGTGTTGACGACACGTTTTGTATCGGCAATGAGTTGTGGTCCAGCAGGACAGGCTGGACTTGTCATCGTCATATCAATCGAGACAAGTTGTTTTGAGTTGTCTGGTGCCGGGTTGAAAGAGACGTCGTAAATCAGTCCTAGATCAACAATGTTTACAAATAATTCGGGGTCTTTCACCTGCTTCAGTAATTCGCGAACAAGGTCCTCAGAGAGAGTCTGGCTTGTGAGGCTTTGAGTTTCAGTATTCTTATCTGAATCTGCTGGTGGCACGACAGCACCTTTCTCATTCGTGGGCTGGAGTGAAGAAGCGTTTGAGTTAGTTGTTTCTGCAACAGAGTATGAAGTAGGGATTATACCAGGACCGGAACCTGTTTCACGGAGACGTACGAAGACGCGTCCATCTTCTACTTTTACATCATGAGAACGAGTCGGGCGAATAGCGGGCATCGAAAGTGCTGCACCAGTACGAATATCAAACTTTGCGCCATGTCTCGAACAGATGATGGTGTAGCCCTCGAGTTCACCATCCACAAGCGGGCCACCATCATGAGTACAAATGTCATCGATGGCGTAAAATGAACCCATCACATGAAATAAGGCGACCATTTCCTCATCTACTTCGACAAGTAATGTTCCTGGGTCCGGTACATCGGACGCGTCGGCAACATGGATGAATTCAGGCATGGAGGAAAGGCTTTTTGTGGGCTTAGACAACAACTATTTTTTTTTGCAAAATCAAGAGACTCTTCGAATTCGACTTCCTATTGCCGTTGCCAAAGCTTCTCGAACAGAGGGAATTGTTATTCGATCAAAAACCTGTTGGAAGAATCCTGCGACGACGAGTCTCGCTGCCTCATCCGCTGATAATCCCCGGGCTTGTGCATAAAAGATTTGTTCCTCATCAACGCGACCACTGGTTGCACCATGAGTACAGCGGACGTCATCGGCCTCGATCTCAAGACCAGGAATTGAGTCAGACCGTGCCGCCTCCGAAAGCATCAAGTTGTCATTTCGCTGGTAGCCGTCTGTTTTTTGGGCTGCTTTATCAACCTTGATCATTCCTCGCCAGACAATTCGGCTGCGATCTTGCAGTGCCCCTTTGTAGAGAAGATCACTGCGGCATGATAACGCTTCGTGATGCTGGAGTGTGTTGTAAACGAGCTGTTGCTTACCCTCTGTAAACATGACGCCATTAACTTGAGCTTCAGCATTCTTCCCAACGAGCGCAACATCTTGAGCAACTTGAGACAATCGGCTGCCAAGTGCTGCCAGCGTCCATTGCAATTTGGCATTTTCATGAATAACTGCTTTTTGACGAGCGACGTGCCACACTCCGCGGTCCCAGTTTTGAACGTTCACCATTCGAAGGAGGGCATTTTTTCCGACGACTATCTCGGTGCCGCCGCAGTGGAAACCTGTTCCCGATCCAGTGGTTCCACACGTAGCGGTTTCTGTAAGAACGGTAGCTTCAGCGCCTTCTCCGAGAACAACAAGTACATGCGATGTGTCGACACCACCGTCATCAATGGCAGCAAGGCAATGAATCGGTTCCGCAATGCGGACGCCAGGCGGAACATAAAGAATCATACTCCCTCGGTGAAACGCACCGTGTAGAGCAGCGAAATAGTCTTCCTTTGAATCAATAATCTGAAGCCAGTGGTTCTTCAGCACATCACCGCTACTGGCAAGCACATTCTCGGGAGTACCGAAGAGAACTCCCTGTTCAGCGAGTGCCGGATCAATTTCATTTTGAACAACATGGCCGTTTATTGTCTTGAAATGGCCCGCGTAGTCAGGTTGTCCCATTGTTTGGACATCACGAGACTGATCGTTGGAGGATGGAAAGCGAGCAGCGAGAAGGCCTGTAGGTGGCTCAGAAGATGGTGCCGGTCGCAGTCCCCACATATCCGGCTTAAACATGCGAAGATCGGTCCGCATCCAGTGTTCTTGTCGACGATCCGGTAAAGCGAGTTTCTCAAATTGATCCATGCAGGAGCGCCGGTGCTGATCCGCCCATTCGGGTAGAGGGTTTTCAGCAAGTAGCTGTTCGAGCGCGTCGCGATTAAATACGGAGACTGGGGCTGTTGTCGTCGTCATGAAGCCAGAATGGTGAGGTCAGGGGAGAGGAGTGGGTTAGCCAACAGAACCTTCCATCTGCAGTTCGATCAGACGGTTCATCTCGACGGCATATTCCATCGGAAGTTCTTTGACAAGTGGCTCAATGAAACCACCTACGATCATAGTGCTGGCTTCCGCCTCGGTAAGGCCACGGCTTTTGAGGTAGAATAATTGTTCTTCTCCAATTTTCGAAACACTTGCTTCGTGACCAATCGAGACGTCTTGTTCTTCGATTTCAATATATGGGTATGTGTCACTTCGACTTATGTCATCAAGAATAAGTGCATCACAAACGACACTCGATCGACTTTTCTTTGCTCCGGGCTCGACACGAACAAGTCCACGATAACTCGAGCGGCCACCGTTTTTCGAGATACTCTTCGAGACAATACGACCAGAAGTATTTGCCGCTGCATGTACGAGTTTTGCACCTGCATCTTGGTGCTGCCCAGCAGTTGCGAATGCAATGGAAAGTATTTCGCCACGTGCTCCAGGCTCCATCATATGGACAGCTGGGTACTTCATGGTGAGTTGGCTTCCGAGATTGCCGTCAATCCACTCCATCATGGCACCCTCGTAGGCAAGAGCACGTTTTGTTACCAAATTGTAGATGTTGTTCGCCCAGTTCTGAATCGTTGTGTAGCGGCAACGACCATGTTTTTTGACAACGATTTCAACAACTGCGGAATGAAGGCTCTCGGTGGAGTACATCGGAGCAGTACAACCCTCGACGTAATGAACTTGAGCACCCTCATCAACAATAATGAGCGTTCTTTCGAACTGTCCCATGCTTTCCGCATTGATACGGAAGTATGCCTGAAGAGGGAACTCGATAGAGACACCTTTGGGGACATATATGAAAGAACCGCCTGACCAGACAGCCGAGTTGAGGGCCGCAAATTTGTTGTCGTTAGGTGGAATGATTGTCCCGAAGTACTCCCGGAGGAGATCGGGATGCTCTCGCACTGCGGTGTCAGTGTCGGTAAAGATGACTCCTTTTTTTGCAAGGTCTTCTTGGAGTGAGCCGTACACAACCTCACTCTCAAACTGAGCTTTTACACCGGAAAGAAATTTTCTTTCCGCTTCTGGAATACCAAGGCGGTCGAAGGTTTTTTTGATTTCTTCAGGAACTTCTTCCCACGTCTTACCTTGCTGTTCAGCAGGCTTGAGGTAGTAAAAAATATCTTGAAAATCGATGCCGATTTTGCCGCCCCAATTCGGCATTGGTCTGGCATTAAAGATATCAAGTGATTTCAGTCGGAAATCTCGCATCCAGGATGGCTCTTTTTTCATTTCAGAAATCTGAGAAACAATATCCCGGTCGAGTCCTCGACGCGCTTTAAAAACGGTAGGAGTGTCTGTACGGAAGTCGTACTTATTGATCTCCCCAAGTGCGAGCGTCGAAGATTCCTCACTGTCAATAGACATCGTATGATTTCCTTTTCATGGTGTCGGGTGCGTCAGGATGTTGTGGCTTCAAGTCGACGTTCTGCTTCCATGGCCTCTTCAGCGGCAGCTGCTTCAGGGTAAGCCTTTCTTATTCGATCATAGCCCTGTTTGTGAAGTTCGGCTGCTAGTTCCGGGCCTCCTGATTCAACAATACGTCCACCTAACATGACATGAGTCTGTAAGGGAATATTGTGTTCTAGGAGTTGTTCGTGATGCGTGATGATCAGGATGCCCATTTCTGCTCCGCCAATTCGTGCAATACTTTCACTTGCAAGCCGTACAGCATCCGCGTCGAGACCACTGTCGGTCTCATCAAGGATGGCGAATCGAGGTCGAAGCATTGCCAACTGTAGGATTTCTGCTCGCTTCATTTCACCACCGGAAAAACCATCGTTGACGTACCGGCGGGCAAAGGCAGAGTCCATTGACA
>CAXEMW010000249.1:0-4627 GCA_963997395.1 uncultured Planctomycetaceae bacterium
GCATGATCGGTGTTCTCAATCCACCGTCGTGCGGTGATCGCTTCGATTTCCCCGCATACCTTCCATTCTCAGGATTCGTTATCCAGCCGTTGTCACACACGTACAGGACAAGTGTATTTTCTGACAAGCCTTTGGTGTCCAAGTGATCAATAAGATTACCTACAGTCGAATCAAAGCGTTCGACATTCCCCCAGTACTTCGCAATGTGAATGCTGTCGGCTTTTGATTCATAGTGCTCGACAAATGACTTCTCTGGATCATGTGGTGAATGTGGCAGCATTGGTGCATACCAGACGAAAAATGGTTGTTCAGCATCACTACAACGATCAATGAAATCGAAGACTGGCTGCATGGTTTTTCTTCCAATGGCCAGGCCTTGGTCACCGTGGCGCGATCCCTTTGTCATTCCCTCGTCAAAACCGCCTTGAGAAAAATGACCCTGCCACCATTTCCCTGTCTGAAGGCTTCGATAGCCATGCTCCCCAAGAAGTTTTGGAAGTGTTGGCCACTTGGAAAACCTTTTGGTCATCTCTTCTCGTCCTGCTTCAAAAAGCTTTTGGCCTTCAGGTGAGCGACGAGAGATGCCTTGGGTCTCAGGAGGATCATTTCCAACGATCAGATGCTCATGCGGATGACGACCTGTGATCAGTGATGCGAGACTTGGGCAACAGAGACTGGTGGGGACATAGCCTCGAGCAAAGACAAGACTCTCAGACGCGAGCCGGTCGAGTGCTGGGGTCTGAAGATGTTCGTGACCCATAAATCCGTAATCACGCCAGTGTTGATCATCTGAAAGAATCAGAACCACATTCGGTGGTGCAGATTCTGCTCTCGCTGCAAAAGCTACAGAGAGAACAAAAAGTCCGTAAAAAAAGACGGACCTGCATAGCGAGATACGCTTCAAACAAGATGTTGATTCGTTGCGCATGTGATTCATCATGTTTGGAAACACCCCATAAAAATGATTACGAATAAATTACTGTACGCACCCTCTGACATCATCCTTTATAACGGAAAGAAATGTCATTGCATCCAGTGCCACCTAGAAACACCTTAAGCCTGCTTTAATGTTCCTCAATCATTTTTATTACATCTCTAAAATTAGGCTGTTACCTATGTTGCCCCTCACAAAAAGCTTGAAGGAAACATTATGAGTCAATCGAAGCGATGTCTGTGGGTTCTTTGTATTGCATTCAATTTCATTGGGATTTCCATGCATGCTGCCGAAACAGATTCTCCGTCGTCGCAAAGCAAACCATGGTTTGTCTCTGAAGCAAATCTTCCTGAAGGATTTCCAGCTGCCGGGCCAGTTGATGAAGTGATTGTCAAAACGTATCCACAACATCGTCTGGCACGTGTGCAGTCAGACTCTGGTACTGACGGTATGTTCTGGAAACTCTTCAATCACATCAAACGAAATGACATCAAGATGACGGCACCCGTCGAAATGTCATGGACGCCAAAGGCTGCTGCCAATCCAGATGGAACACCTGACGGAAACCCAAACGCCATGGCATTTCTTTATGGTTCAAATCAACTCGGTACTGCCGGTGCTGATGCAGAAGATGCCAGTGTCGTCGTCGAAGACATTCCAGCAGAAACGGTTGTTTCCATTGGCCTTCGTGGCAGTTACGGCAAAAAGACCTTTCTTCGTGGGTATGAAAAAATCAATGCATGGCTTGCCAATCATCCTGAATGGAAAGTTGCCGGCAGCCCACGCACGCTTGGTTACAACAGCCCGATGGTTCCAAGCTTCATGAAGTTTTCTGAAGTGCAGATACCAGTCGTTGCAATAGAACAGCCGCAATAACCAATCCCGGAAAGAGTTGTGATAATAAAAAGCAGATTCCATGTGCACCAGGTGTGTTGGCTTTGGTGTGTTGTGGCTTTGACACAGGTACCTGCCTGGGCACAGCAACCACCTTTTGATGTGTATCCTCCGGCTGAACCACCCTACTATCGTGTTCGGTATGAGGCGTCGACAAAGCCAGGTGAGTTAATCTTTCCGGTCAATTACACCATTTGGATTCCACCTGAGGTTGAAACGCTCAGAGGCATTGTTGTCCATCAACATGGATGTGGCGAAGGCTCCTGTTCGTCCGGTCTGTCTGGAGCCTACGACCTTCATTGGCAGGCATTGGCACGGAAGCATGGTTGTGCGCTTTTTGCACCGGCATATGAGCAGCCACAAAAAGCTGACTGCCAGATGTGGTGTGATCCTCGAAACGGATCAGCCAAAGCGTTTCAGCGAGGTCTTGAAGATCTCGGTGATCTTTCTGGCCATCCGGAACTCAGTCAGTTGCCGTGGACACTCTGGGGTCACAGTGGTGGTGGTCACTGGGCCGGTGGCATGACGCTGCTCTTTCCCGAACGAACAATTGCTTCGTGGTTGCGGTCTGGCGTCCCGCTTCTCGAAGAGAATCCCGAACGTCCACAAATCAAAACACATGATCTTCCTGAAACGGCACTTGATGTTCCAATCATGTGTAATCCTGGAACACAAGAAGGCGTGACGGTGACCACCGGAAAATTCAAAGGCGTCTGGCCGGCAAACCTTGCCTTTATTGAGGCCGTTCGGAAACGGGATGGGCTGCTGGGCGTTGCGGTTGATCCATTGACGAGTCACGAGTGTGGCAATCAACGCTACATGGCAATTCCATGGCTTGATGCCTGCCTTGAAGCACGGCTTCCTGACGAAAACGGAAAGCCTCTCAAGCCCATGCCACGTTCAGACGCATGGCTGGCAGAGATTGCTGGTTTCAACGCATGGCCTGCTCATGAGGCAACAAACTCGGAAAATCTTGCGTGGCTACCAAATGAAACGATTGCCAAAAAGTGGATGCAGTATGTGAAGGACACGGCTGTTGCTGATACCACACCGCCACCATCTCCGACGAACGTGCATCGAGAAGGCAATCGTATTGTCTGGAATTGTAAGGCTGACCTGGAAAGTGGCCTTTCACACTTCATTGTGAAACGTACAGGAAAACGAATCACAGCTGTTCCAGAGCAACCAAAGAACAAGTTTGGTCGGCCTCTGTTTCAAAACCTGTTGTATAGCGACACACCAACGCAACCACTTGCGAAAATGGAATTCATGATTCCAAAAGGGGCACCGCTGTCTGGGTATCAGATCATTGCGGTGAATACCGTTGGCCTTGAATCACAGCCGGCGCGGATACAACCACGGCAGTAGGCCTGCACTGCAAAGGCGTTTACCAGCGCGCCTCCAACCCAAGGTTAGCACCGTGCAGGAAGACTCCACCACCGCCAACAAGTGTTGTCCCACTTGTTGCCGTATTGGTGAAATCCCATTGATCTGGTGCAAGTGCTACACCAGAAAGCCAGATCATGTTGTAGCCGAGACGTAACCACCATGTGTCATTGAGCCGGCGTGTCACCGTGTAATTCAAATCACCCAGAAAGCCGACCCCTGCATCAGTGAGTCGACGTGCTGGCCGGATGATCGTTGTTGGTGCAAGTGATGAAGAAATTGGATCGGCATTGGAACTCAGCAGTGTGCCCGCCAACATCGCCTTGGCCCAGCCCTCAACCGCCCAGTTTCTCCACTGTCGTCTTCCACGAAAGCCAACCTGTGGTCCCAGCATCTGTGAACTCGTTCGCACCGAATACGATGTGAACACATCATTTGTGACACGGCAGCAGAGCACGTTGAGATCCGCTTGCTCTTCGAGACCAGCCCAGCGGAAACCAAATAACCAGTTACTACAGTGGCAGACCGGTTTATTACCAAGGTGCGACCAAAGAAACGAATCACTGCTGCATTCGGGGCAACACCGATACGTAAAGATGTTGGCTTCGACAGTATTCAAACTTGAGGCATAGGTTGGCCGCACCTCATCGGCACTTGTCCAGCCGGGTGTGTTGCCTCCAAGATCACCTGGTATGACCAGTGAGTCTGTTAACGAGGAGCGATCAACGGCACCGAACATGCCGTACACACCGAGGTAGCCTACTTCCCAGCCCATACAGTCTGGACCAAGCTCTCCATAAAACAGTCGGACACCCGGAGCAGTCGCCGGCTGCATGGATCGAGTGGTAAATATTGGAACCTGCTGCCCTCCAATATTCTCTTCCGTAATGACAGCACCACTCGTTGCGTTGTCACGCTGGAGAAACATGAAATCAAGAATGGCATACTGATCCCAATCAGGACAACACGGTTTGCAAAGATTCTGAATAACCGGCTGGAATAAATTGCTGTCACTCTGCCCTTCACTCTGAGCGTTCCATACATTTGCTGTCAGCTGCGTGACACCAAAGACATGCGTGTTACCAGCTTCCCTACCCCGTGCCGGCGGATTGATGCAAGCCACCACAACGAGAAAAAACACGGCAACAAAAGTGCTAATGATGCTTCTTGAACCACGCATGAATCTGCTATCAGCTCCTCATAACACGCAAAAAATACAATGTTCCCCTAACTCATTCTTCTGATTCGACCTATACAATCAGACCTTTGAGTCTGAAAGCATCAGTCGACAGATATTCGCCGTATGCCCGCTTTTTTGCATCTTGCCCGTTTTGGAAACTCAACAAGCTCCAATTTCGTCAAAAAACACATTTTTAAAGCCATTTTCGTGCTTTCTTACGAGTTGCAGGGTAG
>CAXEMW010000250.1:0-4603 GCA_963997395.1 uncultured Planctomycetaceae bacterium
TTACTTTGCCTGTTGAGAACAAGCCATCTTCGATTTCTAACGGTGACGGCAGTGTACAATACTCTCCAGGCTATGTGGATCTGGAAGTTTCGCTTGCTCATGGTTTAAAATTCAAGACTCGACTAATCGTGGCCCCACTTGCAAGATACGATATGATCATTGGGCTCGATATCATTGAGAGGTTTCAGATATCGTTGCTTTTTAAGCCGATGCGTTTGACAGCGGTGACAGAGACTCTATCGGGCAAGAAGGGTAGGATGCAGAAGGTATCGAGGCGTGTGAATATTCCGACATGCTTGATGGCTAAATTTGATCAGCAGGGTCGAGATATTTCTGCGTATGCTTGCGATGCCTCTCAGTTCAATCATTTGAGAAAACAGGACAAACTGTACGGGGATGATGATATCTTGGCTGTGATACCGGGTGAAGACGATTGTTTGTGCTACAACTTGATGGTGAAGGAGTTATTCGAATTGGCGAACACTACGACGGCGGAGGAGTTTCGGCATGTGGCGAACACTTTATTGTCGGACTTGGCAACGCCGAAATCGGGAACTGATGAATCAGAGATGGATATGGCGCCCTCTGATGCGGATACGACCGTGCCTCTGACTTCAGCCAGTTCAGAAACTGCTAGGCCGCCTGGGCTGTGTGACAACAACAAAAACAAATTTTCCGCTCCCTCTGCTCATGAGTTGTCACATGTGGAAGAGAGATTTAGAGCACAGATCTCGAAAGATTTCATGGAATTGTGTTCAGATTCTCTACCAACCCAGGGTCCGAGCGCTCTCTTACCAGATGGCACGCCGTACAAGGTGAAGCTGAAGTTGAAGCCCAACGTCGAGCCCGAGAGTCGTCGCCAGTTTCGGATACCTGAGGCATACAGAGAAGAACTTCGCCGTACAATTGATGATCTGGTCAAGTACAAACTGATCGAGCCGTCGATTTCACCGTACTCAAATCCGGTCTTCTTGGTACCGAAACCACCAAGGCCTGATGGGAGCTACGCTGGACTTCGATTCGTTTTCGATGGCCGTAGCATCAACCGAGCAATCGTATTTGATTCACATATGATCCCTCGTGTGGAGGAAATCATTGACAGAATTGCTATCCTGAAATTTGAAGCGGAAAGGGCGGGGAAGAAGCACATGATAATCTCTACCCTTGATCAGAAGACGTCGTTTTGGCAGCTGGCTTTAGATGAAGACAGCAGACCCATCACCAGTTTCAATGCTGCAGGGTCTTCATGGCAATGGACCTGTCTTCCTATGGGAATTGTGACTGCGAGCGCACATCTGCAACGCTTTACAGAGGCTTTGCTGAAACCTTTCTCGGGCACGAAATTCGAGTATGAAACGCGAGGGGAAGATGGTTCTCGTGTGATTCATACGGCATGCGGTACATCCTTGGGTTATATCGATGACGTTTGTGTGGTCTCATTTGGAACCGAGGACTTGGCTGTGCAGGAGCATGAGATCTTGCTTCGTCGTGTTCTCACGGCAATGGAGAAGCAGAACGTTAGGCTTACGCCAGCAAAATGTGAATTTTTCAGAATTCGCGCCGGTTTCCTTGGACATGTTTTGAGCGCAGACGGAATATCCCAACAGGATAAGAAGCTGGATGCCATACGAAATTGGCCAATCCCTCATGACCTGAAGGGCATGCGAGCCTTTGTCAGCTTGTGCTCATACTACCGGAAGTTCGTCGCCAATTTCGCCGCAATTGCACGCCCTTTGACTGACCTTTTGAAGACTGGAGCATGGGTGTACCCATTCACGGAAGACGTGCTACAGGCGATACAGAAGTTGAAGACAGCTCTGACAACCGCGCCTGTGTTGCGTTATTTCGATGTGCTTGCGAAGACTGACTTATATGTCGATGCTAGCAAGTATGCAATCGGAGCAGTGCTGCAGCAGACTGACAGTGAGGGCAATTCTCATCCCATTGGATACTACTCTCGACGTCTGAATCCAGCCGAGTGCAATTACGATACGTACAAAAAGGAATTGCTGGGATTGCGTGATGCCGTGCTGAATTTTCGGCATCAACTGCTCGGCATTCGGTTCTCAGTGTATACCGATAACTCGGCTTTGCAATGGATTTTCAAGCAGAAGGAGATTTCTGGCCAACTATCTCGCTGGATTGCTGTTCTGTCCGAGTTCATGATTGATAACATTTACCATATTGCAGGGGTCAAGAACATTCCGGCTGACGCATTGTCACGCTACCCAATGGACGGGGGAGAAGATCAGTCACACCTGATTCCTGACAACAGCAACATGGACGTTTCTTTCTCCCACAACTTGGATGCGAACAACTCTGATGATGACGGTAATAATTCAGATGGCGACCATACTAGCGATGTCGAAAGGATTACAACTGAAAATCAGGATATCTTGACAGCAACTGATCCATTTCAACCCTTAGGAATAGATCCCAAAGTGGAGAAGCTTTCAAAGGATCTCAATCATGAAGATTACAAGTATGTGTGGTCAATATCGGCACCAGTGGACGTGGAAAGGTTAAAGGAGGAATACGCAAAATGCACTGAATTCAACAAAATCTACGCAGAATTGAAAGAGCATGGGTCATCCCACCAGTACCCGGATTACGCTCTTCGGGCTGAAGATGATTTGCTCTTCTTTTGTGACGGGCACCGTTTTAGACTCTGCGTACCGACAAGTTGCCGCAGCGATTTATTATCAATTCTACACGACGACCCTTTGGGCGGACATTTCAACTCAAAGAAGATGACGGTTGTGGCTATGACACGATTCTACTGGCAAGGGATGAGAACACACATTCAGCGATTTTGTGAGACGTGCGATCAATGCCAGCGGAACAAAGCATTTACAGCGAATGCGAGAGGAATTCCAAAGCCACTTCCTATTCCGGCACGGCGATTTGACGTCATCGCGCTCGACATAGTCTCCGGCTTTCCTCCCGACGCTGATGGCAATGATGCAGCAGTTGTTTTCACAGATCGACTGACAAAGCGAGCATGGATTGAGGCATGTAACAAGGGCATATCGGCCTATGAACTAGCGAACATGTTCATGCGCACAGTCTTCCGTAGTCAAGGCTTGCCAACTATTTTACTATCAGACCGTGGCCCTCAATTCATCAGCGACTTTTGGACAGATTTATTTGCGTCTTTGAAGACGCAGGTGCGATTGACGTCAGCATATCACCCTGCGAGTAATGGGGGTAGTGAGCGTCTCAACCGTACTTTAATCGAAGCATTACGAGCATACGTCAATGCGAGGCATGACAATTGGTCATCACATCTACTCTACTTTGAGTTCACGTACAATAATTCGGTGAACCCAGCTACTGGGTTTAGTCCGTTTATTCTTCAATTCGCACAAACACCACGTGGACCAATTGACTTGATCAATGGTGCTATCGATGACGATGCAGCGGATTTCGACGCTTCAGATCCGAAAGTAGATGCAGCAACATCACTGAGCCTAACAATTTTGAATAATGTTACTGAAGCTCGTGATCATCTACATGAAGCTGCACGGAAATTCCGCGAGCGGCATGCTGCTCTATGCAAGCCGCATCACTACAAAGAGGGGGAGCAGGTGCTTCTCTCATCGAAGAATATCAGATTTCGAGACGGCTGTCAAAAGCTCAGCCCCAGCTTTGTTGGACCATTCAAGATTATCAAACTTGTGGGCGCAAACGCAGTCGAAATCAAGACCACTGGACATTACCGTGCTCTGCATGCAATACAGAATGTGTGCTATCTCCGTCCCTATCATCAACGGACAACGGACATTGGACACCTACCCTCAAAAGACACAGTATTGCCCATCATGGTAGACGCAGATGGACGGGAATGGTTTATAGTGGCGGAGGTCTTAAATCATCGTCATAAAATGCGGCCTGGAAAGGATCAACTTTGCAAAGTGCGATTCGAAGGTTTCGACAGCAGTTATGACGAGTGGCTACCACGGAAGGACATCACCGTGCCAGCCTTACTTGAATATGAAAAGTTTTTGGAGCGTAACGCGCGTGCGAATAATTTTTCTGGACCTGAAAATACGGCGTATGTATCATTCGTCGGCAAAAATCAGAAATTCTCTGTGCGCAGAACAGCGGCGCGCACCATAGCTAAAGTTGCTTCGGCCTCAACCAGCTCTCGGGACGCCAAGAATGCTGACGAGGACGACGCTACGAAGCAACCACCTCAGCTTGGAATTACGACAAGATTCGGACGTGTCACGGGGCGCAAAACGGCACGCACGGACTCATGATCGCTGTTGAGATGGAGTTACATTGCGAGAGAACCCCACGAAGCAGCTGGGCGCAGGTACACATCTTCTCAACAGGTATCGGCCAATCTCTTGACTTGGCAGCGAACTAGTAACACTTTAACGTATAGCACAGGCCTCGTGGCGAACATTTTGATGAGCAGGTGGGTTTCAACCGGGTTGGAGACGGGAACCTGGGGAGTTTTTACACCTGACCTCATACCTGTGCTAGCGATTTTTTTTCTCTCGTTACTGTCGTCGAGGGCGACTCCGACATGGGAGGGGGTAGTGCAAGTCTCGGTTTAGCTCTAACCGTTTCGCCTCTAACCGTCACGTTTTGCTCT
>CAXEMW010000251.1:0-4579 GCA_963997395.1 uncultured Planctomycetaceae bacterium
CGTCGTTCATGGGTTTTGTGCACCAGGACTTCTTCCATCAGAAGAAGTGGAGTTTGATGATCCAGATCATGATGGACATCAACATGATTCTGTAGAAAGCAGGAAGTTATCTGAGATCAAGGCGTTACAGGAATTGCCTGCTGTCCGTTCGCTTGCAGCATGTAACAAAATTACAATTTCCGATATAGTTCTTGGCGATCAGCAATTCCGAGGATCGTTACATGTGACTGTAGACGTCAATGAATGCAAACAAAATCCAGAAGATGTATTACCACTCACCGTTGATCTTTGGTTGAATCAGAAGACTCAAGAGGAGCCCGAAGTAGGTAAAGATGCGGCTGGATTTCAGAACGTTGAAATATGGCAAATCATCAGGGTTGATCCGTCAGAGTAGATGCTCTCATCGAAAGACATGCTTCCTGCATGAAATCAGGAATTGTCTGAATTGAAGTAACGGACGGCATCGATTGAATCGGCCCCAGACGCTAACATCACGAGACGATCGAATCCAAGGGCAACCCCAACACCTTCCGGCATATTATCGTGCACGGCAAGTAATCTATTTGGGAGAGGTAGCTTTTGTTTTTCAAATGAAGTCCGAATGATGTTTGTCTTTTCGAGTCGATTTTGAATAGTTGAAGAGCAGGTCTCTTCCTGCCACCCATTCATAAGTTCAATGCCGGCAACGAAAACCTCAAAGCGAAGTGACACCTGTTTGTCTGTTGAGTCCAATTGCGCGAATGCAGACTCACTCGCAGGCCAGAATTCAAGCATGGTTGGTTGAGGAGTTCCAAGCTGTGGAGAAACGATCTCGGAAAGTAAGAGTTCAAATGCGAGGCTCCACTGCTGTTCTTCAGGAAGGCTAGAAATGCTGTCTGGTATTCCAACGTCATGAAAATGAGATGCCTGCACGAAGGCACCAACACTGGCCGTCATCGGGTCTATGCCGGCATGCTGAATGAATGCCTCCCTGCAGGATAGTCTTTGAAGTCCATTGGTATGGAGCGAATCATGCAAGAGCAGTGTGATTAATTCAGCAGTTGAAGTTAGATCTGCCCCGGGTTCGTACCATTCGAGCATGGTGAATTCAGTATCATGATATGGCCCTCGCTCGTCTCTGCGAAAGCAATGTGCAAACTGATAAATGGACCCTGAATCTTCTGCGAGCAATCGCTTCATGTGAGGTTCTGGGCTGGTCTGCAGGAATTTTTTTTCGTTCCCATGCATGACCGTGTAAGGGTCAATTGAGACCTCTGGTAGTAATTCACTTGCTACAATTGGCGTGTCAACCTCAAGAAAACCTCGACCCTCAAGGCAATTGCGAATCAGCGAACGAACCGTGGCTTGGCGCTGAAGAAGTGGGCGAACTGACATAAAGAAGCTGCGTGTTGCGACGAGTGAGGCTGCTCAAAAAATGAATTACTTCGTTGAGAGTTTACCAGCATCCTGGCGATAGATCAGTACAGGACAGGGTGCGTGCCGTACAACCGCCTCGGCAACACTACCCATCAGAATTCGACTGAGTCCTGTCCGGCCATGTGTGCCAAGTACAATGAGTTCTGCTCTTTCTTCCTCGGCGATGCGAACAATCTCTGTTGAGGGATCTCCCATAACAAGGCGATGCTCAAAAGTGAGTTGAGGGTCAGATGGGCATACGTCATGGAGCATTTCGAGTATTCGTTCAGAACTTGGCTCAGGAAGCCCGTAGTAGAGTTCGCCACCACCGTAGGCTAGTGGAGGTTCTTCGATGTGGAGAATGATGAGGTCCGCAGAAGACTGTTTGGCGAGATTTTCGGCGTGCACAAGTGCTGCGTCGCTAGCAGTTGAAAAGTCTGTTGGAAAAAGAATTTTTTTCACACTCACGACTCACCTCAGTGGTTTGTGAATACGTTTGCTTACCGAACCCCTAAGGTATGATATTCGTTGCCGTACTACAAAAGGAAGCCATTCGTCTGTTCGTTTTTAACTAAACAAATTCGTGGTGCTCCCAAAGTTGAGTGACAAGGTTGTTTTTGCGATAGATTGATGTCCTGGGGTTGTGGAGTTATCCAAGACGCATGCCGGGCAACGCCCCACTATCTGGGGAAAGAAGGTAGACACCATCGGCTCCAGCTCCACTTGCAGCAACGATCATGCCCTCGCTGAGACCGAACTTCATCTGTCGGGGAGCAAGATTGGCAACAATGACGACAAGTCGTCCATGAAGATCTTCAGGCCGATGAAATTTTTTAATGCCAGCAAAAATTGTACGACGGTCGTCACCACCGAGTGAAACTGTAAGCTTTATGAGTTTACGAGCTTCTGGGACTTCTTCGGCATCAACAACTCGTGCGACCCGCAAGTCGACTTTAGAAAAATCATCGATAGTACAGGTTTCTGCGAGAGCTTCTGACTCAAGTGGCTCCGTTGAATCTTGAGCAAGAGCACCTGGTTCTGGTTTGATATTTGATGTTTCAGACACTGTAGATCCTTGTGGAGTAGATGATGAGGTATTCGACGCAGCAAGAAGTGCATCAATTTGTGAGGATTCAATACGTTTCATTAATGGCTGGAAGGTAGCAACTGGTAAATCTTCTAAAGGAGTTTGTGACTGCTGCCAATCTGTAATGGGAGGGCCAACAAGTTGAGCAACACTATCCGCTAATTTTGGAAGAACAGGGGTCAGATAAACTACTAATTGACGGAATAGATTGAGTGAGACACTGGCAACATCCTGTAATCTTTGTTGCTCTTGGGGACCCTGTTTGGCCAGTTTCCAAGGTTGTTCATTATCAACATACTGGTTTGCTCTATCTGCAGCCTGCATGATGATCCGCATTGCTCGTGCAAAGTCACATGATTCGTAGGCAGCAGCTATTGCTTCACCATCAGTGGCTGCTTTTGCAAAAAGACCACCATCATCTGGATATGAAGAAGAGAGACCCGTTTTTTTCAGCCAACGGGCTGTGCGGCTTGCAAGGTTCACAAGTTTTCCAATTAAGTCGGTGTTTACCTTCGTAGTAAACTCTTCAAGATTGAGATCAATGTCATCAATGCCACCAGAAAGCTTTGTTGCGTAGAAGTACCTCAGAGCTGCTGGATTGAGGTGTTCAAGATATGTACGAGCCAAGAGGAAAGTACCACGACTTTTTGACATTTTCTGACCATTCACAGTCAGAAAACCATGGACACGAACCTTTGTTGGCAGGTTCATATCTGCAATTTTGAGCATTGCTGGCCAGAAGAGAGTGTGAAAATAGGTGATATCTTTTCCAATGAAGTGGTGGATCTCCGCATTTGGCTGGTTGGTATCACCTGAGCACCACCAGTCTGTAAATGAACCACCGTTTTTTTTCGCCCATTGTTCGGTAGTTGCAATATAGCCAATGGGTGCATCGAACCAGACATACCAATAATGGCCAGGTGCATCTGGAATTTCAAAACCAAAGTAGGGAGACGGACGTGAAATGTCCCAGTCGCGCAGGGGCTCGTTGAGAAAATGCCCCGCAAGATAATTCGAGATTTTTGGGTCAATGGACCCAGATTCCTGTGTCCATTTGGTAAGGAAAGGACGAAGGCTTTCCAGAGTGACAAAGAGGTGTTCCGCTTTTCGTATCTCAGGTGTCGTGCCAGAAAGAGTACTGATGGGGTTAATCAGTTCGGCGGGAGAGTATGTTGCGCCGCAAATTTCACATGAATCACCATATTGATCAGCTGCCTGGCACCGTGGACAACCACCTTGAACAAATCTATCAGCAAGAAATATTCCTGCTTTGAGATCAAAGAGCTGACTCACCTCTCGCTGGGCAATCAAATCTTGCTTGCGAAGAGATTGCCAAATGTGGTTACACAACGAATGGTTTTCTGCACTGTCGGTCGATCCATAATGATCAAAGGCAATGTCGAAGCCTTCAAAGTCAGCTACATGGGCATCCCGCATGGAAGCGATGAGATCTTGTTCGGTACGGCCTTCGGTCTGCGCTCTGATCATGATGGCGGTACCATGCGTGTCGTCAGCACACAGGTAAATTGCTTGATTTCCACGCAGTCGTTGGAATCGTGCGAAAATATCTGTTTGGATATATTCGACTAAGTGTCCAAGATGGATATGACCGTTGGCATATGGGAGAGCCGAAGTAATCAGGATTCGGCGAGTTTTGGGCATGATGCCTTATGAGCAAAAGAGCACAGGATGTTGGTAATGCGATATCGTGCCGCTTCGTGAGCTGCGTTGGTCGAATCCGCAGAATGATAGTCTAAAACGAATACAGAATTCAAGAAAAGCCATTGTGCGAAGTACTTGAGTAGTTGGGCAGATTAGCGTGTGTATCAGGCTGTAGTAACCCCGATTTCCGTACCCTACCCGAATTGCCTCACGTTCCGGCTTTAGGCTGGTATGAGAAAAATGCTCTTGTCCGCGGCCCCGTATCACCGCCACTATCCCGCCGTCTGGTTTTTGGTGAGTTGGTTTGTTTTTCCAGTGACAAGGATGTCACTGGCGGACTGAGTGCTCACCAGACAAATACGAGTGCAATTACTGGCCTGAAAAAGTTTAGGTCTTATGGAGTCACGGATGTCCCGAGTCTTTCGTTTTGTATTG
>CAXEMW010000252.1:0-4561 GCA_963997395.1 uncultured Planctomycetaceae bacterium
CGTTTACTATTCCCATGTCCATGCCAGCTTTGATGGCATGATAAAGGAATGCAGCATGCATTGCCTCACGAACAAGATTGTTTCCTCGAAATGAGAAGGAGATGTTGCTCACGCCACCAGAGATTTTTGTGAGCGGCATTTTCTCTTTGATTTGTCGCGTCGCCTCAATGAAGTTTATCGCATAGCGATTATGCTCCTCCATCCCAGTGGCGACCGTGAGAATATTGGGATCAAAAATAATATCCTCGGGAGGGAAGTCAGCCTTTTCTGTGAGAAGTCGGTACGCTCGTTCACATATCGAGACTTTATTGTCTATGTCGGTTGCCTGGCCATGCTCGTCAAACGCCATAACAACGACAGCGGCTCCATAATCACGGATAATTCGGGCCTGTTTGAGGAACGCATCCTCACCCTCCTTCAGGCTGATTGAATTGACAATGCCTTTTCCTTGGATGCATTTTAGGCCGGCCTCAAGGACTTCCCATCGAGAAGAGTCAATCATGATGGGAACACGAGAGACATCAGGTTCACTCGACAGGAGCGTCAGGAATTTGGTCATTACAGCTGGCCCGTCGAGCATGCCTTCGTCAACATTGACATCAATAATGTTGGCCCCATTTTCAACCTGTTGGCGGGCGACACTTAGAGCAGCCTCGTAATTTTCTTCTTTGATAAGCCGGGCAAAAGCTCGTGATCCTGTAATGTTTGTGCGTTCACCAATGATTGTAAAACTGCTCTCAGGACGGACTTCGAGAAGTTCAAGGCCAGAATAACGGCTCAATCGGGGTTGATCTGGTGATCGTCGTGGTGGGTGAAGAGAGACTTCGTCAGCAATAGCACGAATATGGTCTGGAGTTGTTCCACAACATCCACCAACGATGTTGAGAAAACCATCACGGGCAAATTCACCGATGACGGACGCCATCATTTCTGGAGTCTCATCAAAGCCCCCGAGAGCATTTGGCAACCCTGCGTTGGGGTAGCAACTCACCATACGAGGACAGATGCGAGAGAGGTCTGCGAGATAAGGGCGAAGCTTTTCAGGGCCGAGTGCACAGTTAATTCCGGCGCTCAGTAAGTTGGCATGAGAGATGCTCTGATAGCATGCATCGACGGTCTGAGCAGAAAGCGTCCGTCCGCCTTCGAAGACAGTAAACGATGCCATGATTGGTACTACTATACCGGTCGAACGGAAGGATTCTTCAATAGCCAGCAGGGCCGCTTTCAGTACAAGGGTGTCAAACGCTGTTTCTGCAAGAAGGAGGTCGACACCTCCCTCTAGAAGGGCTTCTATCTGCGATCTGTAGCATGAAACCATTTCATCAAAGGTGACATCACGATGTCCGGGGTCAGCTACATTTCCAGCAATTGAGAGTTGCTTATTCGTTGGCCCTATTGAGCCTGCCACAAAACGTGGCTTGTCAGGGGTTTTCAGTGTTGCCGCGTCAGCGGCTTCCCGTGCGATCCTGCAGGCAGCAAGATTCAATTCTCGGGTATGGTCTTGGAGTCCGAAGTCTGCCAAGGCTACAGGTGTTGCACCAAAAGTGTTGGTTTCAACAATGTCGGCACCAGCCTCTAGGAATGAGGCGTGAATCTGCTTTATGGCATCTGGCTGGGAAAGCGTCAAAGCGTCGATACAGTTTTTGAGATCACGCTCATTGTCTCGGAAAGGTTCGCCTCGAAAACCCTGTTCATCCAGGCCGAGAGCATGAACCATTGTGCCCATAGCACCATCTAAAATGGCAATTCGTTCTTCGAGAACGTTGAGAAAATCTTTCGAACGGTTGTTGGAAATCTCCATCGCGCCTTCTGGTCAGTCGTGGGGTTAATTATCAAGTTGGATCGGAAGGACACTGTTTTCACCAAAATACGTCCTAACCTGCGTGAATTATAGGCCAGTTCATGATCTTGGGATACTGCGATGCGTTCTTTGCGGGGATTGAACGGTGCCCTTCAGGTAGAGCTGCATTTGAGAATTTGGGCTGATGGCCGTGGATGTAGTGGTGGGGAAAAGCAAATTCAAAAATGACCACGATTTCAGTTGGGTCAAACTCTGCCGAAGGTGCCTCTGCTCTCTAAAGGATTTGCCTCATATGAGACGAGAATCTGATCAGGGGATGTATGGATCTGATCGCAAATTTTCCACGTGTACTGCATACGAAACGTTGTCTTCCGTCAGAAGGCAGCTGTCCTGAACCTGCATGGAGCGACGATTCATTGTCCAGACCTGCATCGGTGCCACATTTGAGTTCGTTACGCGATGATAATGACTTGATGAAACAATTCGACGCAGCTTGGCTGGCTGGCTTTCAAGCAGAATCCAATGCCAGCAAGGCATCGGGTTTGTTGAAAGTGTGTCATCACGAACGCGAGATTCGTTCCAGCAGCAGGAAGGCTCGACAAAAACCTCTGCCCGACCCGGTGACAGTCGAGAACAGCAGACGGCACGTGAAGGAGTTGGAATCTACTGCGAAAACCAAAAAAAGACACATTGGTGATCGACGAGTAGCAGACAAGTCTCGAGGAAATATTCGCCTCGCGGCGTTGTATCTGCCATCGCTGACGTTGTGGATCCTGTCGTTTGTTGCGGCAGTCATCTGGCTTGGTGTCTTCATTGTTGAGAGGCAGCCAATGCAACATGAGGGATTTCAGGGAATAAGTGCTGTCCGTTTTGCGGAAACACTTCCCTCATCAAACTATGAGGAAGAAAAGAGCAGGCAGTAAATGCAATTCGATCGGCTCGATCAAATCTTTTTGAATCACGCAACACTCCTGGAGCAGCAGGGCGGATCGCACGCAGTGGATGGCGATCCTGGCGACAGCCCTACTACTGTTGAGGGTCCAAGTGTTGGGGGGGGTCTTGGAAACACGGGTTCAAAAAAAGAGCAACAGGAGGATTCATCACAACTGGAGATGCGTGAGGGTGGTGTTCTTGACGACGTACTTGCGATGCTCCTGACAGCAGTGCCAGGCCAGTGGGAAACGCTTGCAAATCGAGTGGTTGATGCACGGAATAAAGGGCATCGCATAATTGCTATCGCTGGCCATCATGCTCAGGAGGGGCGGACAACCGTCGTGCGTGGTATTGCCGCAGTGTTGCGGTCGCAAGGCTGGCAGGTGCGTTGCCTGAGGTCTTCACAAGAGCTTTGGCGCGAGTTGACCGTGAACTCTGGGAGGTGGCAGCAGCGGCAGGATGTGCAGGGGTGTGGAGAGTCGTATGAAAATGAAGGTATGACTCTCGTAGATTCAGGTGTCTGGTTTTCACCCGGCCCATTTCGGAAGCAAGATATAGCGTCTCGTGTTTTTGGTTGTGATGCCGTACTGCTGGTTCGGCATGCCGATGTACCCCCCTGCCCTAATCGGCAGCACTTGCTGTCGAGCCTTGGCGTCTTTCCTATCGGAGAGGTTGTAACCTTCTCTGGTGAAAAAGAATGTGTTCCTGTTTCACGGGAGGTTCTGAAATCCTCCTGTTGTGCTTAATTCGGAGGGCACTGTGATGGTTTGGGACAAGTCATTCGGTTCTTGTGAATCACAAGGAGCTGAAATAAAGCCCACGGACCTTGTGCAAACAAAGCAGATGGGGAGCAATGGTACGAGCCAGCCGGTTGTTCGGCCTCAGGGTGGCAACCTGTTCCGCTCCCAGCACGCTGCAGTCGCTCGGTTGCAGTATGCAATTACTCAGGAGGCGAGTCTATCGATTCTTTGTGGCCCGGGCGGTTCTGGCGTATCAACTGTTTTGAGTGCCTTCTCTTCTACTATTCAGCATGTAGCACATGTTGTTCAGATTGATTTAAGGACACTCGAGACATTTTCGAAAATTGCGACATACACCAAAAGTGAGGCACCTGTTTTCGTAATCGATAATTGTCATCTGGCATCAGAAGACATCTTAGCGTCAGTTTCAGAGGCTATATGGCAGCAATCACCAAAAGCATCTGTTGTTCTTGGTGGTCGTGGACGATTGTTGACGCTCTTAGCTCGAGATCGTGGTTTGTTAGATAAGGTTCTGTTGCGGTCGGTTCTACATCCGTTTTCGCTGGCTGAGACACGGGCTGTCGTGCAATTACGATTAAGCGGGAACGGTTTGTTTTGTTCGGCAAGAGTACCGGAAGTCATTCATGAAGTAACAGCAGGTATTCCGGGAAATATCTTTCGTCTCATTGGCATGGCGCAACTTGTCGGCGGTGGGCATCCTGGTCGGCCAATTGAGGTTGCTGATATCGAACAAATCCACGAACGGCTTTATGCCGCAGCGGCATAAAGCCGTTCTGTACGTAGCGAAGCAACTTTATTGAGATATGCTTCCGTTCTAATCACATCAGCCAGTATTCTGTTCACGTCGATTTGATCAGGGTTTGTCTAATGACCACGTCTTCTGTGCAAACTTTGGTGACACGAGAACGTATTGTTTTCCAAGAGTGGCTGTTGGTTCATGAAGGAAGGTCCTGCAAGTGGCTGGAATCCGGTGTTTACCTGATCTGGCTCTGAAAACGCAGAGTTGTTTGTTACAACAATGTCGAGTTTGCTAATCCGGGGAACTATTCAACTGAAGTGCAAGTAT
>CAXEMW010000253.1:0-4524 GCA_963997395.1 uncultured Planctomycetaceae bacterium
GGGGGGTGGTAGGTATGGCCGGGGCCCGTGAACTCTGCGAAGGAGTGAGTCTGGTTCGTCCGATGTTGAAAATAAGGAGGCAGAAGCCACGGGAATTCCTCGAGTCCATTGGGCAGGAGTGGCGAGAAGACGAGTCCAACAATCAAATGTGTTTTACAAGGAATTTTCTTCGTCATCGTATGTTGGCAGAGGCTGAATCGGGGCCTTATCCGGCTGCCGTAGAGGCTTTAGTGAGATTTGGGGAACACGTGAGTGCCGAGACATCTTCTCGTTCAAGGATTATTGAGGCACTGATTGAAAAGAGTATCCAGCAAAAGTCTGATGGTGAAATACTCATTCATCAAAAACGGGTCGGAAATGATCCGGATATCATGCCTGAGGTATTGATTGAAATTTGGAAAAGAAAAGGCTGGCCGCGGCAGGATCTTTCCAGCCGGCATCTCAAGCAGTTAACAGAAATGATTTTTTGTGACAGCTTGAAAAAAAATACTTTTCCGAATGCAGTCGATCTGCCTGGTGGAATTCATGCTCGTCTCACGAGTAATGGTCTCTCAATTCAAGGAAGTGGATAACAGAATTTCTACTTTCGAATGACACAGTAGCCAGAGACGCAATACAGAATGTCTTGTTCCAGCGGAGCATTGCCTCTTAAAAGGCGTGGTTTTCCATGTTGGGGCTATTGTGACCTTGGTGGTCTGCCGTGCCTTGGTGGCCTGCGGAGGCTAGTGAATAGTTGTGGTTTGCGGGAGAGGGGGTGTTTCTGTGGTCGTATTGGTGTCTTGACCAACATGAGTCGTCACTTCTATCGTCCCCTGTCTTCGTTTTATTCAAGCAGGCTTTTAATTTTCTAGGGTTGCGCGTGAACAGTCTCTCAGACTTGCTTTGGTCGCTCGTCCGTTGGGCTATCCCTATTACATTTGCGGGAGTCGTGGCAGCAATAGCTGTTGGGACAAGCCGTATTAATGATGAGATTTGTACACGCGTTGAAGACGTGCTTGCTGAACGGTTTCCCAGCCTGCAGGTTGATGTGCAGCAAGCAAGCCTCAACGAAGGGAAAGGGATAGTAATTCATGGGCTGTCGCTAATCGACAAGACCATGCCTGAGAATTGGCAACAGATTTTCCGAGTCGATGAAGTGCATCTCGCATGTGATGCCACGTTAGCAAATCTTGCAATGGGTCAGCCAGAGATTGAATCTATCAGAGTGGTTCGGCCAACATTACATGCAGTCCATTTGAAAGACGGCACATGGAATATTCAAAAACTACTTGGGGATTCAGGTGCAAATGTCGCTATTCCAGTTTCTGTTGAAGCGGCCACAATACTTTATGAAGATGTTGAGACATCTTTTCAGGAGACATTTCAACAAGGACGGCTTGAGCTAGAACCCGGGACAGCAGATAGCCGGGGGGAAACATGGTCAAAGATGCATCTGAGCCTTAATGGGCAGACTGTTGAGCAGCTTACGGTTTTCGGGGCAGTATCTCTTTCTGCAAAGCGATTTGAGTTAGAGGCTGTTCTCCAAGAGTTTGATTTTCAGCCACGACTTTTCTCGCTAAGCCCAGTGCAGTTCTTTGAAGATACGTGGTGGAAGGAGGTAGTCGATAGCCTAAGCATGCGACTCTCACTCTCGTTGTCTGCTGCTGGATCTATGGACGCTCTTGCTGAAACAATATTTAAGGTACGCGGTCATGTGATGAATGGACGTTTTGAGCACCGGCGTTTGCCTTTTCCGTTAGCTGATATCTCAGCGACATTTACGGCTAATCAGAGCGGATTCGAAATACAATCCATCGTTGCCCAGTCAGGTGGGTCGCATTTTCAAGGTTCCGCAAAAGTTGACGGATGGTCAGAGCAATCTGATTTCGAATGCCTGCTTGAAGCGGAGCGGCTCATAGTGGGCAGGCAATGGCAGCCATTTTTGCCGACGGAATGGGTAGGTCATTGGCAAAAGATACTCCCCGAGGGAGAAGTTGATGTTCGCGCCGAAGTTCATAGGAAGAATGGTTTTACAATACCTAATGTGTCGCTGCGATGCCGCAATATTGCCTTGACCCATTATCGATTTCCGTATCGGCTTGATAGAACGGTTGGTACTGTGATCCTCGAGAATAAAGAGCTCACAATGCACCTGACGGGTCAGGCTGGTGGGAATCCTGTCCAAGTGAATAGCGTGATTCAATTGACAGATGCTGGTACGGTAGGACATGTTGAGGTTCGCGGCAGAGATATGCCAATCGATGAACGATTGTTGACAGCAATGCCTGCTCGAGGAGCAGGAATCTTAGAACGTCTTCGTGCTGATGGAACGTTTGACTTTGTCTTTCGCCAAGATCGGTCTCCAAAGTTTTCCAAAGGACACTCGAATTCACTCGACATCAGACTTAGGGACTGCACTCTCAAGGATGTCAGATTTCCGTATCCTCTGACGAATGTGCAAGGATCTGTGCAGATGATCGAAGAAGATTGGTCGCTTACGGAAATAACTGGTCGAAATGATACTGGAATCGTTAATTGTTCTGGCCACCTCGACCGAAGTGCAGGAGAGCAAGGCGTGCTTACGCTCGAATTATCTGGTCGTGAGGTTGTGTTGGATCAAGAGCTACGAGACGCGCTTCCTGCCAGTGTCGGTCGATTCTGGGACGACCTTGCGCCGCGAGGAAAAGCAGATTTTATTGCAACCGTAAAACATACAGTTGGACAAAAAAAGACAGAAGTCATCCTTGATGCAACTCCACACGCGAACACCGTGTCGATCGAGCCGGCTTGGTTTCCATATCGCTTAGAGCAGCTGCAAGGCAGGTTGAGTTGGAACAACGGTCTTCTACAGCTTTCCAGGTGGCGGGGTGTTCATGCTCGTACGACAGTTTCTACAGAAGGAAACTGTCGATTTTTGCCGGATGGAAGTTGGCATGTGTCGCTTTCCCATCTGTCAGCTGACCGGTTTCGGGCTGACCACGAGTTGTTGCGTGCTCTGCCAAACGGTTTGCAGGAAGCATTATCAACCGTAGGGTCGAGTGGATTGCTTTCAATTGATGGGAGCCTCGATGTTTACTCAACGAGCGCTGAGCAGCAAGGCGACCTGACGAAGCGTCGTTATGCGGCTTCTTGGAATTGCCATCTCGACGTCGAGCAGGGATGCTTTGACGTAGGTGTGGCACTGAATAATGTCCATGGTGGCTTAAGTCTTCAAGGCAATACTGATGGACAGCGATGGTCGGCTGTTGGAGAAATAGATTTAGATAGCGCGATCTGGCAAGGCGTTCAGCTTACTCAGGTGAGGGGGCCAATTCTTATGGATCAGTCAGGAGTGCGATTTGGTGCCATGACGGTGTCAGACGGCATGACGCCTCGACGACTTTCGGCGAAGGTAGCTGGGGGAAAAATAGAAGTTGATGGCATGGCGTCCTCTTCAGGACTCGGGGGGTTTACTGTCGCAGCCTCCCTCGTCGATGCAGATCTTGAGCGACTTGCGTGTGATTCCCACGGAGCTCCTCATAGTTCTAAAGGAAGGGTTTTCGGGTCGGTTGAGATTAGTGGCACTCGCGCTGGAACACACTCGCTCCGTGGTCACGGCCAATTGCGGATTCGGGATGCAGATGTTTACGAACTTCCCCTTGTAGTAGCAATGCTTAAGATGCTCCGAGTGAAATCACCTGATCGGAATGCTTTTGGCTCAAGTTTTATTCAGTTTCGTATTGCAGGCCCTCATGCATATCTTGATGAAATTGAGTTAGCGGGTGATGCGATAAGTCTTGTTGGGAATGGAGAGGTTGGTTTTGACGGTGACGTGCAGATGACTTTTCGGTCAATAATGGGAGATGCAGAGGAACAACTTCCAGCAATGAAGCGCATGCTTGGCGGTGCCAGCGGGCAATTCCTCCTTTTGCACGTCGACGGTTCTTTGGACTCGCCTGAGCTTTCTACTGAAGCGTTTCCTACACTTGCCGCAGCAATACAAAAGTTGCAGTCGCAGCGGCAAGAAAAGACCAGGCCACGGCGGACTGCTAGTCGGCCGGCCCAGCAGGAAGTAAGTGGTAAAAGTGATTTATAGTTGCGGGAGTAAGTTTCGCCGTAGGATATGCGACAATCGTAGTGGGTGTTCCTGACTGGCTGCTTAATGAGGTGGAAGAGCGGTAGTATTCATTGGGTAGTTGTACGGTAAGGAAAATTTGTTTAGGAGTGAAATGAAAGTGACGCAGGATGACAGAGTGATTCGTCAGAGTCTTTCATTTATAAAAATGCATGGTCTCGGTAACGACTATATTTATATTGATCGTTTCACCGAATCAGCGTCATTTGATCCAGCTGTTCTTGCACGACTACTTTCTGATAGGCACCGAGGCATCGGCGGAGATGGTTTGATACTTGTTGAACCGTCGAATAAAGCGGCAGCAAGAATGCGAATGTTTAATGCAGACGGTAGTGAGTCTGAGATGTGCGGAAACGGTGTGAGGTGTGTCGGGCACATAGTTGTCTCACGTGGCTATGCGGCAGTTGGTAACTTGACTATTGAGACCGGGC
>CAXEMW010000254.1:0-4496 GCA_963997395.1 uncultured Planctomycetaceae bacterium
GGGCATGTATTCTTGCGTCCCACCTAGGAAGACCAGATGGAATAAACCCTGAATTTTCGCTGAGGAAACGTTTTGCCATGCGACTGACTCCACACCATTCAGCCCTCTGCGTAATTGACGTACAGGAAAAACTCATCCCCACAATTCCAACAGGACAGCACATCACCACAGAGTGCTGCCGACTGGTCGAATCTGCAAATCTTTTCGATACTCCCGTCCTTGTTACAGAGCAGTACTCCAAAGGCCTTGGAGCGACGGTTGCACCGATTGCGACGAAACTCACTCAGCAAAAGCCTATTGAGAAACTTAGTTTCAGCTGCTGCGGGACACCCGATTTTTTAGAACAGATCCCCCAAGATGTTGAAACACTCATCGTGTGTGGGATCGAGACCCATATCTGTGTTGCACAGACCGTACTCGACGTGCTGCAGCTTGGCTTTCGTGCCTGTATTGCAGTCGACGCAGTTGGCAGCCGTCGCGAACATGACCACACAGTCGCTCTTCGTCGACTCGAAGGATCTGGTGCCGTACTATCAACAACAGAGGCTATCCTCTTCGAACTGTGCGCGACGGCAGAAAACCCATCTTTTAAAAAGTTGCAGCGGCTCGTTGCGAAATAAGCAACTCGACAGAGTATCGATGCTTTTGAAACAACGTTGCTGGTTTCTTCGAAGGAACACCAGACTGGTTCGCGTTAGCCACCCGTATCTTCCAGAATTACAATGCCGCCTGTTTTTGGATCATATCCATAGAGTCTCTTCGGTGGCAGCACACTCAACTCAACATTGTGCTGCTTCATCATCTCTTGGAACTCTTTAAACGTTGGCGGCTTTCCGTTCATTGCCTTAAACATCTTCATCGAGTTCTGAAGGCTCATCATGGCCACTCGTCCTCGTTGTGTGACGTAGGCACTCGCCGCGACAGAGAGTGGGTCATTTCCCGTAATCTTATTCTCCACCACTTTGAAGTTGGGTTGCTTCGCGGCAACACTCATATCAACCACTTTCGCTGGTGCGGCGACAGCTTCTGGCCCACTCTGTGCTACCACGACCACGACCACCAACATTCCAAAAAGACGCATGGCAATGAACTCCAATCACGAGACATGAACAGTTTCACAGACATCAGTTTTGTATCACAACATGAGTCGAAAAACTACTTTTTCTAATTTGAAAGCTCCCTGCGTGAGCCCGCATTAGCGAACCTTCGTCAGATCTGTGTCGTCAACACTTTCTCCACGAGCATGACGAGCCACTAATTTTCTAAGCCGAACAATCTTCTCAGCCGCTGATGGCTCACCCGAAACAGCCTTACCGGGCGCCGACCCAAACAAGACCACAAGCTTGTCACTTCCCACCAACTCCCACCAATTCCCTGCCGTTCCCTCTTTAGGAACACGACGGCATTCAATAAGCCCAAACGTAACCGCTTCGGGAGCAAGTGTTGTAATCAGGTTCACTGCCTCACCAACTATTGGATCCCCCCACGGGGAACCAACAGGACCACGGGGGCTTGTCGACACGCCATCAACAACCGGATATTTCGCTGCTGACTCAGCAGTAAAATCATCACTTGGCAACAGAATTGTCTCTTGATCAACTGCCAGCAGCCCGCCTTCCACACGAACCATGGCAACGGGTTCACGGCAGACCACACAAACGACCGCGGCTGCCGGATGGCTCGTTTCGACACGTTCCACCCGGCTCACCCAAGGATGCATATCAAATGCCCGTGCGAGTTGTCTTTCCAAATCTGGTGCATCCAGTGGTAATGGCATATCAAGACTTGCATTCCGGAGAGCCTGCCATTTTAAATCCGTCGTTATCCAAGGCGGTACGCCGATAACTTCAATGCGGTCAGCTGTTAGGAGTGAATCCGCATTTCGAACGACCCGTTCGCGTTGCTGTTCCCACGCCATACGACCAGCAAAAATGGCGGTAATAACAATCACACCCGCACCAATAAGTGCCCGCCATCTCCAGATGAGGCCAAAAATACTGCCAGAATATTTGGACTGGCTCTCAGTATCGTGCTCGCTCACAGTTCGCCTCACCAAACACGAATTCTTGGCGCCAACTCAACACCAAGCTTTTCACGAACAATACCACGTACTTTTTCAACGAGTTGCTGAACATCGCTACTTGGGCATCCGACTGCAGTTACCACGTAGTTCGCACAGCTTGGATAAATTGATGCACCACCTATGCATAAATCCCGACACCCTGCCTGTGCAATGAGTGACTCCGCCGTCGTACCGACAGGATCTTTAAACATCATAGCCACCGAGCGGGTGCCACTGGGCTGCTCCGATCGCTCCACGATCCATTGTTTCTGCATTCGTTTTGTCAGACGTTCCGGGTCATCTTCATCGAGATCAAATCTCGCAGACAAAACAATCACTCCATCGAGGCTGCTCCAACTCGATGCAAAGGCTATGTCATCACGAAGCCGATCTTCCGTTGTACCGTCAGGGAGCATCACTGTAACGCTGTGTACTCGTTGACCGAGATTACACCCATGTGCAGCTGCATTCCCAACAAGACCACCACCAACGGTTCCAGGTATCCCAACAAGATCTTCCAGACCGGAGAGTCCTTCTTGAACAGCAGCCGAGACCAGATGGACAAGCTTTGCACCCGCACCCACTCGTACACTCTGGCCATCGACCTCGACCCCACAGAATGGTGGTGCTGAAAGGCGAATGACCATTGCTTCGATACCGTCACTCGGAACAAGAACGTTTGAACCACCTCCAATAACACGAAGTTTTACCCCCGTTTCATTGCATCTCGAAACAACTGCTGAAAGTGAATCAATACTCACTGGCTCACAAAAGTATTGCGCCACACCCCCAACGCCAAGCCAGGTATGTTTGGCAAGCGGCTCAGCTAATTGCACGGTTACGGCGAGATCATCAAAGGGGCTGCCCGCAGGCGATGGTGGTGGCTGATCTGTCATGGGTCTCTTGTTGGGGTAAGAATCTCCGCTCACATATATCCAAGCAAGCACTACGGACACATTGTGCCGCGCCGAGGTGATTGTCGTCTACTCATGGCAGCGCAGAGCATAACGAGCGACATAAAACATGGTCAGGCAGCCCGTCGATCAGTTCCCCAACCAGCCACTGGCTCATGTGCCAATTCAAGCCAGCCGTTGACAACGGCTTCCAGTGGCATGAAATCGTCCTCGGGATCAAATGGCCCTGAATCAATCTGTGGTACTGAACCAAGGACCAAAACACAGTCTCCCGCGTGAAGCTGGGAAAGCTCACGGTCAAGACGGGCATACGCCCTCAGATCACGATCGGTAGCCTTCTCTGACGCAATACCCCGGGGGACGACTAATGTCTGATCGCACCATCGAGAGGCCCGCGATGCAAACCGTTCCTCGCCACCGAGTTGCTCGGCCAGACTCTCTTCAGCAAGCACAAGAAGCCGGCCGTTGCCAAGCCGCCGTAAACTCGAGAGTGTGCTTGCAAGGGCATGCCCACTTGAGGGACGGTCAACAAACACGGTGAAGTCTTGACCTCGATCGCAACGGGTGATTCGCCCGGCGACACTCCGAACCGACTCAAGACCTCTGGCAATTTTTTCTGCGGGTACCCGATACCGGATTGCGATAGCTGCTGCGAGCACTGAATTTCGTGCAGAAGATGTGACTGGCACATCCAGACTTACAGGCATTACAACTCCGTCGCAACGAAGCAGTAATGTCTGGCCAGCAAGGGTTCGCTCGACAGCAGTCGCTGATGCCGTTGCAGTACTTTGCAAACCCGCCGTAAACACACTGCCGGTGACCTCAGCTTGATATCGCTTGATGAGCCGTTGAGATCGCGGGTCGTCACTATTGGCAACAAGTGCGCCATCGGCTGATGATGCCCGAAGAATCCGCTCTTTCACTGCATGGTATGCCGATGCGGTACCGTGGAGGTCGAGATGTGCACTACCCAGGTTTGTTACGGCAATCGTATCACAGACAACGCCGGCTAACGCGTGCTTGGCAAGGAGCTGACTGGACACTTCAACCACAGCGTGGGAGCAGCCACTCTCTTCAAGACGTCGTAGCCAACACGCCAACTGTCGAGGATCAGTAATCGGATCACCTTCAGGTACTGAAGACAGTGCATCAACACACCCAAGGTCTGAAACGACTCCAACGCGGAGCCCAGCTTCTGAAAGGATCGATGCCGTGAGCCATGTCGTATTCGTGGTATTCAAGTCTTGCGCCGGTTCGCTCGTACCAGTCCCGGATCTCCCGCCCGCTTTGAATGGGAATCACGTCGTCGAATCGCCCGTGTGACGCGAAGATCGGAATGCGGTAGATCCTTTTCTGCCAGCCTTGGCACTGGGCGTGGCGCCGGCGAAAAAACTTGAAGGGTGTTTGTCTTCTAACCGCGTTGCGGCGGTTTGGGAGCGAGCGGCAAAGTCTGACCGCTTGAGGTTCGAGAATCCGAAACGAGCTGAAGAAGGCACCTTGCCTGAAACTAGTACTTGTGG
>CAXEMW010000255.1:0-4485 GCA_963997395.1 uncultured Planctomycetaceae bacterium
GTACACGCGAAAGTAAACTCACGGGAAAGTACACCCAATTGTGATTAGCGGAGAACGCCACCTTTTGCACTATTCCTTGGCGCTTTGCTTCCGAACCTGACTCGTTAACTCGAGGTACATCGCGGATGTCGCCATGCAGCGATGCTGCCTTTGAGTTCATCAATGACGTAAAGAGCAACGAAAGAACCAGAACGGTGGTGGCGATTCGCGGCATTTCTTTTTCGACCTCTCAAAAAACAGTTTTTGGGTACTCAAAAAAGTGTATCCTACTTCAGGGACGGCTGCGCTTCGTTCAAAACCAGACGGGAACACCGGAATAACCCGCCTGATCACCGCAATTTGCCCCACGGCGCTGTTTTACGCGAAAAATTGATTTGTCAAAACCAGCACGTTGACGGAAAGATCATGCAGTCTTAGGTTCATAGACAGCGTATTTTGCGATTCTTCAGGGAGAGGTTATTCCTCATGGACTCGGGTTACTGCAAACGATTCCGAATGGATATCGATCTTCCCAGATCGTACGTGCCCCTGGCGTCACTGCCGAGTGGCTACCAACTCGTTCCATGGAACGAGGCCCTTCTTGATGTTCACGCCCGCACAAAATACCAAGCATTCTGTCGGGAAATTGATGCGCAGGTCTTTCCGTGTCTCAGTGAACTTTCAGGCTGCCGGAGACTGATGCAGGAAATTCGTAGAAAACCCGGTTTTCTACCCGATGCCACCTGGCTGATTGCCCGGCGAATGAATCGCGACAGAGGAATCAATGAAACCCAGTTTGACCCGCTTGAATGGTGCGGAACCATTCAAGGCGTCATGGATCGTTCAGGAATTGGATCGATTCAGAATATTGGCATTGTGCCCTCTCAACGAGGCGGTGGACTGGGGAGCGTCTTGATTGAACAGGCACTGTCTGGTTTTGAGGCCGCAGGCGCCTGTCACGTCACTCTTGAGGTGACCGCTGAAAACATCGCTGCAATCAGGCTCTATCAGCGTCTTGGCTTCCGAAGATCAAAAACCATTTACAAACCGATCGATTCCTCACTCTTTCGATATGGGCCCGATTCATCTATCGATTCTCTTCCGCTGGGATTTCCTGCGAGCCGTCTGCATCAGGAAAACTCACAACTGGATTCGTCCACGAGCAGTCAGCAGAACGTGATCACATCAATGGTTTCCTCCGTGGTTCAAGAGTTAGCAGTGGCAGAAACACCGTCAGATATGGCAGAATCGTAGGAAGACGAGGCTTTTCACATGATGCCAGTTGGTGCATCGAAACCGCTGATCAGCTTGTCATCTGTGTAATCACTTGTCCGTATGGCATAAACAAAATTTCGTGAAGCAGACTCTTCAGACGGCTACTCTCGACAACGGAATCATTTTACTCGGCGAGTTCTTGCCGGGTGTTGAATCCGTCTCCGTATCTTTCCACGTCGCGGCTGGCAGTCTCTGCGATTCTCTTTCCACCCGTGATGCTGGTCGTTCATGCTGTGGCCTTGCAACCCTTGCCGGTGAACTGATGCTCCGGGGGGCTGGCGAGCGTGATAGCAAACAACTTGTTGCCGCACTCGATAACGCCGGCGTCCAGTGGTCACAGTCAGTCTCGATGAGCCATGGCAGTTTTGCTGGGGCAATGGTATCTCGACAGTTATCAGATTCGCTAAAAATCTACGCCGACATACTTCGCCGTCCACTCTTGGACCAACACCAGTTTGATCCAGCCCGTCAGGTCGTTCTGCAGAATCTTGCCGGCACCGAAGATGACCCGACACACCGTACGATGCTCGCACTACGGAAAGCACACTACCCGTCTCCGTGGGGGCTTCCGAGCGAGGGCACATCGGCTGATGTCGCCGAACTGAGCCACACCGATGTAAAAAACTTTGTGACTACATTCATCCAGCCACAGGACATGATCATCTCTGTAGCCGGGCGACTTGATTGGCCTGAATTTGTAAAGCAGATCGAAGCTCTTTTCAGTGACTGGCAGGGGCAGCCTCCCAATCCAATATCTGTTGGTGATCGCGGCGACAAGACATGTCATGTCCCTTACGATTCCCAGCAGACTCATATTGCACTCGCCTGGGACGTTCCGCCCTACCGTGACCCAGATTCGCTCCAGGCAACGGCAGCTCTCGCAGTACTTGGCGGAGGCTCAAGCTCAAGGCTCTTTACGGAGGTTCGTGAGAAAAGGGGTTTATGCTACAGCGTCTCTGCCGGCTACCAAACCCAGCGAGATCTTGCTGCGGCAATGGCCTACTCTGGCACAACAGCGGATCGAGCCCAGGAGACATTAGATGTCATGCTTCATGAAATTGCGGCTCTTCCCGGAACGATTACTGAGGATGAACTTGACCGAGTGAAGGCTCGTGCGAAGAGTGGGCTTGTCATGCAGCAGGAATCAACAGCAGCACGAGCAGGCGCAATGGCTAGACAATGGTTTCATCTTGGACGGATCCGAACTCTTGCTGAGGATCTCGAGCGACTTGACGAGCTTTCCGTTGAAAGCATTGAAGATTGGCTCGCCAAGAATCCTCTCAAGGAAATAACCACTGTTTCCTTGGGCCGCGACCCATTGGAGGTACCTGATGCAGTTTCGCCATGAGCAACTTCCAAATGGACTCGACATCGTAGCGGAAGTGAGCGAAGCCGCTCACTCGGCAAGCCTTGGTTTTTTCGTAAAAACAGGCGCACGAGATGAGTACGATGCTATCTCTGGTGCCAGCCACTTCCTTGAACACATGGTGTTTAAGGGAACGGATACGTTATCTGCAGAAGATATCAACCTCCGCTTTGACTTCATGGGTGCAAGTGCGAATGCCTTCACCAGCGAGGAAGACACGGTCTATTACGCTGCCGTTCTTCCCGAAAAACAGCATGACGCCCTCGAGCTACTCTCGGCAATGATGCGGCCAGCTCTTCGAGAAGATGACTTCGTCACAGAGAAACAAGTGATCCTTGAAGAAATTAAAATGTACGACGACCAGCCACCTTTCGGTGCTGACGATCGCTGTCGGGCTCTTTTTTTCCGAGACCACCCACTCGCACGCAGTGTCCTTGGAAGCACGTCCTCAATCGAAGCACTCGAGGTTGAGGCGATGCGTGAATACCATCAGCAGCGTTATTCATCCGACAATCTTGTTCTGGCAGCAAGTGGTGCAGTTAACTTCGAATCTCTTATCAAAAGTGCACATCAACTCTGCGGAGAATGGAAACCTTCACCACCCAGCAACCGCAAAGTCCAGTTTCCTACCACGCAATCCGGAATAGTCACTGACGTTATCACTCGGGAGCAGGCAGCCTTGGAATATGCCGTCCGAATGTCCCCCGGGCCGGCAGAAGACACCAACGACCGCTTCGCTGCAAAACTTCTTGCTGTCGTGCTTGGAGATGATTCCGGTAGCCGTCTCTACTGGGATCTCGTTGATTCAGGCAAAGCAGAACATGCGGCATGCAATCATCATGATTTCCTGGATGCTGGTGTTTTTGTTACACAACTTTCGTGTGAACCAGAGAACACTCACGCACTCCTTGATCGTATTGTCGAAATCTATCAAGGAGCGGAAAACGGCTTAAGCAACAATGAGGTAGACCAGGCACGCAACAAACTTCTCAGTCGTGTTGTCCTTGCGGGAGAACGGCCAAGACAACGACTATTTAGCCTCGGCCTCGAATGGGCTCATCTTGGCCGATATCGATCAGTTCCTGATGACCTGGCAACACTCGACAAAATTTCACGAGAAGATCTGCACCGAATTCTCGCTGAATGGCACCTTCCAGCCTCATCATCAACAGTGCTTGCAGGCCCTCTTTTGAACGTTTCGTCTTCCTCGTAACAGCCGTTTCACCCACAAAAAATCAGGCCTACCGGTCACTGAACGGCCCATCTTTCGAAAAGTTGATATCAATGCCACAATAGATTCGTTGAGGGGGCTCGTGGATTACGAGACCGTTTGAATTGATTTTCTCCATGTCATTTATATTGATTGCACACATGATCACGCCACTTTTTGCAAACCGTTGGCTCATCGCACTTCCACCGATTTGGCTCGTTGGCATGGGAGCGCTTTCTGCATCTCTCGTTCTTATAGCACTGTGGGGCCTTCTTCGACTGATCGCACCGCGGGCTGCAGCTGAGGCAAAAGCCAGTTTGCATGACGGTTTCCTCGGCCCTCTCGCATGGCTCCTTCTGGCAGCATCAGGAACAGCGATTGCCCTGACACCTCTCGTCCCAGCCCGTGGCATCGGCCAATCACTGAGCAGACTACTCACAATAAGTAGCTCATCAACGATCGTAACAATTGCACCTGGAAGTGAGCAGGAAAAAATCGATCTGCCGCTTCGGCCGCAGGAACTCGAAACTATAACTTTTGAAACAGATCAACCAATCACTATCCGAACGCAGAAACCAATTGAAGGCTTTGCCTTGCTCAAGGTGCCAGATATTGACCTCGACGGACAAAAACCGTGGTCGTGGGAAAAATCGGA
>CAXEMW010000256.1:0-4476 GCA_963997395.1 uncultured Planctomycetaceae bacterium
AATACTGAGAGACTTCTTTTCAATTCTTTTTATGGGTCTTTTCATGCTTTCTAATGATATGAAAGGGGCAATTGTTTCCAACAAAGTGGAAAAGTTTCGGCGGAACGAGTGACAGAGTCCTCATGGATCAAAAAAACAGCAAGCGTTCCTTCAATTAGTTTTGGTCGGCTTGAAGTTGTGCCAGGCGTTTTGAAAGGCGCTCAATGACTTTCGGATTCACTTCAGGCAGATTGTCTTCTTCATCCTACGGCCTGCCGTCTTCAGCGGGCTTTTCTCCCTTAATAAGAGCGTAGCCCTGACGCGCAAAACGTTGCCCGAGAATGATGTAACCCTCCGGCCTGTTGTAGTGCACTGCATTCACTATCTTGCCATCGACCTCCCGATCATTGAGATCATCCACATCGACCCAGGCACCGCTAGCGTCTTCATCGACGATTTCACGTTGAGCTTTTCGTACTGCCACCCAACTCGGTTTCCCTGGAGCAGCATCGCTTATGCGACCAATGACTAAATTCATGTCGGGTCGCTTCAAGTCACGTCGAAGATTCGTAATCAATAGCTTCAACGCTTCTTTGTACGCCGCATCCGCTCCTCCACTGGCATCGCGTTCACCCTGCATCCAGCAAAAAGTGACTGAAGTCGGATTGGGGTATTTCTCCAGCATGTCCTTGTACTGATCAAGAATAGGCTGATAGAACTGGACTCCTTCACCTTTCGTAATTTTTTGGATGTGTTTGGAATCCAGTCCCTTCTCTTTTGCGATATCTTCCCACTCCTTGACCCATCTGCATATTGGCTGGCCACCTTTTGCGACTTTGATGTAGACGACTTTTTCGTCTTTGAAGAGTTTTTTTGCCTCAGGCATAAAACCTGTCTCCGGATTCATGCCCGCCATGTTCGATTGACCCGAGAGGATAAATAGATGAACGGGGTGATCTGACTTTTCGTCAGCCATTGCTAAAACAGAAATCGCACCCAAGGCTAAGATTGTAAAAAATAGTTTTTTCATTTAGCTTTCTTTCGCAGTTCGCATTTTTTTGTTACTTGACATGGCCGTGGTAGAGATAAAGCGCGCCGTAAGTCCAACCCTTCAGCCCTGGATAGTTCGCGCGGTCCATGCTGAGTGCGATATAAGGCGAGGGATAGCCTTCGGGAAGAGGGATGACATTCGGCCAACAGCGGGAATTCTCTCCCTCGCTCCATGGGGGGCGATCCATATCAAGAACACCTAAAGCATTGAGCTCCGGGTAGGAGTAGACATGGAACTGCCCACCTTTCCCACCGAATAATGCATAGTATTGATAACCGAATTTCTGAAGGAGGCAGCCAGTGCTGTTGATATCAACCGGTCCTGCTATCTGCTTGAACGGTCCGTTCCAATGATCGGCTTCATACAGTGTGGCTGGATAGCCCGGGCCGCCTTTTGTACAGACCAGAACTCTCCACTTTTGAACTCTGGCATCATAAATAATATGCGGGTCTTCCTCGCCCCCAGGCATATCGACCTTCGCGGCCTTCATGATGGTGAAACCAAATCGCGGATCACGTTGTGACGACACCGCCCACAATTGCTTCGGTTCTATTTTCTTTGGATCACCCTCGGCAGAAAACCCAACGGTGAGCCCCCGCCATTGTTCTGCGTTCCGGTCATAAAAAATATGAGAGGCAATTTCATTGCGGAGCAAACCATCGTCCCTGTCGAATACAATAATGCTTTCAAGACGCACATCGAAAACTGAGGGGTTCAGGCTGAACACGCCCTGCAGCGGGTGAGGCAGATGTCGTCCTCGCACAGACATGGTGAACCACAACCGACCGTTGTCGAGCAGTGGGGAGCCATCTTCATAGGTGAGCGCGCAGATGTCTGCTTGGCCGACTCCCGTCGTGAGCGCAGCATTCACTTGATTGATGACGATCTCCTGCCCAGCGTTTAGTTGGGTGAGTAAGCGAAACTCGAACGACTGGATATGTTTTTTTTGACGCAAATCGATGAGCTTGGAGAAATCATGTGTACTCACAACTTCGTTACGGCCGTTCCGAACGAGGAAAACGTTCAAACCGGTTCCGAGGACCTGAACTCGTAAGGTGAATGGCCCTCTCGCAGGTTGCTTGAGATTCGTGCTCTTTTCTTCCAGTTGCTTTCCATTGACCAGGACGCTCCATCGCAGAGAACGGCATTGGCCGGCGTCGAAGCAGGCTACTACCGACACCCGGTTTTGATTGTCTGGCGTGGCGAACTCCACACCGGCCTTGCCAGACTGTTTTTGGGTCTCAGCAAACGAGACGTCGAATGTGGCAAATGGATTGAATCCTCCCATCCACAATGCTGACTCAGCAGTTTTTTCTGATGTTACTCGAAGGAGTGAACCGTCAATTGTGTAGCGACAAGACTCGCTCGTTATCGGAATCTGGGGGTACTCAGTTTTGAGGTTTACCACCTGGTTCGGTGTAAAGCCTGATAAAGGAATGGCAGAACTCTCATCAAATGTAAACCTGCCGACCGCCTGTCTCTTGAATGTAATATCTAATGGGGTGACATCGTCTGCTGCAAATGTTGAATGATTTCCAACGATAGCGGCCAACAAAACCGCAAGCAGTCCGAATGGTCTTTTCATAACGATACACCTATTTCTTTATCTCTCTGATTCTGATGTTTCGCGGCGACTACGCGACTATTTCTTTCACCACATGCCCATGGACATCGGTCAACCGCATGTCTCTGCCACTAAAACGAAATGTGCTTCGGGTGTGGTCGACGCCTAATAGATGAAGCATTGTTGCGTGCAGGTCATGCATTTCAAGACGATTTTCAATCGCGCGATAGCCGAACTCATCGGTTGCGCCGTATATGATTCCTGGTTTCACACCACCGCCTGCCATCCAGACAGTAAAGCCGTACTGATTATGGTCTCGCCCGTTGGCTCCTTGGGCAAATGGAGTGCGACCAAATTCGCCCGCCCAGACAACGAGCGTTTCATCAAGCATGCCGCGTTGGCGAAGGTCTTGTAACAAGGCGGCAATTGGCTGATCGACAGCTCGTGCATTGTCTTCATGACCTTTCTTCAGGTTCTTGTGTTGGTCCCAACGGTCATGGCCAACATTTGGACAGGTCAGTTCAATGAAACGAACCCCCTGCTCTACCATCCGCCGCGCAATCAGGCATTGTGCCGCATAGGTGCGAGTTGGTTCATATTCTGACTCAAGCCCATAGAGTTTTTGTATGTGCTGAGGTTCGTCGCTAATTGACATGACCTGCGGAACTGCCATTTGCATTGAATACGCCAATTCATAATTTTTAATTGCAGATTCAATGCTGTCGTGCTTTCCAAACTGAGCCTCAGCGAAGCTGTCCAATTTATTAATAAGGTCGAGTTTTGCTCGTTGGTCTTGTGGCGTTGTCTTGTGAGGCGTGATGTTGGCAACGCCTGTACCCGATGGCTTAAAGACTGAGGCCTGGTAGCTGGCTGGAAGAAAACCGCTGCCGAAGCAATCGAGGCCACCCGGAGGAATAAGCCCGCCGTTGAGTACAACAAAGCCCGGCAGGTTCTGGCACTCACTCCCCAGTCCATAGTTGACCCATGCCCCCATGCTTGGGCGGCCTTGGAGTGCACTTCCGGTGTGGAGAAAGTAGTTGGCGAACGTGTGCTCTGGAAAACCGGACGTCATTGACCGAATGACAGCAAGTTCATCAACGCATTGGGATACGTGCGGAAAGAGTTCACTGACGGGAATGCCAGAGTTGCCGTGCTGTTTAAATTTCCACGGACTTGCAAGCACGTTCCCGTTGTTATTGAACTGAGTTGGTTCGACTTTAAAGAGGTCGCCAGGATCTTTGCCGTTGTATGTATCGAGCAGTGGTTTTGGATCAAACGTGTCAACTTGTGAGGGTCCACCATCCATATATAGAAAGATGACGTTTTTTGCTCGAACCGTATGGTGCGGCCCATGGCCAGCCTGCACAGGCGAGTTTTTCGGTGCTGCGTCATTAGCAAATGCTGGATCAGCATGGAGTGCTGCAAGTGCCACTGCACCAAATCCATTCGCGCATTGTGCAAGCATCCCACGGCGACTCATAGGACTGGGCCTGTGTTGGTGGCACGGAAATGGGTCGTGGTGAATCATCGGAGGAAGATAAACTCCTTCGTGTTCACGAGAGCATGAGCTAGTTCTGACCAGCAGGTGTCATCAAAGTCATATGCCTTGTTGTCGGATGTCTTTGAAGACAGGAACGCAATGGATGTTGCTGTTTCTTGTTCGGTTGGATAGCGGCCGAATGCTGAGAGGTACATCCATTCGATGCGATTGGAGGCTGCGTTGAAGCCAGTGCCGGGTGTGTTTTTTGCTGCTTGCGGCTTTTGTGGTTCCAATTTTTGGCACGCGCAGCGTTGATGAGGACTGCTGGCCACGATGAGCAACTGTGAGGGAGCGCTGGCGACTTGTATGGTGCAATTTAGGCGAGCTGCGGCTTTTGCTAAG
>CAXEMW010000257.1:0-4461 GCA_963997395.1 uncultured Planctomycetaceae bacterium
CAACACCACGAATACGTAGCCGTTTTAATCGGCTTGTTGCTGCGAGCACAGCCATGCCCTCATCATTTATTTTTGTGTAATCGAGCTGGATTTGTTCGAGCGACGGCATGGCGGCAAGAATAGCCAATGAGCGATTACTAATACTGGTGCAGTAGTTGGCGTTAAAGCTTTTAAGGTCAAGACCAGATAGCTTTTGAATGCCAATGTCTGTGATCTTGCTTTTTTCTAATTGTATGTCGACGAGAGATTCGATCTGAGCAAGGTGAGTGAGCCCTGCGTCTGTGATATTTGTGTTTCTCAGGTCGATCATTCGTAGCTTGAGTGAAGTCAGTTGACCAAGTTGTTCATCACTAATCGATGTTCTTCGTAGCCGTAGTACTGAAAGTTCTGGAAGCGAAGCAAGTGCTTCAATGAGTTGATCGTTCAGGGGACGATCGCTGAGGTCAATGTCGACAATAGCTCCATCACTGTTTTCTTTTATGACACCACCTGTCTGAAGAATAATCTTTGGTGGAGTTGCTATGGCGATACTGGAGAAGCATGCGACGATCAGGAGAAGAGAAAAACGCATAGGAAGCAATTGATAAGGCATTGTAAGCACAGGGTTTTACCTTGGATAAATGGTATTGAACGTTGCGTTAATCATAATGTGTAAGAAATAAATTCATTACACATTATGTGTTTGCAACTCAGCCTGAGGGCGAGCATAAGGCCGTTTTTTGGTAGGTGAGTAGTGTAAACAAGGGATGTGAATTGTTGTGTGAGACGGAAATAATATTACGTATATATTACGTATATGTTGTCTTGCTCGTATCAAAGAGTCCTAGACTTGTGTAGATTATCAATAAGAAGAGATGCAAGAAAAAGTAAGCCTTCATTACAAAGGAATAGCGCGCATGAGTTCATCCACATCCCGCCGACAGTTTCTCGGTCGTACAGCTGCGATAGGTGCTGGCTTTGGAGTCTGGTCGGGTAGAAGCCCGGTTTTACGAGCTAATGAATCGGCCCTTCAAGGACTTTCGGCTGCATGTATCGGCGTTGGCGGTAAGGGCAGTAGCGATCCCAGCCATATTGCTGAACAAGGAGTCAGTATTATCGGTTTATGTGATGTTGATGGAGGAACTGTCGATAAAAAGTCACGGGAGTTTCCCGATGCAGGGAAGTTTGATGACTTTCGTGAAATGCTTGAGAAACTTGGAGACAAGATCGACATTGTGACAGTCAGTACGCCTGATCACACACATGCAGTTGCAGCATTAAAGGCAATGCAGATGAAGAAACATGTGTATTGTCAAAAGCCACTGACCTGGTCCATCCACGAAGCTCGGTTAATGCGTGAGACAGCGGAGAAAATGGGCGTTGTCACACAGATGGGAAATCAGGGCACGAGTGAGAATGGACTGCGTGAGGCAGTTGAAGTCATTCGAAGTGGTGCAATCGGAGATGTAGCAGAAGTCCATGTTTGGACGAATCGACCCGTCTGGCCACAAGGCAAGGGTAGACCCACTGGTGAAGATCCAGTTCCGGAAAACCTCAACTGGGATGCCTGGATAGGACCAGCACCGATGCGTCCATTTAAAAAAGGCGTTTACCACTCCTTCAATTGGCGAGGATGGGTTGATTTTGGCACTGGAGCGCTTGGTGATATGGCCTGTCACACGACCAATATGCCGATTATGGCATTGAAGCTCTTTGATGCCGATGCGGTGACCGCGGTGAAAAACCCTGGTCTTTTCGAGGGCGAGACATTTCCTGGAAGTTCACATCTTCTCTTTGAGTTTGGCAAGCGGGGTGGTCTGCCACCGTGTCAGTTCCATTGGTATGACGGAGGCGAACTCCCACCAGAGGCAATAATCAAACAGCTTCCCGAATCATTCCAACAGAAAGTAATCAAGCAGAAAGAAGGCGGTCGGAAAACGAGCGGTGCTGTTGTTGTTGGAAGCAAGGGTGTCCTGTTCTCACCGGATTCATATGGAGCACGTTATTTTCTTTTACCAGAAGAAGATTTTGTTGACTTCAAGCCACCGGCTGAAACGTTGCCACGAATTCCATTTAAGGGAAGCGGTGATCAGCGTCAGAAATGGGAGTTTGTGAGTTCGATCAAGGGAGAGTATGAACCGGGGACCATGTCCAATTTTGGCTACGCAGGTCGCCTCACCGAAACAATACTTATTGGGAACCTCGCGCTGCGGGCTGGTGAGGGAACACGAATTCAGTGGGATGCCGAAAAACTGAAAAGTCCAAATGTTTCTGAAGTGAACCAATTCGTGAGCCGGTCCTATCGTGAAGGTTGGGAGTTGCCATAAAGCCCTGTTTGGCGTGTTTTCGGTGCTTTTGCAAAAAAGCACCGAAAAACTCGATTTTGAGTTTTATCGTTGGTACTATTGTTGGCAGTTTCAATTCACTCGATATACCGAAGGAGTTTCAACGTGAAAACGTGGAAAACATTCTCAATAGTAGCAGCGATGCTTGTTGTCGTTTTGGGTTCCAGTCATGCTGATGCCGGGCTTTTTGGTTGTTGTGGAAAAGACCGTTGTCCACCGCCACCTAAGGTCGAAATCTGCCTGATGATTTGTAGTCCATGCGACGGCTGCCCAGTACCGGTCACACTGTGTGTGCCTGAGTGCTGTGTCTGTGAGGCACCAGACGTATCGACTCGATGTGCTCTGATTGGCAGTGGTGTAACGCATGTTGATTACTGCTGCTGTGATTTCAGTGCAACAATTCGCTGGGATCGTTGCGGAGAGCCTCATGTTGTTCGAACAAGAGATTGATCGAACTCATAGAAATCACTGGTAACACACGAAATAACAGTTTCTTCAGCTTTTTATAGGTCTGGGGAAACTGTTTTTTTTTAGAGTTCGTTGTCCATACGGTACTGAAGTCTTTCGGCCATGATGCCTGCTTCTCGATCCAGTTCTTCAAGTGAAGCAAGGTCTTGATTTGTACTTGCACGACAAGCAAGCCAGAGAAGTTCCTCAGCGTCCTCACGAGCATTTTTTAGCCAGTCTGGTCGCGAATGAACCGGAATGTGAATAAGTCTTTCAAGACGATCCAGGTTTACATGCTCCATCAAGCCCGTTCCTTTATAGAAAACCCATGAGTCCGTATTTTCACCAGGAATTTTTCCAACGAAATTTTGGTAAGAAACCGTAGAATCAAAATGCTCGTGGATCCCAGTTTCTAACTTCCGGCTGGTTTACAAATGCGTGTCCTTCTTCTTGTGTTGATTTATTTTGTTCTCTGTCCGCTGGCGGGACATTATCTTGGACATTTTATGATTCAGTCGGCTCTTTCTGGGGGTCCTCCAAATCTTATAACTATGTATATCGTTCGCATAGTCGCAATGATTCTTTCATATGTAATCTTGGGTTCGCTCTTGAAAAGCCTTTTTGTTCCACGTCGGGAATAGCACGAGAAAGACGGAGTGCTTTGAGAGGATTATTTATGCAAACAAAAAATATAGTTCAAAAGAAAGCTCAGAATATCTTTCTCTATGCAGCAGTCAGCATTGGGTTCCTTGGAGCCACAGAAGTGCGGGGTGTCGCTTTTGAAGAAATGTACAATGTCGTAAGCGTTGAATCAGTCAAGAAGTCAGTAGAGCATTCTATTACCTTAGGTAATGCTCGAACCGGTCGTCTCAGAACGCGATCACTGAACGGCCCTACCCAACTTGGCCTGTCAGTCGTAAGTGACAACTGTCTTGTGGGATACGCTCTTGCTTCTTCTGATGAAAAGACTAGCCGGTATCACATCAAAGTTTGGCTTACGAAGGAATCGAAGCCAACGGAGTTAATGGTTGGGCCGGCCCGATCGGCCTTTCTTCCCGGAAAATTATTAGGCGATGGGCCACCTGAAGGCGAGGACATCACGGTGGTATATGAAGTTCGAGATGTATTTGAACCGCCTTCCAGAAGTAATTTTGGGATTAAAAAAATCTGTATTCCTGTTGAGTATCGGCATCACTTTGAACGATCAGTCCCGCCTGCACAGGCAAATCCATATGTGTATCTAGAGAAGAAAAGCGATGATCAGGCAGAAACAAATAGAAGTGTCGTTGATGATTTTGGCGTGCACTCTGTTTCGTGCCAAACGTCTCCAAATGTTTTGCAACTAATTTCAAGATATGAATTCTGTCAATAAACGAGTCAAAGAAAAAAGGCTGCCAACTTTTGCTGGCAGCCTTTTCAGTTGTGAGAGCACTCTTCTCGAAACAGATTAGTTTTTCGGAAGAATTACTGTGTCAATGACATGAATGACACCATTGCTGGAATTCACATCAGTCTTAATCACCTTTGCATTATCGACAGTAACGACACCACCAGTTACGGCAATCGCGACTTCCGAACCCTCAACTGTTTTGGCTTTATTAAGTTTGACAACATCTTTCGCCAATACTTTTCCGGGCACGACATGATATGTCAAAACTTTTACAAGTTGATCTTTATTTTCCGGCTTTAA
>CAXEMW010000258.1:0-4446 GCA_963997395.1 uncultured Planctomycetaceae bacterium
CCAAGAGGAAGAAGACCATCCGCGAGGCGAAACCAATAAAAACGCAGCATTCCGTAAACGAAGGACGGAGCGAGTGATTCAAACAAACTCATTACAAATCCGACAGAGGACAGCAGTGCTGCCGCCAAAACAATCATTAGACCTCGTGACCGCTTTGCCTCATAAGGCAAGGCTGCATAAAGACACCCACAGAACATGATCGCGAGTAAATGCCTGGCAACGAGCACCTCGTGAAACGATCGAGGAAGAAGATGGTGTGGCAATCGATCAACTACATAAACCGCGGCCGCCTGATTACGAACACCCGCAGACACCCCAATGGAGATTTGCAAGGCTGGCCATAAGCCAATAGACGCCAGGCATACGCCTCCAGTGACACACGCAAGAACGAGCGGATGAAAGGAACCGATTCGTGTCTGCTTTCTCACGATTTGGCTGATAGCTATGAGGCCAATGAGGATCATCATCCATCCACCCACTAATGGATGAAACGCCGTCGCCACTCCACTCAACAGCCATGCAAAAGCCCAGCGACCACGAACAGCCTCACCCCAGGCAACCAGAACAAGAGCCCATGCAAAAACTTTTGCCTCACACCCTCCAATCAGCCATTCTCCTGCCATCGTGGTATAGCGGGCCGCTAACGAAAAGATGGCCGCCGCAAACAGACGATGCATACGAGAGGGTAGAAGAGGCCACACTGCATGCCGAAATCCTACCGCTAATGCCAACCAGCCAATCCATCGTCCCACCCAAACTGCTGTAGCTAGCGAAACAGACGCCGCGAGAGGACCAAGAAGATAAAAAAAGAGTCCGTGCGCCTCTCCTGAATTGAGAAAAAAATCATTTTCACACCATTCCGGATTGAACGAGTGGCGAGCTTTTGCCAGATAATATCCTTCATTCACATCAGGTGCTGGCCATGCTCCAGCAACCGCAAATATTGCTGTGAAAACCCCCACCTCAGCTGCAGCAAAAAGTGATGACCTCGTGTTCTGGTCGTGAGTTTCTTTTCCTTTCATAGAAAACCACCCTCAACCTTGTGGTGTTGTGTTAACAAAATGTCCTACAGTCAATATGGCAGCGAGTACGTTACGCTTACAAGCATATAGTTTTGCATCTTCCTCGCTCGTGAGTACAAGCAAATGACTGAAAAGACGACGCTTCGTCCTACCGGCCAGAGTGGCAAGAACCTCCGCACTCTCCTTGAAGACCGTCCTATCACGATTATGGGGGCACCATTTCCATTGGCGGCTAAAGAAATTGAGCGTCAAGGGTTTCCAGCAGTGTATCTTTCCGGGGCCGCACTCTCAGCCGGACTGCTAGGGATTCCCGACATTGGCCTTATCCCCTTCGAAATATTAGAGCAACAAACATTTCAGCTTGCAAAAACTGTCACCATTCCTGTCATAGTTGATGCTGATACAGGCTACGGTGACGGCGATATGATTAAAAAAAACATCTCTCGGCTCGAAGCTGTAGGGGCAGCTGCCATCCAGATTGAGGATCAAGCAGCTGATAGACGATGTGGGCATCTTAATGACAAGCAAGTCATTCCAAAAAGTGAAATGACTGAAAAAATTCATGCTGCCTGTGAAGGCAGGCAATCAGCAGACACAATCGTCATTGCTCGCACTGACGTTCGTGGCGTCACTTCCATGAAGGACTGCCTTTCCCGAATGGAGGCATACCATGGCGCTGGGGCTGATTGGATTTTCCCTGAGGCCTTGCATAGCAAAGAAGAGTTTTCTGAAGCAGGACAACTCCTCAAAAGTCTCAAGATACCAGGACTCGCAAACATGACAGAGTTTGGACAGAGCCCTCTTTTATCCCGTGACGAACTAAAAAATCTTGGCTTTGCAGCTGTACTCTACCCGGTCACACTTCTTCGGCTTGCGATGAAAGCAATTAAGGTTGGCCTCAATGTTCTTGCGGATGAAGAATGCCAAGAGTCACTTCTTGAATTAATGCAAACTCGAGACGAGCTCTACGACCTACTCGACTACGACCCTTCCCGACCGAGCAAAAGCCGCCCCCCTGGCATGACTCACTAATTCCAACCACCTCACCGTCTCCTGCAATTCGATATAGCTAAGAAGCCACACTATTTTTTCTCGCACCTCAAACATCACCCATGCCTCATCCATCATCTAATCAAAAAGACACTGAGAGTGGGCTCGCCGGCGTCATGGCAGGCCATACCAGCATCTGCTCGCTTGACGAAACCCTGCGATACCGAGGGTACGCCGTCTCAGACCTTGTGCAATGTAGCTTCGAAGAAATTGCGCACCTCTTGTTGTGGGGCGATCTTCCTACAGCAACTCAGCTCGAAGCTTTTACTGGGCGGATCCAATATGCTGCGCAGTCAATACCCCAAACCGTTGTCTGTTGCTTTCAAGGACTCGCCGAGACGTCACCCCAAACCTCAATTATGGATGTGCTTCGAACTGGCGTGAGCCTCTTAGGCCAACTTGAATGTGATAATGGCCCTAAGGAATCACCTCGTTCTCATGATCTTTCCCAAGAGCGCATGAAGGCTGAACAACTACTGGGGCAAGTCCCCGCTCTATTGGCTACATGGCTTGACTGTCTCCGTGGTGAATTGCCCTCTCGCTGGCCCAACAAACCACTAGCACCTGCACTCTTAGAGAAGTTATGCCACACGAAGGCCTCCAACATCGCAACAACCGTTTTCAATACAACGTTAATTTTATACGCCGAGCATGAATTCAATGCATCGACGTTTGTGGCTCGTACCGTTACCTCTACTGGGTCTGATATGCACTCCGGGGTAACTGCAGCCATCGGAGCACTCAAGGGCCCCCTTCATGGCGGGGCAAATGAAAAAGTTCTCCATCAACTTATGGACATTGGTGTGCCTGAAAACATCGAGCCATGGCTTGCCCGAAAACTGAACGACCATGAGGTCATCATGGGATTCGGACACCGTGTCTACAAAACGGGTGATATCCGGGCGGCTCTTTTGGGCGACGCATGCCATCGCCTTATCTACAGCGATTCAACGTACGAAAAGCACCAGAAGCTTGAAAAGCTCGCATACAAGCTGGAACAACTGATGCTCGAGAAAAAAGAACTCAGGCCGAACCTCGATTGGCCGGCTGCCCGCATCTATCACGCCCTCGGGCTGCCTATAAATCTTTTCACACCACTCTTTGTTGTTGCACGCGTGAGTGGATGGACATCACACATTATTGAGCAAATGGGCAACAATCGCCTGATCCGACCCTTGGCAAAATATGTTGGCCAGGCGCCGCGACCATACGTGTCCATAGAAGATCGCTAGAAATCAGTGAGTGCTACCGAAGGCTCACTGACTGAGCCTGAGAAGGACTGCGACGTGCTGAAGCTCCATCCGCTGGCACCACATCAACCATGGCCTGCACTGTAACCACAGGTACGGCACCATCACCTAAGTCGGTTGTTATTGTCAGCTCCCGTTCAACTTGCCCACCAACATCCCCAGCCTGAAATGTTACTGGTAAAATATGAACCTTTGCAGGAGTTTCTTTCGCCGGACAACTCAGACAACCATCATTGCAGACAATCCCGGTAACGCAGAACGGTCTGTTAGCCCGCACGACAATATTCTTTGTGACACTTCCTCCGGGCAAGACATTCCCGAGTGCAAGGAGTTGGGGGCTTACAGTCACCTCAGCTACAACGCGTCCTTCGACATCCATCGGGATCTGTGAAGCCCTCGGATCGTCTGTGACGAGAATCAACTGGTCGTTGATGTAGCCAGCAGGGGCATCTGGCTTGAGTCGAAGCGTTAAGTCATATGCAGATTGGGAACCTGTATGTTGAGGCTGGGAAAGCAGTACTTCAAAATTGACATTCGCACTCCTGACATCAGTTATCTCCCACGGAGTCGAACCCATGTGTGTCACGCGGACGACTTGCTCTGCGCCTCGTCCAAGGTCAACATTTCCGAGATTGACTGATGCAGGTTCAAATGTGACATCTCCCCGAATATTCCCTGCAACTCGCAACTGCACTTCTGCATAGAACGGTTGATCGAACGTAACAGTGAGAGTTGCACCATGTTGACCAAGAAAAGTCCTTGTGTTGAATGCCGCGACTATTTCCCCGGTCTCATGGGTTTCAATCAATTTTTTTGTGATCGCTGGTTGGGTGCAACCGCAACTTGTACGGACACTACTAACGTGAACATCTTCCTCATATAAATTTCTATAAATAAATCGAAATTCTGTTTTTGACCCTTTTGCCACTGTCCCGAAATTATGACTTGTTACTGAGAACATCTTCTCGGCCCATTCCTGAGCTGAGGCTGGAACCGCCAATAAGGCAGTGCCGAGCAGTACGATCGGTACGAGGAAAGATACTCCGCCAGGTTGGCGCACTTTAAGTGGTGGCAATCCAATAAATAATGGCTGTCGAAACATCGCAATACCACGTGAAACAAAA
>CAXEMW010000259.1:0-4438 GCA_963997395.1 uncultured Planctomycetaceae bacterium
TTCAGGAATGACAGAATGCCTCATTCGGCAAGTGCTAAAAAACGATTACGTCAAAATGTTCGAAGCCGTGATCGAAACAAGGCTATGAAAACGGAGATCAAAACATCGATCCGAAAAGTGCTTGAGGCTCTTTCAAAAAAAGACGTTTCGACAGCAAATGATCTTTTTAAGTTGGTTGCCAAGAAAGCCGACCAGGCAGCGACATCAAAAACGATACATAAAAATAAGGCCGCTCGGATCAAGTCGAGACTTTCTGCCCGCATCGTTAAAGCCGCTCAGTCAGCGGCTAGCTAAGAGCGTGCGTCTGAAGCTACAGCAGATTGATTGCTCAGGTCATTGCATCCCATTGGATTGTTTGGCTGTCGAAAATCGGTCCTTCAATGCAGGTTCTTTGGTAATCCCAGTTGCCCTTTTCGTCGAGGACTGGTGCAACGCAGCTAAAACAGATTCCGATGCCACATGCCATTGGTGTTTCAAGTGACACCTGGCAATTGAGAGAGCGTTCCGCTGCCCATTGTGCAACCGCACCCATCATCCCTTCAGGTCCACAGCATGCAATTGCAGCGTGCTTGAACATGCCATCTTTTTCAATGGCATTGAGAAGGTCAATGACCGTACCATGATGTCCTTTAGATCCATCAAGTGTTGCGAAATGAGTATCCATTCCGTGGTTGCGAAAGTCTTCGGCATGTCCGAAGAGACCTGCGTGTCCTGCGCCCCAACAGAACGTAGCCTGACTTGAGGGGGTTGAGGCTAAGAATTCCCGGCCCAACATGAGAAGCGCTGTCTGCCCGATACCACCGGCAATGAGTACGAGGTGATCAGTCGGAGGAATTTGAAATCCATTACCCAGCGGGCCCCAAAGGGAAACACTGTCACCCGGCCGTAACGAGGTCAATGTTGTTGTGAATTTGCCAGCTACCGCATAGACGAAGTCTACAAATCGTAGATTTCCGCAGCCGTTGTCCGGACCAAGAGACATCGGCTGCCAGTGGTCTGGTGCTTGATGTTGTTGAAACACATCGTATATCGCAAGAGGTCGGGCAAGAAGTGGGTCGTTCCGGCCAGTGAGACGAACCATTGCGAATTGACCGGGACGAGTTGTCGCGGCAAGGTTCGGGCAGTCAACACGAATTCGCCATGTTGCTTCAGCAATTTGTTCGTGGGCAACAATTTTAGACTGTTGGTAATAGGTTTTACACGAGTGATTGGTAGATGACATTGATAAAAGTGCGATTGCTAATTGATTCAATAAATCGAATAATCCTTTATTCTAACCCGCTGGCTCTCTAGCGAGTATGTTTTCTCCACGAGGACGCCTTGCCTGGGCGTTTTGGCCGTCGTTTTCTACTCTGTTCATTCGACCGACGACCACTCTCGCCATTGGAACTGTCACGGTGTGTTCTTGGTCTGCCACTATACGTCCTTTTGGGTGCATTGGTGCGTGGTGCTCGTGTTCGAAAGTCACCCACTACGACAGATGCAGATTTACGTAAACGCTCGACCTCCTCCCACGTCAATTTGCGCCACTGCCCTGGTAGAAGATTTCCAAGAGTCAGGTCACCCACTGCTATGCGCTTAAGTTGCTGTACTTTATGGCCAAGAGATGCAAGCATTCTTCGTATTTCTCGATTGCGCCCCTCGTCTAGAACCATCTCCAATACGGTGCTTTGCTTGTGTTGTGAACGGACAGTAACCCTTTTTGCTTGCACAGTCGCTTCTGCAAGACTAATCCCTTGCCGCAGTGATTCAATTGTCTCCGCCGTCGGAATACCTGCGATTTGAACCAAATATTTCTTTTCAACTCCATATCTTGGATGAGTGAGAAGATTGCCAAGCTCTCCATCATTGGTCACAAGAATTAGACCTTCACTTGCGCGATCGAGGCGACCAATGGGAAACAGTCGTTGATCTGCTGGTACAAGGTCAATTACCCGAGGGCGGCCTGAAGGATCGTAATTAGTCGTTACGACACCAACAGGTTTATTGAGAAGATAGACGGTACGTCGCGGGTTGGGTAATCGTTCTCCATCAACACGAATCTGCTGTCGGACCGGATCGACCTTGCTTCCAAGAGTTGTAATAATCTCGTGATCAACCTCCACACGACCCGAGGTTATGAGTTCTTCGCATGAGCGACGGCTGCCAAGACCCGCTGCAGCAAGCACTTTTTGAAGTCGTTCAAGCCCATCGTCATCCATACCGAAACGTGGATTCTTTCCGTATCGTGGGCGACCCGATTCAGGCCGTAGTGGTGCTTTTCGGGCCAACGGGCTTCGAGAGGTCTGTCTCGCGGCTTTTGACTGGTTTCGGGGTGATGGAGGCACAGGATGAGTTTCCAGAGGAAGTGGTTATCTCTCAAGGATACAGCATTGTGCTACCGAACGGGCGCCCACCAGCGAGATCGTGTGACTTCTGGTACCGGATCCGCAAAATCACGCGGCCGAGTTCCGTCCATTAGCGGCAATCTCAATGCAGACGGTGCAATATCATCTTGCAAATAGGGGTCGAAACGAACCGCACGTCGTCTCTGTTTGGCTGCCGGACCTGGTTGGGCCCAGTCGGGCCGACCGAGTGAGGCACAGCCTGTGCATGCAAAACAGCAAATTACTACCACTGCGCGGGTAACGTGCATGGGTGCTCACTCCAAAAACTGGATACAACTCGGAACAAGCTGAGAGTCTAGGGAGACCTCCGGCTTTTCCCAAGGTCGAAAACCAGATGTTTCCGACGTATTTAAGCGTTTTTTTCCACCGTTTCTCGTGGTGGCGGAACAGTAATTCTTAGAAGGTGTGGATTCTCGTGATCATCCCGCTGGCATGAAAGACTCTGCGGTTGAAGCTCGGCAGGAAAGAGAACGCAGTCACCTTTTCGAAGTGTTGGTAGATTCCAGTCAGGGGGAAGCTTCAACACACCAGATAAGACTGCAATAATTTCACAACAATTCCCAGTTGTCATCCACGCTGAATTCGGACGCACCTCGTCGAAAAAGAAATAGGAACATTCCACAAGTCGTCGAACAGCCGGGTCAGTTGTAGGTTTTTTTGGAGCGAGTGTGACCGGCCCCAAAAACCGAGTTGCCTCAATTCCTTCGTCAAGGTGAAGGGCTCTGGGTGTATTGTTTTTATCGACACGGTTCCAATCAAATAGACGGAAAGTGATATCACTCGACTGTTGAATTTCGGCAATGACCAAGCCAGCTCCTATTGCATGAACAGTACCGGCAGGAATGAATATGCAGTCTCCTGCCTTGGGTTCGATGACGTGGAGCACTTCTTCACACGTTCCTGCCGTGATAGCTTTCCGTAGCGAAGGCTCGTCTATGCCATCCCGCAGGCCTGCATAGATTTTGCTCCCTGGTTCTGCTTCGACAACATACCAAGCCTCAGTTTTGCCTCGGTCGGGTGGAGTTCTTTGTGAGGCAGCTTCATCGTCCGGGTGAACCTGTACAGAAAGTACTTTGTGTGCGTCGAGAAATTTGAACAAAAGAGGGAACGTGCTCGGTGTTGAGATGCCGGCCAAACCTTGCGGGTCCTCCCGCATTAACTCACCGAGGCTTTTTCCGGCAAGCGGACCGTAGCGGACAATGCTCTGGTCGCTTCCGTGATCGACGATCTCCCATGATTCGGCGTAGGGCCCAGGCTGCTCTAATTCGCGTCCAAGCAAGCTCTGAAATCGGCGTCCACCCCAAAGGTACTGGCGATAGAGCGGTTTGAAAATTAGTGGGGTAAACATGAATACTTCCAAAGAGACGAGTGGTGTATGAGTAGCAGATTCGATTGCTCTTGGGTTGGCTGAAGGCAGTCGTTTAGGTCTGACCGTAGCCCTCTAGAATACGGCCTATGCCAAAAAGGCACACCGAGGCAACCAGCATCATCAGCATCTGCCCAAGGCTAATTGTGTGATTGAGCTCAAGGATAATTGCAAACGCCGGAAGGAGTAATCCGAGGCGTTGACTTGTTTGTCCAATAAGTCGCATCGATAATGTGATTTTTGAGACTGAATAGGTTTGGAAGGGGTGCGTATGTGCCTGGGATGGCAGATGATGCCGAGAGGCCCGTTAGTTTACAGCGTGGGGTTGTGTCATTGCTTTGTCCCGCAATACTTCTAGAACCATATCGAATTATTACAGTTTAGTTCAAGGAGTCTCTCATGACGAATCATCGCACTGGCGCAGTTACTTTCAAAGGCAATCCGTTAACACTTGTTGGCGATGAATTGGTGCCAGGAGCGAAGGCCCCGGATTTTGATCTTCATTGTTATGGGGCAGATGGGATGCAGCACGTAAAACGAGACGATTTCTCAGGGAAGCCGCTTATCGTGAGTGTCGTTCCCTCTCTGGATACACCGGTCTGCCAGGTTCAAACAAAAACCTTCAATTCACGTGTGGCATCTTTGGGTGACAAGGTTTCTGCATTGACGGTGAGTCTTGACTTGC
>CAXEMW010000260.1:0-4389 GCA_963997395.1 uncultured Planctomycetaceae bacterium
TTCAGAAGATTTTGGTAGCCAGGCGACGCAGCCTGAATATCCGGAACTCCTTGACTTTCTTGCATGGAAATTTTCTCACCCAAAGGATCAGGGTGGGTTTTCATGGGATGTCAAATCGCTCTTGAAATTCATCATGGCATCAGACACATATCAGCAAAGAAGTCTGGCTGATGGCAAAACAATGATGAATGATCCTACAAATAATTGGCTCGCACGAGGCCCGCGGCACCGACTTTCAGCTGAAATGATTCGTGATGCCGCACTTTCAGTAAGCGGCCTCTTGGATGAAACACGTGGTGGGCCCCCGGTAAGGCCGTACGATATTGCGGAATCATTTAAACCTAAAAAAATCGGCTCTGGAACATCACTGTACCGCCGAAGTATTTACACATATTGGCGAAGGAGTGGACCAGCTCCCGTGCTTGAGGCTTTTGACCTTCCAAATAGGGTCATCTGTACAGCAAAACGCGATACGACTAACACACCCCTGCACGCCCTTATTCTACTCAACGGCACACAGTTTGTTGAAGCATCCCGAGTGCTTGCTGAGCATCTTTTACATACGCATTCGAATGATTCGTCCGCGGCAATTGAGTATGCATTTTATCTTTTGACAAGCCGACATCCTGACAAAGATGAACAAAAAATACTTGTCCAAATGGTAGAAGACCAGCGGTCCTGGTATGAATCGCATCCAGAAGACGCAAAGAAACTCCTTGCCGTTGGACAAAAATTAAGCAATGAAAATCTTAGTGAAATTGATGTAGCTGCTCTCTCTGCAGTTCTGGCTGGCTTATATGCACACGATGAAAGTGTGGTGAAACGGTGAGTGATCTATTCCGTATTCCTGACTGGACAATCAATCGAAGAAGCTGGCTCAACACATTTGGGATGGGCCTGGGTGGTATTGCACTCAACGAAATGCTGTACAAAGATGTGCAAGCCGACAGCGGAAACGGTGTTTTACAGCATCTTCATCATGCCCCCAAAGCAAAACGTGTTATTTATCTCTTCCAGTCCGGTGGACCTTCTCAGCTTGATCTATTTGATGAAAAGCCAGCTCTTGTCAAACACACAGGTCAGCAACTTCCTGAAAGTGTACGAAGTGGACAGCGACTAACTGGCATGAGTGGAAACCAAAGTTCAATCCCACTGGTTGGTTCCCCCTTCAAATTTTCAAAGCATGGTCAAAGTGGAGCTACGCTCAGTGAACTGTTGCCACACACCGCTGCAATTGCTGATCGGCTGTGTTTTGTCAAAGCCATGCATACAGAAAGTATTAATCACGGGCCCGGTGTTTGTTTCATGCAAAGTGGATCGCAGATCCCTGGTCGGCCAAGTATTGGTGCATGGCTCGACTATGGGCTTGGTAGCATTACTGACGAGCTTCCAGCGTTTGTTGTTTTACTCACTAAGAATAAGGGCGGCCAACCCTTACAAAGCCATCTTTGGGGATCGGGTTTCCTTCCATCACGACATCAAGCGGTACGATTCCGTTCTGGCAGTGAGCCTGTACTCTACTTAAATAACCCCCCAGGTGTCTCTTCAAACAACCGCCGACTCATGCTTGATGGCCTACGACGTTTGCATGAGCATCAATTCAGCGGAACGCCTGATAGTGAAATTACAGAACGAATTGCCCACTATGAAATGGCCTACCGAATGCAGGCGAGTGTTCCAGATGTTACTGATTTGAGTGATGAACCGAAGCATGTTCTTGAGCGTTACGGGTCCGACGCGACAGATGCTGGAAGTTTTGCAGCGAATTGTCTTCTTGCCAGAAGACTCGCTGAACGAGGTGTTCGCTTTATTCAGCTGTATCATCAGGGATGGGATCACCACGGCGGACTGCGAGGTGGCTTAAAGAAACAGTGTAAAGAAACTGATCAGCCTGCTGCTGCACTTGTTCAAGATCTTGCCGATCGTGGCATGCTTGATGATACGCTTGTGATATGGGGCGGTGAGTTTGGCCGAACCAACTACTGCCAAGGGTTGTATAAACCTGGCGCTGACTTTGGTCGTGACCACCACCCCCGTTGCTTCACATCATGGATGGCTGGCGGCGGCATTCAGCCCGGCATCAGTTACGGGAAAACCTGTGATTATGGATACAACATCAAAGAAGAGGGTGTCCACATACATGACTTTCATGCAACACTTCTCCACGTACTCGGCGTTGATCATGAGCGACTTACTTATAAATTCCAAGGCCGTCGATATCGCCTCACCGATGTTCATGGTCAGGTGGTGAAAGAGATTCTTGCTTAGCAACCGAGACTTTTTCAATTCAGCAACCAGGACTCTGCAGCTCCTCCCGAGTAAATATCCTGTAGGAGCATTCTACTGATTGTATTGCTGATCAATTTTGGAAAACAGCAAATGACTCCGTAGATTCAGATGCTCTTCAATTCAATTGTGGGCAGATGCCTTTTCATGGTTGTCATCACCGTAATCTCTTTTGGGACTATCCTGAACTGCCTATCGTTTGATGGCCTTCCAAAGCCATCAGGCAGTGTCAATAAAACCTGAATTATGCCTGCCCATTGTATTCGTTGTCAGAAGGTGTTCGGATAACCTTTCTACAACGTAAGGCTTCTATGATTCGCTTCTTGATAAATAATATCCGTTGGCTTTCTGTCGGCTTTCTTCTTACGTTTGCATCCACTGGTGGGCAAACGTGGTTTATCTCCTTATGCTCCTCATCGATTAAAGAACAATTTGCTCTCTCTGATGGAGCGTGGGGAGGCATCTATACACTGGCGACTCTTGCCTCAGCTGTGATCATGTTCTGGCAGGGATCAATTGTCGATCGTGTCCCGCCACGTTTTGTCACATTGATAACAGCCTGTTTATTTGGAATCGCTGCTGTAAGTATGGCGGTCAGCCAATCGGTATGGGTATTGGGCTGCTCATTGTTTCTACTCAGATTCTGTGGCCAGGGCATGTTTGGGCACATCGCAATGACCACACTAGGAAGATGGTTTGTAAATCATCGGGGGCGTGCGGTCGCGCTTGCTAATCTTGGATATCCAGCAAGCGAAATTTTGCTTGCAGCACCTGCAGTCATCGTAATTGAAGCCTTCGGCTGGCAGGCCTTATGGATATGTGTCGCTATCTTTCTATTCCTGATTCTTTTGCCAACCATGGCAGCCCTATTGCGAACAGATCGAGTACCGACACAACTGACTGAACATCATATGCTATCCGGTCTTCAGGGCCGACACTGGTCACGTCACGACGCCATGCGTCACTGGCTCCTCCCAGCACTGTTGCCAACGCTTCTTACACCCGGCCTGATGGGCACCGTATTATTCTTTAATCAGACACATCTAGCTGAATTAAAAGGGTGGAAACTCGTTGCCATGGCACCCGCATTCTCCTGCTTTGCGCTGTCTGGTGTTATGGCATCATTCTGGGCCGGTTGGGCAGTTGATCGATTTGGAGGTCATCGTCTCATTCCTTTTCTATTGCTACCAATTGGGTTTGGTATGGCACTGATCAGTCAGGCGACAAGCATTACAGCCTGGTATCTCGCTCTCGGTTCAATGGGTATCACAATGGGCATGTCCAGCGCGCTTTGGGGAGCCGTATTGCCCGCGCTCTACGGGACTCGACATCTTGGCTCTATACGCTCGCTCACAACTACTGTCATGGTGTTTTCCACAGCGATTGGTCCGGGGCTTACTGGGCTTCTCATTGACTGCGGTGTCGACTTTACCACGCAATGCATTGGTTTTTCTGCCTGGTGTTTTGTCATTGCAGCAGGTTCATTTTTTATTGAACGGAAGCTGACGAAAGAACTTGCAGTTTCTTCTCAATAAGAACCGTGCCTCCGAGCATTTGTCTACGTTCCATAAACATATTGAGGTAACCACAGGACAAGATATTGTCCGAAGCAAAAAACAAGAGCCAGTCCAATGAGCTGAATGATGACAAACGGAACGACACCCTTATAGATGTCAATCAGTTTGACTTCCTGCGGCGCAACACTCTTGAGATAAAAAATTGCAAATCCGACGGGCGGCGTGAGAAAAGAAGTTTGAAGGCAGACAGCCATCAGAACACAGAACCAAATAGTATTTGCCTGTGTTCGTGCAACCAAAAAGCTTTCCTGCCGTTCATACAGCGTTGGATCAACAAATTGAAAATCGAATGTACCAATCGTCGTCAAAATAAGTGGTAGCACAATGATTGTGATTTCAATCCAATCGAGAAAGAAACCCAAGAAAAAGATAATTCCCAAAACAATGGCAATGACACCAAATGGACCAAACGGGAGGCTTTCCAATCCATGTTGAATGAGCTTATCACCGCCCAGCTCACGAAGAATAAAGGCAAAGCAGGTGGCACCAATAAGAATACCGACTATTGATCCTGTCAACGAAAAAG
>CAXEMW010000261.1:0-4379 GCA_963997395.1 uncultured Planctomycetaceae bacterium
AAGGCAGAAATTGTTGCTCGGCTAAAAAAACTGCGGCCGCAATGGCGGGTAGGACTTCTGCTTTCACTGGTGGTTGGGGACGTGCGCGGTATTGAGGCAGATTTTCTTGCGGTAAATGCGCGGTTTGCAACGAGTCGTATGGTCCAAGAAGCTCATGAAGCAAATAAACTTTTATACGCATGGACACTCAATGACCCGGTGTCCGTATCAAAAATGGTTGGGCGTGGTGTAGACGGTGTTATTACGGACTATCCTCGCATGGCCAAAAGTGTTCTCGTTCAACGGGCCGAGCTCAACTTTGTGCAGCGGTTACTTGTTGAGCTTGCAGAGACGCTTGGCGTGCAGCCGAATATTGCTCAGCAGTAGAGTCACGGTTCATGCCTGTTATTCAGGAGGTTCGCCGTTGAGTGTCGTACGGATTCGAAGTGTTTAAACAGCACGTGACAAGCTTTTATTATTACGGCAAAGGCACTTCTCACGAGCAAATCAATCTACTCATCCGAATGACTCAGGAGACTAATTAGTTTGCTCCGGCAAGGACTTTGCCAAGCGTCTCCTGCAGTACTGCACCGCTTCGCTTAAGTGCTTGTAATTCTTTTGGCCAGAGTTCAACCTCAAGGGTCTGCTCTACACCACCACGACCAACAACAGTCGGAACAGAGAGAGCAACGTCTCGTAGTCCATAACACCCTCGCTGGACTGACGAAACCGGCAAGATGCGTTTGCTATCAAGAGCAATCGCATGAACAACCTCAGCAATTGAAACACCAACAGCAAATCCGGCGCCTGTCTTCTTCTTGATCATTTCTGCGCCTGATGTTTTGGCGCGGATGAATGTGTCTTGTCCTAGCTTCTGTGTGAACCCCGGATATTTTTCAAGCGGAAGTCCACCAACACTGGCGCTCGACCAGATCGGCACCATGCTGTCACCATGTTCTCCAAGGATGATTGCTGAAACCTGAGTAGCAGGCGCATGGAGATTCAGGGCAAGCAGGCTGCGAAATCGGAGTGTATCGAGTAATGTTCCAAGCCCAATGACTCGGCCATGAGGAAGTCCAAGCGCATCTTCGGCAAGATAGGTCAGAATATCAACTGGGTTGCTCACAACAAGAATTGTTGCGTCTGACTTAATGCCTGCCTTCTTCACGGATTGCAGTATTGTTTTGAATAATGCGACATTTCGGTTGATCAAGGCAAGGCGACTTTCGTCTGGCTTGCGACGTAGCCCCGCAGTTATACAGATGAGATCGGCATCTGCGAGATCTTCATAGGCACCAGACGTGATGACCTGATCAGCAATCGCAGGAGCACCATGCATCATGTCGAGCGCCTGCCCATCCGCAAGGTCATCATTGACGTCAACGATCACAATTTCATGCACAATGCCACCGAGTTGGAGGGCAAAGCCGGCTGATGCACCAACAATACCGCCACCACCGATGATTCCAACCTTCATGTTCTTTCCTTTTTTGTTTCCAGTCCTGTACTGCCACAGGGTGAGAGTGTGCACGGTGCCCCTAGGCACTGAGTCCGAGTTCCTTGCAAACCTGCTCTGTCACGGCTTTGACAACTGCCTCATAATCGATGTTCTGACTTGTTGACGGAGCTGCATTCATTGCTGGTGGTGGATCAAATGCATTTCGGCTGACGCCAGTGTTGCCCCAACTAGTACGGAATACATCATTCGCGCAGATGTCACAATTTTCCATATTCTTGTCGAGGCGTGGGTCTTTGAAGCCCCACTGCTGCTTCAGAGCGAGTAGTTCTTGGGTCTCATTCTTTGAAAGGTAGGTGACACGCCCAAGGTCTTTGGAAAGCATCAGGATCTTGCAGTAGGCGTCGAGAATCTCTGTCCACCAATATGCCTTCTCAACTGTTTCACCAAAACTCACGGTTCCGTGATTGGCAAGAATGACAACATTTGAATCTTTCACAAACGGTCGAACCGTATCGGCGAACTTTTGATTTCCTGGAGTCTCATATTTTGTAATGGGGATGTCGCCAAGAAAAACTTCGACTTCTGGTAAGACACACTGAGGAATTGGTTCGCGAGCGACCGCAAATGCTGTTGCATGTGGGGGGTGGCAGTGAACAACCGAGTTCACATCAGGTCGATCTTTCATGATCGTCAGGTGAAGGAGTATTTCACTTGACCTCTTACGCTGACCAGCAACTTGATTGCCATCCATATCAACAATGCAGAGGTCCGAAGGCTTCATGAAGCCCTTCGAAATTTGTGTCGGTGTACATAAGACCTCTTTGTCATTGAGCCGAAACGAAATATTCCCATCGTTTCCTGCTGCAAACCCTTTGTTGTAGATGCGGCGACCAATGTCACAAATTTCTTCCTTTAGGCTCGCAAGAGATCGGTCTGTCGTGGTGATTGCCATCAAATACTCCTCGTAAGTTCACGCGTGTCGTGTTGTATTCGGTTTCTCAAGTAAAGTGTTCGGGTCAGCAAAGGGTGCTGCATTGCGATCATTACTCAAGTCTTCCTCATGTTTTGGGTTGGGGTCGGTTCTGCGATTATTCTGGTTTCACTATTCGGTAGGGTTGGGACGGTCAATCTGATCAATCAGGGCTGAAATGTAGGCATCGACCGGCTTTCCTTCCGGTTGAAACGGTTGTGCTGCCTCGCCTCCCTCACTGAATGCAACGAGTTGGCCGTTTCCAGCTCCTCTTTCGTCCCAGGCCACAAGCTCTGGAGACGGGCCATCTTCGTTATCAAGGTCCTCGGCGCGTAGTGGCACAAGAAGACGCAAAACCCCACCTCGCATAGTTGGGTGCGCCTCCGTGAGCGTAATACTTCCAATGATTCGTCCGATTCTCATAGTGTTCTGTTTGTTTTGCTTGGGTAAGTGGTTTGTGGCTTCTGGCAGCTACATTCGGCATGGCTTGTATTGGCACGTGCGGTAGCAAGTATTTCTGGTGGATTTCCAATTCGCGTAGTCAGTTCTTTGGCTATCTGGGCCATGCTGGCTGGCGAAAAATGACGTGGATCAAGGATGACAAGATTCGCAGCGCATCGTGCAATGGAATCAGTTAATGCCGTGGGATCCGAACCAAGAACTGCCCGGATTGGTGGAAAACGATTGGCTGCAACACTGGCCACAGCGGTATTTTCAGTGAGGAGAATGCAGCGTGCCGCATCACGGCCTGCATGGTCGGCGAAAGACTCAAGAGTTGGGGCAAGGCCGGCGGAAGGCAGTTGTTGGCTCGTTGATACCGCACGACGAATTGTCGCTGCGATAGCCGATACGTTGGTCGTGCATTCCGCTTGAGCAATAAACAGTCGTGGCTCAGTTTTCTGTCCTATGGCAGGTTTTGTAGGAATGAGCTCAATTCCACGATCTCGAGCAAGATCTCGTGCTGAAGGGGTGATGACGGCCTTGCGGTCGACGTATGCAACCTTTGTACCCGGTGCAAGCTTGATGATTGTCTCTGCAGCGATAACCCTGTCGGAGACCGTCGCTGCCGCCTCTGGTGGTGTCAGCCGTGCGGACTGAGTCTGTGAACTATCTGTTTCGGCATGAATACGCCTGAGCACCTCAGTCACGAGGCGGGCGATGTCATTCGAGGAAACAGGAGGCTGAGTGGGCATTGTGTTGTGGTCAGTCTAAGAAGGGCTAGTCAACGAGGGCGATGGTGCTCCAGCGAGCTGGAGTCCGTTTGCTATTGAGAACGTCTCGCATTAAACGACCGTCGCTTGTAATGACAACGCGGTCATGAATTCCAGCTGAAACAGTGTCTACAGCCACTTGTGGATCACCGTCGTAGCCTTCGCCGTCAGCAAGAAGCGGCTGAACAAGCAGCAGCTTCGCTCCTACGAGCGAGTCGTGCTTGAAGCTGCTGGTGACTGTTCCGATGACTTGTGCGACTTGCATGAAAACGTTTCGTGGTTGTTGGGAATAGGGTTTGGGGAGTTTCTTGGAACTGAAGTTCTGGGCTGGTTTATTGAGGGCTTCCAAGAACTCGAAGGTCATCGACCAGTGTGCACCGACGCTGTCGTGTAAAGGTGAGTGGAGTCGTTACCCCCTCACCGGTTGGTGTAGCAATTGAGAAGGAGAGATAGCCTTCTCCGCCAAGACCCAGTCCTGCAACACTGGGTCCGTTCTTAACAAAGAGCGTGGTGTCGAGGAGCCGGCCCATGCGGGTCATATTTCGAACATTGTGAGAATGAATAACTGCTGTATGCCGGAACCCGTGCTCACTCTCAAAGGCGCGTTGAATGGCCTCATCAGTATTTGGACACCGTACAAAAGGGAGGAAGGGCATCATCTGTTCAACAGGTACGAAAGGGTTCGAAATATCCGTTTCGCCGAAGACCAGCTCAAGGCCCTCACGGCCGGAAGCACCGGCGGCGTCTGCCAACAATGAGG
>CAXEMW010000262.1:0-4332 GCA_963997395.1 uncultured Planctomycetaceae bacterium
ATAATGATGGTTGTTGAAAAATGGTTTGGGGATGTTCAGTACATACCTAACACCCATACCAAATACATGGCTTTTCTACTTCTTTAAAAAGATTAATAAAATACCGCGATGCAAAGTCAGGAAACGAAGAAACAGATAGAATCCGCACCGTCATGGTGGCAAAGTGATGATGCTTGGGCAATGATTATGGCGGCTGGGCTGCTCGTCATTACCTGGTTTGCATTACAGCCAGTGCTTGTACCTGCGACTGGTGAAACATCATTTGAAAATCTACTTTCACCATGGGTCGCCAAGCCGGGTAGTTGGACAACCAATCCAATTACAGCTTTGAAGGGTTCTACACAAGAAGCAGGTCCCCCGACAGTGTTTGCCATACTTGCTACTGGTGTCGGCTGTATAGCCGTCTTTGTAATCGGGCTTGCTGGCATGGGGATTCCCATACGAAAAAGTCTGCCGGCTGTGGCAACAGTCACGCTTCTGGCGGCTCTTGCCTGGCTGGCGAGTACGCAGACAACAATAAAAAGTTTGCAGCTCTCATATGTACTGTGGGCGTTTGTCGGTGGACTTTTTATTAGCAATGTTATTGGAATACCGAGCTGGCTGAAGCCCGGGCTGCGTGGAGAACTCTATATAAAGACTGGGCTCGTCTTGATGGGCTCAGGTCTTCTCTTTGGCACCCTGATGAAACTTGGGCCTCCCGGCATTCTCGTGTCGTGGATTACGACACCAATTGTTCTTATTGGAACGTATCAATTTGGTCAGCGTGTTCTTGGCATCAAATCCAAAACGCTGAATCTCGTTCTCTCTGCAGACATGAGCGTGTGCGGAGTATCCGCTGCAGTAGCAACTGCCGCTGCCTGCAAGGCAAAAAAAGAAGAACTCTCAATTGCCGTTGGGATCTCATTGGCATTTACTGTTGTAATGATGTTTACATTGCCAGCAGTCTGTAATGCACTAGGGCTCGATCAGGTCTTAGCTGGTGCATGGATTGGTGGAACGGTCGACTCAACAGGCGCGGTCGTAGCTGCAGGTGAACTTGTTGGGCCAGTGGCCCGTGATGTTGCCGCCTCAGTCAAGCTGATTCAAAACGTGATGATTGGCTTTATTTCCTTAGGGGTTGCTGCATGGTGGGCCCGGTCAGGTGAAGACGTCGAAGCGGGGCAGGTCCCTGCAACAGGCTTAGGGCTGCTTCAAGAAATCTGGAAACGGCTACCAAAATTTATTATTGGTTTCGTTGCCGCCTCGGCCATTTTTACACTCCTTGCTTCGACAGGCACAGAGGCTCGGCAAGAGGGTATTACTGCGATGCTCTCTGGGCCGGTCAAGATGATGCGATCATGGTGTTTTTGCCTAGCGTTTGTCAGTATTGGGTTGGAAACAGATATACGAAAACTGGCTAGTGTCATGGGTTCAGCAAAACCGGTTGTGCTCTACCTGTGTGGCCAAGCTTTTAATCTCCTTCTGACTTTTACCATGGCGTATCTAGCATTCCGTGTTGTGTTTCCAGAAGTTGCAACACGTATCGCTGGTGGCGGGTAACACAATCAATGCAGTGCGTGACAGAAAATTCTGACCCTCTATCAACATAAAAACATGTCACTCAAAGATAATTTCAAACGTGCCACAAAAATGTTTCGCGTCACACCAGGAGAGGCACCGGATCTTGCTGCACGTGACCCGGCGTGGGCAGGTGACGAAGATCGGCCAGAAAAGAAGCGAAAGAAGCAGGCGGGTAAAATCCTTGAAGACAGTGTTGAAGAACTAGCCGAATTACAGGAGTTGCTGTACGCCTCAGATGCGTGGAGCGTGCTGGTCGTCTTTCAGGCACTTGACGCTGCGGGGAAGGACGGTGCCATTAAACATGTGATGAGTGGCATCAATCCACAGGGCGTTGAGGTGACGAGCTTTAAGGAGCCGTCATCTGAAGATCTCGATCATACGTTTCTTTGGCGGTGTATGAAAAAACTACCAGAGCGGGGCCGAATTGGCATATTCAATCGTTCCTATTATGAAGAGGTGCTTATTGTTCGAGTACATCCAGATCTGCTAGAAGCTCAACGTATCCCGGACGTGCATGCAGACGACCAGACATGGCAGGATCGATTTGATGATATTAATGCTTTTGAAAAGCACCTTGCCCGCAACGGCACAAAGATCGTGAAGATTTTTCTCCACGTTTCAAAGGAAGAACAGAAGAATAGATTCCTTGACCGAATTAACAGGCCAGATAAGCACTGGAAGTTTGCGAGTGCCGATATTCAAGAGCGACAATACTTTGATGACTACACAAAAGCGTATGAAGAAATGATTGCAGCGACCAGCACTGAGTATGCGCCGTGGTATGTCATTCCAGCCGACAACAAATGGGTAAGTCGCGCAGCTGTCGCCACTATTTTAGCCGGCACGATTGAACAGCTTGATCTGAACTGGCCTGCGGTTACAGACCAACAGAAAAAAGAAATAGAATCTGGCCGAAAAAAACTTGAAGCGGAGTGATCCAGAGATGGATTCGAGCTTGCTACTACGCTGATCGTTTGAGTGGCACTTCTGGTGTGGTTCCAATCTGCCCTGCAATCGCGCCAGTCGGTTCTACCTTCTTTGGCAGCATATATTCTGGGACAAGCTGATGCAGAAGAACCCGAATTTCATCACCCGGTCGATGTACGACGTTGGTGAGCTGGTCAATGACAACATCGGCGCTCTCAACACCCATGGCTTTTATTTCAGCAGAATGAATTTTTGGATGGCTGGTATCCAAGAGGGTTTCATGCTCAGTGAAAAGTTCTTCATAGAGTTTTTCACCCGGCCGTAATCCGGTATAGCGAATTTCAATATCCCGACCAACTTCAAGGTTTGAGAGCCGCACCATGTCATGGGCAAGGTCGGCGATACGTACTGGTTCACCCATATCAAGCACAAAGACTTCACCGCCTTTTCCGAGGAGGCCTGCTTGAATGACCAGTCGAGCTGCTTCTGGAATGGTCATGAAGTACCGCTCGATATCTGGGTGGGTTACCGTGATCGGCCCACCTCGAAGAATCTGCTCACGAAAAACGGGTACAACACTGCCAGCCGAATTGAGGACATTCCCAAATCGGACTGTTGAAAATTGGGTTTTGTATTCGTCTGCAATGAGATGAACAAGCATTTCGGCGACACGTTTGCAGCATCCCATAACACTCGTTGGGTTTACCGCTTTGTCGGTTGAAATCATGACAAATGTCTCAACATCATGCTTGCCAGCAGCTCGAGCAAGAATAGATGTCGCCAGTGGTATGTTCTTGATTGCTTCACCAGGGTGCTGTTCCATGAGCGGTACATGTTTGTAGGCTGCTGCATGAAAAACGATATCTGGTCGGTGTTCAGTGAAGACATGAGCGATTCTGTCGGCGTCTGTGATATCCGTGACCGAAGGAATAATTGTGGTACTTGAGTGAGCATCATTGAGCTCTCGCTCAACCCAGAATAGACCTGTCTCGCTACGATCAAGCACAACAAGCTCTTGTGGACCATGTTTGAGAAGCTGCCGGCAGAGTTCAGAGCCAATACTGCCGGATGCGCCTGTCACCATGATTGTCTTATTACAGAGCCATCGAGTAAGGCCATCGGTATCTGTTTCAACTGCCTCGCGACCAAGCAGGTCAGCAATGTCAATTGGACGAGGCTGCATGTGAACCTTGCCACTGATCAGTGTATGAATTGCGGGAATAATCGTCGCGGTACAGCCGGCAGTAGCACACTGTTTCTGAAGCTCTGCAACCTCACTTCCAAGGAAGGTTTGTGACAACAGCATGACTTCATCAATTCTGTGTTTATTGATGATGCGTTCAATATGCTTTGTCGTGCCAAGAACAGAGACACCACCTGTTGATCGACCGACAAGGTTTCGATCGGTCTGCTTGGCTACCATGCCAACAACAATGCGATGTTCTTTCTGCGAGGTGTCTGATTGAATCGCCCGAACAACAGCTTCGCTTGATGGACAGGTGCCAACGAGCAACACTCGACTTGCTGTGCCCAGTGAACGTCGTCGGATAAAGTCACCGATTTCACATGCGGCACCACGCAGACCACCGAGAAGTGAGATAGCAATGAACCAGTCAATAACCCAGATGCTTCGTGGAATTGATGCTTGGGTAATAATGGCTACCGGTGCGGCAACGGCCAGCCCCATGGTGACACCAAAGATAATCTGCCAGAGATCTCGGAGAGTAAGGCCGCGGATGCTGCTTCGGCTACCTGCAACCGCAAGCAACATAAAAAACTGGACAGGCACAAGTATGCCGAGGCAGGAGTACAGGCTGTCTATATTCTGCGCATCAAGGATGCCTT
>CAXEMW010000263.1:0-4325 GCA_963997395.1 uncultured Planctomycetaceae bacterium
CAGTTGTTCGTCGGCCAAGTGGAGGTGGTGCAATTATTCATGGGACTGATCTCACCTATGGACTGGCAGTTCCAGGTAGCCATGACTGGAGCCGGGGAACGGAGAAGCTTTATGCCGCAGTCCACGGCGCTCTTGTCGAAGAACTTGGTGGCCGTCATCTCAGGGCGCGTATGGTGGAAACGACGAGTCGGGAAACGGACCAGAGTTTTTACTGCTTCAATCGTCGGGCATTCGGAGATCTCGTCATAGAGGATGCATCTGGCACTTCCCCGCACGGGAATCATAAAATACTTGGGAGTGCGCAGCGAAGGCTTTCTGGAGTGGTTCTGCAGCACGGCAGTCTCCTTCTGCATAAAAATCCTCATATCCAAGGTGAAGGCAGTCACGTCGGCCTTGGAGACGTACTTCAGGCTGGCTCCGGCTCAGTAAATGACGTGGTTGACGGTTGGCTTCAACGCCTGGCAGACCGGCTGAATGGAGAATTGATTGTGGAGACGGGACCTTCATACGAAAAAGAAAACGGCGAGATCGCTCGACGAACTGAGCGTTATGAAAGCGTGGCGTGGCTGCACAGGCGCTGAACACAAGTGCCAAGACACGGTTTTACGTCAAATTTGCTTCGTGTCCCGCCTAACCGGGGGGGCGAGTTTTGTTGTCGCTGGACTTTACTGACACAAATTGCTAGCGTTAAAGAAACGTGTCGATGGTTTTTATTTTGTCCCGATCATTCCGACTCGTTTTTTGGGGATTGAAACATGAGTCTTTACCAAGCTAGGGCATATGATCGCCAAATTAGTGATCGCCTCCGGCAAACGTGCTGGACGGGCGATTTCAATGAAACGGGACAAGTTATTTATCGGTCGGGCAGAGGAATGTGATCTTCGACCTCTCAGTGAAGAGGTTAGTAGGAAGCACTGCGCGATTATCAAAAAGGACGATGTCCTCTGGGCAAAGGATCTCCGTAGTAGGAATGGTACCTTTGTGAATGGTCTACGCATTAGTGAACCAAAGCCGTTGGCTGACGGTGACCTTGTTCGTGTGGGCTCGTTAGAACTCAAGGTTTCTGTCGCGGTTGAGCCAAAACTGGAAACCGAGGAAGACATTTCGAGGCTGTTGCTTGGCGGTGATGATCCTGTTGGCATGCATGATACGACTCGATCAATTGAGACCTCAGATGATGACTCCGCACTTGTTCATGATTCTAGTGAACCAAAAGGCAAAGATGCGGCTGGAACAACATTGATTTCGTCTGCAGAGGTTGTTGATGAAGACGATGATTCCTCAGCTCACGGGAAAGCCGTTGAAGAAATCCTGAAATCTCGTAACAAACCGGGAAATTTACCGAAGTCGAATAAATCGGATGGTTCAAGTCGGGATGCGGCGGCCGATGCCCTCCGGAAATATTTCGGTAATCGGTAGTTTCCCAACCGCGTTGTTTGGTCGTTGATTTTAGTGCAACTCATACAACCCGACCTTTCGCAAAAAAAATACTATTTTGCCTGCCCGCTTCTGTTGGGATGAGCAATACTTCTTAGCCGACCGGCATGACTGTTGTTTTTTACTCTGGCATGTCAGGATTTCACTGGAGTATTCGGCGATACATCAAGCCACGTGCACATAAATTGGGAGAGATTCAATGCCATATAAGCAAGAAATAGCAGCCAGAAGGCGAGCCATCGATCCAGCGACCTGTGAGCGAGACTATGATTCCTCAGAGTTGGAGTTTATGCAGGCTCTTGAAACATACAAAAATGAAAGCGGGAGGCGATTTCCGACCTGTAGTGAGACGCTTACGGTGCTACGTTCGCTTGGATATGTCAGGGTCCTGCCGTGCGGTGTGTCGACCGATTGAATCTTGCGTCTGGGCTGATTTTACAAGCAATATTCGATCTTGCCCCGGTGAAGTGCCACCAGATACCGTCCTTCTTGCGTTGTCGTGAGAATCTTCAGAATGGTGATGGAGCACAATACATTGAGAGACGGCAGGTTTTTGTTTTGTCGGGCGGGGTCGGGTGTTTCCGTGATCACCATAATTTGTGTCAGTCTGCTCTGCGGCTGTGGCAGATTTGTGCAATCTGATTCTGACAAAGGCGTGAGCCTTTATCAGCAGGGCAACTATCTTGGCGCGGCGAATTCCTTCCAAAGAGCCCTTGAGAAGCAGCCCGGGGATGCGGACTGTTTTTACAATCTTGGAGCAACCTACCATCAGCAGTCAAAACTTTTTGGCAGGACTGGTGACCTTCAGACAGCTGAACAGTACTATCATCTTTGCTTAGCAAGAAACCAGAATCACGCAGCATGTCAGCGAGGGCTTGCAGTGCTTCTGGTTGAAACCGGGCGTACGGGAGATGCTGCGACGCAACTCGAACAATGGGCTGCAAGAGAGCCCGCAAACCCTGAGCCGAAAATAGAACTCGCTCGGCTTTGTCAGGAACAGGGCGATACCCTCGATGCAGAGAATTATTTAGTCGATGCAGTTTCAGTTGATCCGGACAACCCCCGGGCACTTGTTGCACTCGGCCAAATTAGAGAGTCTTCCGGCGATCCGCAGCAGGCACTTGTAAACTATTCAAAAGCTCTTGAATTAGACCGAAATCAGCCAACAGTGGCTGCCAAAGTGGCTACGCTTTCAACAAGTGGCCCTTCGCCGGTTATTGCAACTGCGCCTCCAGCCGGTGGATCGCCCTACTCTCCTCGGTGATTCCGCCAAGAAACGGCGGCCCGTTGACCCTGCGGGTGGAGGGGCCGTAATCTTGTGTATACGAGTATTTTCGGCGCGTTACGCAAAGTTCTTCCGGAAGGCGGTTTCGGGGGGAACATACGTAACGCAGAGAGTCAAATCATGCCCGCGGTATGCCGGTGGGCGGTGGTTCTTTTATAAGCAGGCAGCGACGGAGAAATTCATGGCGACGGTTGCTGATAGGGTATTTAACTTTTCAGCAGGGCCTGCAGTGTTGCCATTGCCAGTGCTCGAAAAGGCTCAAAGGGATTTGCTGTCCTTGCCCGGTGTTGGCTCATCAGTGCTTGAAATCAGCCATCGTAGTAAGGCATTCGATGGCATTCTTGAACGCACGCTAGTGGGTCTGAAAAGCCTTCTAGGAATTGGTGAAGAGTATGAAGTTGTATTGATTCAGGGAGGAGCCAGCCTTCAGTTCTCTATGGTTCCGATGAATTTCCTGTCCGGCCAGTCTGGTGCCGCCGACTATGTCCTCACTGGAACCTGGGGTAAAGGAGGGCTGAAGGAAGCAAGTCGCATTGGTAAAACTCATATTGCTTGGGACGGTGGTATAAATGGATACAACTGTTTGCCCTCGGCTGATGAGATCAGGCTTTCTGAATCCCCCGCTTATGTCCATGTAACGAGCAATGAGACAATCCAGGGAGTGCAATGGCAGCAGATGCCATCATTCGAAAACGTTCCACTGATTTGTGATTCATCGAGTGACTTTCTTTCTCGACCGATGGATATTTCACAGTACGGAATGATATACGCCTGTGCTCAGAAGAATGCTGGGATTGCTGGAGTGACGGTCGCAATCATTCGTCGTGATTTGCTTGCCCGTTCGCGGGACGACTTGCCGGCAATGCTGGACTATCGCACATTTGTTGAGAAAGGATCGCGACCAAATACGCCACCAGTTTTCGCCGTGTATATTTTAGGTTTGGTCTGTGAATGGCTGATGAATGAAGTCGGTGGATTACATGCCATTTCAGAACGTAATACGGCAAAGGCCGCGAAAGTATATGAAGTGATCGATTCCTCGAGCGGTTTTTACAAAGGGCATGCCTGTCCTGCAAGTCGGTCCATTATGAATGTGACGTTTCGCCTTCCTTCAGAGGATCTTGAAGCTACCTTTGTGAAGCACGCAGCCTCGGCAGGTCTCACAGACCTCAAAGGACATCGGTCAGTGGGTGGCATTCGAGCAAGTATCTACAATGCGATGCCGGAAGAGGGAGTTGAGGCGTTGTGTCAGTTTATGAATGATTTTAAGTGTTCTCATGGATAGGTGACCCTGATCAGGATGCTCTGTGACTCATCATTTGAGTGAGTCATGAACCGCTTGTTTTAGTTTAATTATTACGTTGTGATTTCTATTCAAGGAGTACCGGTCTCGCACAGGTACAAAAAACTATGCCATCGATAATCGTGCTCGATAAACTTAGCCCAGATGGGCTTGCTCTTCTTGATGCGGCTGACCGGTTGGGGATTTCCTATGAAGTGAAGACAGGGCTCTCAGGCGAAGAACTGAAGAATGTGCTGGCATCGCATGACGGAGCCATTTGTCGCAGTGGCGTTAAAATAACTGCAGAAGTGTTAGCAGGAA
>CAXEMW010000264.1:0-4299 GCA_963997395.1 uncultured Planctomycetaceae bacterium
CTTGCAGTACGGCTGCAGCGGCTGTTTCAGCATCGATATTTAGAGGGTCACCTAATTTTTCTTGAAAAATTGAGCGAATATGCTCGATATCAACTTCTTGCGATACTGATTTAAGTTTAGTGACATCTAGACGTCCAAGAAGAAAGTTTGCATCGGAAATTGTTGGCTCGTTGCCGCCACGTCCATAGCAAATTGGTCCTGGCTCTGCACCTGCACTGTGCGGCCCCACCTCTAAAAGTCCAGCATCATTTACTTTTGCGGATGCGATTGAAGCAGCGACGGCAATTGCCGACTCGCAGACTCGTTTGATTCAAAATGCCATGGGGTCAATGATCCAAAACCTGCTCCCGCAAGATCATGTCGTACTAAGTGGACAAGGCGAGATGTTGGCAAGAAGAGTTCTTGATTATATGAACTGGGATCCTCAAATAGTTTCCCTCAAAGATATCATGGGCGATGATCTATCTCGTGTCGCTCCAGCGCACGCCGTAGCAAAGATAGCGCAGCAGATATTATGAACATAATGACATCACAGAAAGAAAGCCCATGGGACTGGCAGCGTGGCTGGCTTCGCCAATCACGAGACAGAAGTAAACAACTCCGCGTTGTCGTCAAAATCGGTGGTAGCCTTTTCTCAACTTCTGGATGGCAACACGCTGTTCAATCGCTCATTACACACGAATCACTGTCTAACCATTCAGTAGTCATCCTTGCGGGGGGAGGTGCTCTTGTAGATGGGCTACGAGTCATTGATGCAAACAGCTCACTGCCGCCCCCCCTGATGCACGACCTAGCACTTGAAGCCATGGGGATCACGGCTCAACTCCTAGCGGCAACATTGAAAGTACCACTTGCCGAGGAAGAGACGGGTGCCTCTCCGATCGTACTCGACATCAGGAAACGGGACGCAATTGGGTCTCTCCCACATTCATGGGACACAACAAGTGACTCAATTGCGGCTGCTATTGCCACTTCAACAGAGTCTGCTTTACTGCTTGTAAAGAGCACCCCGCCACCCATAGATGACTTTGAATGCCTTGCATCCACAGGATGGGTAGACCAATCTTTCCAAACAGCGTGCATTGATTTGGAAGACATTCGCTGGGCAGCACCGCAGCAGTAGAACGCATCAGGCTTTCAACAACCAAGTGCGGCTCCGGCAAACACGTTCACTCCCAGCAGACACCAGACTGTGGGCGGGATGCGAGTGCCAGTTGCCGTTTAGAGCCAACATCTTGAACCTCGACAACTTCTTCGAGAAAGGCCCAGGGCTGAAACTGAACACCTCCGGACGCACTAAGAACCCACCGACTCCCTCGCTTCATGCCATGCGCAACCGTTGGCACCTGCTTTGGAACTTCGTAGCGTGAGAGCTGAACCGAAGAAGCATCTTTCAATAGCGAGAGATCCAGCCCTGCTCGATCGGCAAGCTGCCTACTATCAATTAAAGCTGCGACAACTGCCAGATCAACGCAATTCATCAATTCTCGAAAAACTGGCTTGTTCGACGCCAGATCATCGTAACACGCAGTCATCTGCTCACACCAACGCGCAGCATACTTGTCAGTTCGTCCGCTTCCTCGCTTCATACCCTCTCGAACCAGAAGATCGGTTTCAGTCAGGCACACCATTTTTCCACCTGTCAGTTTCCAACCGAGTTCATCAGGGTCCCGTGCAATAGGGCTATATTGAGCTTCCAACCAGAACCGTGGCAGCATTGTTGAACCAGCGGTAGTCTGGACCATTGAAAGATAACTCGGCAATGCAGCAATTTCTGATGACTCCAGGCCCATGCCAATTCGTTTCATTCGATAATCTGCTGCGACGAGAACCTGTGCGAAGTGTGTATCTGCGGGCACACCTCCAACTGTCACTTGCTGAGGGCCCAAGGCTTCCTCCATTGATCGAAAAATTTCCTGTGGATTTGGCATCTGCTTCGTTGAACTGAGAACTTCCTGCAGCCGAGCAATGCCCTCGGGTGTTGGATCAATAGAGCAACGCATTCCACCCATGCGTGCTGTGTCAATCGACCGAAGAGCCACGACCAAATCTTCAAGCAGCAAGAGCGGCCGACCACTAGTTGCACCAACGAAACTACCGTTTCCATCAACAGCAACTTCATCACTCGGCCCAGCCAGAATTAAATCGTGTGCGTCAGGGTCAACAAACACGTATTCAATTTGCTCTAGCCCGCCAAGTGTTAAGACCTCTGGAGAAACAAGATCGTTTTCTATGACAGCCCGCTGAACATCTTCGAGAATGCGTTTCAGTGAAACCTTTTGAAGCTCAGAGCGCTGCCCGGTCTGCGGTGGGTTTTCACTGAGAATTTTTTTTCGCTGAGCAGCAATGCTTGCAAGTGCCTGTGGATTGATGGCACGAACAATACCATCAGTATCTACTGAAATACCACCAACTGCCTGAGCGCCGAATCCAGCCCCTTGGCCAAATACGCGATCCGTGAGAAAAACATTCAGGACTACAAACAGCACAAGAGAACAACACTTCGTTGCAAAACTGTTCTCAAAGACCGTAAAAAAATTTATTCGTGTGCAGCTACGCATAAAAACCCTCATCATCACGTTCGACTAGAATTCAAAACAGGCCAACTGTTCGAGCAACGGTATGAATTTGCAATTGCACGACAATGTAGCTGAGATGCTAGCCTCAGCACGCCCTTGAGAGCAAACCCTCTTTACTCAAGCAATTGTGGCACGAAAGGCCTATTCTTCAATGTTTTCATGAATTATCGGACTTTTTCCTGCTAAATTAGGGATTACTATGCGATGACGTCTGGGTTCGGCTTTGATTGATTCGTGTGAGTGTACATCGCAAGGAGAGCCCCAATTGGCCATTGATGCAAGCATGAATAACGACAAATCTACTCCACTTGCCGATGCTCATGTCCTTGTTCGGGATCCTGCCAATGGCCCGATGCTTACTCCACTCACTCCCGGAGACGTCCTCAGCCTCGGTCGTGCACCTGGAAATACGATTGTGCTCCATGATGAGCGGGCAAGCCGAAATCACGCTGAGATACGGGTTAACGTCGACGGGAAATGGGTCATCCAAGACCTGAAAAGTCGAAACGGCACAACGGTCGGTGCGAACGAAATTACATCAGAACATATGCTTATCGATGGAGACACGATTCAGATCGGATCCATTACGATCCTTTTCTGTGAAGGGCCTCCACCATCATTATCCGAAGCGGATGAATCTGACACCGATGGCACTGGCATAACCGGTGAAATGTCTGCGGAAATTGCAGAGTGGCATTCAACGATTCGCTATCGTCGAAACCGTAGTCGTTTACTTGATGACATACGTGAATCAGCTCGAACTGCTCCAAAAGTAGGGCAGGCAGCCGCAGAACTATGCCGACTCGCATTTACGCTAGGTCGTGCCACAGAAGTATCATCTGCTGCAAACCGCGCTCTTGAGTCTGCCATGCTTGGATCGAACGCAAGTAAAGGTATGGTTTTGCTACCAACGCCTGAGGCCATTCACGAAGATAGGATGACCGTAACTGACTTATACGGCGTTGCAGCAGTCCCCTCAGATCTTCGCATTGATGACATTCCAACAAACCTGGTTGAAGCAGCCCTTGCAACAGATGAAGCAATATTAGCAGGGCCAGAGACGGTTGGTGCACAACCACCAGCAATAACCATAGCCGCCCCCATACGTGTGCATGGAAAACCTGTCGGGGCAATCTACCTCAGTAGTGAGCCGAGTAGTGATGAAAAATCTCCTGATGATCTTGAGTTTGTAATTGCTGTCTGCGACGCCATAGGCCAGGTTTACACAAATCTTGAAGCCCGAGAAACGCTTTCGACCCGACTTGCGACGGCAGCGAGTGAAAACAAACTGCTCAAAGAGCGACTTGGTGAAAGAACACGTATGGTTGGTGAAAGCCCTGCTCTTGCAATAATCACAACACAGGTTGAGCGCGTTGCGGGCACAAAAGCCACAGTCCTTGTGCGAGGTGAAAGCGGTGCAGGCAAGGAATTAGTCGCACAAGCTATTCACGACGCAAGTGATCGCAAGAGTGGCCCTTTTGTTTGCCTGAATTGTGCTGCTCTTTCAGAGACGCTCCTGGAAAGCGAGCTCTTTGGTCACGAGAAAGGTGCGTTCACTGGTGCGACTGATAAAAAGGCCGGGAAATTTGAACTTGCTGACAACGGAACTCTCTTTCTGGATGAGATTGGTGAGATGAGCCCTACGATCCAGGCAAAATTCCTGCGAGTGCTCGAGGGGCATGCATTCGAACGAGTGGGAGGCAGCACTCGACTCAAGGTC
>CAXEMW010000265.1:0-4287 GCA_963997395.1 uncultured Planctomycetaceae bacterium
CGCGACATGCTCACAAGCCGCAACAAGCTTCACGAGCTGTGGGTCTAGTTGATGGTGTGGAAAACCGGCCATCGGGGTTGCATTCGGCCCCTTGTCTCTGCTGGTCAGAGTGAGGTCGAGCAATTCAGATGCTCGTTTTGCATCGTCTCCGAAAAGTTCATAAAAGTCCCCCATCCGGAACAGTACCAGAGCACCCGGACAACGGGCCTTTGCCGCCTCAAATTGTTGCATCATGGGGGAAGCCATGTCAGGAATGTAGCAGCCTTTACCGAACAGCGAGAAGGACGTAAAACCTTATGTGGAGCGGAGTCCGATGAGGGGCCCCTGCGATGGAGGCCTGTGAACCTGGTCAGGGCTTAACCGCAGCAGCCATAAGCAGTCGTCTCTTTGTGCGGTGGGCCTCTCATCGGCAGTCGCTCTATTTCGCAGAATATCCTGTGCAACAGGGGTCTTGGAACCCTTGCCCAATGCATTTTTCCTTTTTTAACCAAAACCAGTGAGTGCCATGGCTGATCCGGCTGCCTATCAGGTTGTTGCACGCCGGTACCGGCCACAGCGTTTTGCTGATTTAATCGGCCAAGAACATGTAGCTCGCGGGCTTGCCGGAGCAATTGATTCCGGCCGCATTGGCCACGCCTACCTCTTCACCGGTGCCCGGGGCGTGGGGAAAACAAGTGCGGCCCGCATATACGCCAAGGCACTTGAGTGCACAAATCGGGAATCCGGTGAACCCTGCAATCTTTGTGAACGCTGCAAGACGATTGCCGCAGGCCAAGACGTCGATGTAATTGAGATTGATGCAGCAAGTAATCGCGGTATCGATGAAATCCGTCAACTGCGACAGAATGTTGCTGTGAGACCAGCGAACGGCAATTACAAGACCTATATTATTGATGAAGTTCACATGCTTACCAGAGAGGCGTTCAATGCTCTCTTGAAAACACTTGAGGAGCCGCCACCTCATGTCAAATTTGTACTCTGCACCACAGAGCCAGAGAAACTACCCATTACTATTCTGTCTCGATGCCAGCGATTTGATTTCCAGTCTGTTGATACGCCCGCCATTGCGCAACGCCTGGGACAAATCGTTGAGAACGAAGGCCTAACAGTCGCCCCAGCTGCACTTGAGCTCATTGCTCGTCGAGCAGCCGGCAGTATGCGAGACAGCCAGTCGCTACTCGAACAACTTTTTGGAATTGCAGCTGGTGACAAGAAGAACATAGAGGTTGAAGATGTTCATGCTGTCATTGGAACGGGGAAAGATGAACAAGTTGGTGAACTTGTTCAAGCACTCATCAACCGAGACTCTCCTCTAGCGATTTCTGCACTCAACGATTGCCTTGCACAGGGAGCCGATGCCGGGGGTGTACTTGAGCAACTGCTCATCGCACTCCGTAATTGCCTAGTTGCTAGCGTCGGATGTGGGCCAGAAACATTTATTGGAAGCAATTCGTTCGGCATCGACTTTGCAGAACTTGGCAAGCAAGCGGGAACAGAAACCATGCTCGCCATGCTTCAGATCATTGATCATTCGCTCGCAAGAATGCGGCTAAGCACGCACACAACCGTTCTTGCAGAAATGGCGATAATTCGTCTTGCTGCACTCGAAGACCTCGATAATCTCAGCGAAATAATTTCCGGCATGAAGCCGGCTGGTGAAAAACTCCCATCTCATCATCACGAAAAAAAAAAGCTGACGCCAGCAGTTAACCAACAGACAGCCAAGACGAACCATCCTGCTCCAGCTACCTTTTCAAGCGTTAAATCAAAAACACCTGCTCCTCAGACGCAAGGTACAAACAATACTCCAAGCCCAGGCACTGAGCCACTCGTGATCTGGAAAAATGCTGGAGAAATAGTTGGGGGACTTGCCAGTGACTTCGCCGCCATGGCTGTATCCGCTTCACAGGAGGCGAATCATTTCAAGATTGAGTTCCAGGCATCAGCAGGATCTGCAACTGCTTTTCTGAACCGAAACGAGATCACCAAACAGTTCCAAAACGCACTGGAAAACCTTACGGGGCAATCCTGCCGATATTCGGTAGTTCTTCAGGAACAAGAATCTGCGGCAACTCCGACCATGACCACTCCTTCTCAGGACGGGGTGCTCAACCACCCCTCAAAGAGCCCGCACAAGAAAACGGCTATCTCTTCCGCCGGGCTTCTCAAAGAGGCCGTTCAGAACCCGCTTGTGAGTCATGCTCTCGCAACCTTCGATGCAGCCATTCGTAAAGTTGATCCACCACGAAAGCCAGCAAACGCGAATAAAAGAATGGGCGTAGCAGAAGAAAACAATACGGAAGAAAACGGAGCAACATAATGGCTAAAACGAAGTCACCGATAAATCGATTGATTGATGCTTTTGCCAATCTCCCAAGTATTGGAAAAAAGAGTGCTGAACGGCTTGCCTACCATGTCCTTAAAATGCCGAACGAAGAAGCAATCGAATTTGCAGAGAGTATTCGGGCTGTAAAAGAAAACCTGAGGCCGTGCAAAACGTGCTTCAACCTTTCAGAGAACGAGGAATGCGACATCTGCAAAGATCCACGCCGTGACCAAAACGTCTTGTGTGTCGTCGAACAAGTCCGAGACCTTCTTGCAATAGAGCAGGCGGGCAGCTTTCGCGGGCTGTACCACGTTTTACAAGGACGACTCTCACCACTCGATGGAGTTGGACCGGAAAAATTATCTATTAATACACTTGTGACCCGACTCAAAGAGGGCGTGATTCGTGAGGTCATCATGGGGACCACTCCAAACGTTGAGGGAGATGGCACGGCACTCGCTATTGCGACTCGTCTCGCCGGACTACCGGTAACAATCACCCGTCTCGCCCGCGGACTGACGGTGGGAGCCTCTTTAGAGCAAGCAAATCGCGACATGTTGGCTGATGCCATCGCAAGCCGACAGCCATTCTGACAATACAGGTGTCAATTGCTTAGTTCTGAAATACACCAAGAATGGTATGATTGCAGAGTGGGAATCGTTGACGCGGTTGTTCACCACAATGTCTCTAACAAGCGGTAGTCTCAATGTCGATGCGGATGTCTTTTGGTCAGGAGATGCGGATGGCGCAAAAGCAGGTGCTTGCGCCCCGCATGATCCAGTCCATGGAAATCCTTCAGCTTCCCCTCCTGGCTCTGGAAGAGCGGATCGAACAGGAAATACAAAACAATGAGACCCTTGAATTAGTTGAACCTGAGATCGACAACAACTCCCCAGTTGAGCCTCAAGTAGAGCCACCACCAACAACAGCTTCTGAACAGCCCCTCCTCGTTGACCAGGAACATGCAAACAAGGACGACTTTGAACGCTCCTACGATTGGTCGAATGAATATCCGGACACTGACGAAGACAGACGAAGGTCTTCGGCGGGTCGAAGTGAGGAGACATCGGATCGCTATTTCGACACAATTGCCAACATGGAGGATCGCCCTGAGACCCTCTTCAACCACCTCCATGACCAATTAGCTAATTATGAAACCTCGCCTGAAATCCAGCGAGCTGCAGATAAAGTCATCTTCAATCTCGATGCAAATGGATACCTTCCAATGCCTCTTGATGAACTCGTAGACGCTCCACCAACAGACTCAACCGGCCAGCCTTTAATTAAAGACAAGGAAGATTTCCTGAAAGAACAGAAATCTTTTCTCGAATCGGGCCTTCGTATTGTTCAGAGCATGGATCCGCCAGGTGTTGGCGCCCGTGATCTTAAAGAGTGCCTGCTCCTGCAGGTTCCAGACGACGCAGTCTATGCTGGGCACATCCGACAACTTATTCAGGATCATCTTGAAAATCTGGCCGCCAACCGACTTCCGCTGATTGAGCGGAAGACAGGATTTACGATCGAAGAAATTGAAAAACTTCGTGACCTTCTGCACAGTCTTGATCCAAAGCCTGGTGCAATCTTTACGATGCCTCTTGTTCCGCCGGTGAGACCCGATGTTTTTGCAGAACAGCAAACCGATAGCACATGGAAAGTCCGGCTAGATGACGTTGATCTGCCAAGCCTTCGAATTAGCCCCACTTATAGACGAATTCTACAATCGTCTGACACTGATCCTCAGACCAGAGAATATATCAAGCGAAAAATCAATTCTGCGCAATGGCTCATCGAGGCAATTGAGCAAAGACGAGGCACACTTCTCAAAACGGCACAAGCTATTGTTGATCACCAAACTCGGTTCTTCAGCGAAGGCCCGGAAGCAATTGAACCATTGAAAATGCAGCAAATAGCTGATCGTATAGGCATGCATGTCACCACAGTCAGCCGTGCTGTCGACGACA
>CAXEMW010000266.1:0-4285 GCA_963997395.1 uncultured Planctomycetaceae bacterium
ACCGCTCATCAGCGTTTACTTCGCCACCATTATCGATTGGTTCTCCAAGCATGTTAAAAACCCGGCCAAGGGTAGCGGGTCCAACGGGCACGCTTACTGGTGATCCGGTATCAACAACTTCTTGTCCTCTGATAAGCCCATCTGTTGAGCCAAGTGCCACGCAACGGACTTTTCCTCCCCCAAGGTGCTGCTGTACTTCACCAACTAGCTCAAGTTTGACGCCCTTGTGATCGGCATCAATTCGAACTGCATTGTAAATTGCCGGCAGAGAAGATTCAGGAAACTCAACGTCAAATGTTGATCCAATGACCTGTGTGACTTTGCCATTCTTTTTGTCAGAGGCGATTGCTGTTGCCATGAGGAAAAAACCTTCGGGTCTAGAGTACTTTGAGGATTGGAAGTGGTGAAAGCCGTGTAAGCGGCCCTTCAGGTGATTTGAACTATTGCTTGAGGGCTTCGACGCCACCAAGTATTTCCATGATTTCGCCAGTTATCTGTGTTTGTCTGGCTCGGTTATATCGCCGCGAGAGATCACTGATAATCCCCGAGGCATTTTCTGTCGCGCCCTTCATTGCAACCATTCGTGCAACCTGTTCACTCACAGCGGAGTCGAGAAAGCACTTAAAGAGTCGTGACTGGAAACTTGCCGGCAGGATCTCTTCAAGAATACTTTCAGCTGATGGGTAGAAATCGTATTCTTCTGACGCGAGATTACCCGAATGGGACGATGTATTCTCTTCATCTACGGCTGGTTTTAAAGGAAGCAGTGTTTCAACAATTGCTTCTTGCTTGGCGATATTTATAAATTGGGTGTAGACGACATCGAGGCGATCAATATCACCTTGTATGTAGGCGTTTAGATACGACGTACCGATCGGTGAGACTTCATTAAATGCTGGCTTGTCCTCGAAGTTAAGATGTTCTTCATCGATAGTGACGCCACGAAACTTCAGGGCATTAATGCCTCGTTTGCCAGATACTGTTACGTGTGTTTCGGTGTCATTACCTGACCATTGACTCAGCAATCCCATAGCCTGCTTTACGGCGTTGGAATTGTACCCTCCGCATAAGCCGCGATTTCCGGTCAGAACAAGAACAGCGGTTCGTCGAGTAGGTCTACTTTCAAGCAATGGGTGCGATAAATCTTCACCGACAGCAGCAATGTTTTTTAAGATTTTTGCCAATTGCTGGGTGTAGTCACGTGCCGCAACTGAACGGTCCATGGCTTTCTTGAATCGGGCCGTTGCAATGAGTTCCATTGTTCGTGTTATCTTGCGGATATTACGAACGGAACGTCGTCGACGGTCGAGTGCACGAGCATTGGCCATAGAAATTCCTCTCTTTCTCAGTTCGAGCCAGCAAGAGAGGGCTCAGGTTGCTTTGCACCTTGAACCTGACGCTTGTATTCCGCAATCGCAGCCTCCAGCAACCGTTCTGTCTCATCGTCGAGGGCTTTTGTTTCCTCAAGTCTTGAGCGTACCTCTGGTGTCTGGTCCCGTACAAATGTCAGAAAACCAGACTCCCAAGCAGCGACTTTGTCTCGTTCGACGTTGTCGAGATGGCCACGTGTTCCTGCGTAAATGCTGAGAATCTGATCGACGATATCGAGAGGCTGATACTGGCCCTGTTTGAGTAGTTCAACCATGCAATAGCCGCGGTCGAGCCTCGACTGCGTCGCGGCGTCGAGATCTGTTCCGAGTTGTGCGAATGCTTCGAGTTCACGGAACGAGGCGAGGTCCAATCGAAGCCCCCCCGAAACTTTCTTCATCGCTTTTGTTTGGGCTGCTCCACCAACACGAGAGACGGAGATGCCAACGTTCATTGCTGGACGCTGGCCGGCGAAGAACAAATCGGGCTGAAGATAGATTTGGCCGTCAGTGATCGAAATTACATTGGTTGGAATGTAAGCCGACACTTCACCCTCAAGTGTTTCGATAATTGGTAGAGACGTGAGTGAGCCCCCGCCATGTTCATCAGAAAGCTTTGCAGATCTTTCGAGAAGACGACTATGTGCATAGAAAACGTCACCAGGATAGGCCTCACGTCCCGGTGGTCGACGCATGAGAAGTGATAGCTGTCGGTAGGCGGTTGCTTGCTTCGAGAGATCATCATAAACGATTAAGGCATGTTCGCCGTTATACATGAACTCTTCTGCCATTGCGGTTCCAGAATAAGGTGCAATGTACTGAAGTGGTGCAGCAGTAGATCCTCCTGCGACAATCACCGTCGTGTAATCCATAGCGCCATGCTTACGTAACACGTCAATGGCGACAGCGACAGAGGAGTCTTTCTGTCCAACGGCGACATAGAAGCATTTTACGCCACTGTGTTTTTGATTGATGATTGCATCAATTCCGATCGCTGTTTTTCCAGTTTTACGGTCACCGATAATCAATTCTCGTTGACCGCGGCCGATAGGAGTCATCGCATCGATTGCTTTAATGCCCGTTTGAAGAGGTTCGCGAACGGGTTGACGATCAGCGACACCCGGTGCAAGAGTTTCAACAGGCCTTCTTTTGTCAGTGGTGATCGGTCCTTTTCCGTCGAGTGGATTTCCAAGTGGGTCGAGAACCCGACCAATGACCGCATCACCGACAGGTACACTGAGAAGCTTTCCAGTGCTTCGTACTTCATCACCCTCGTTTACCTTCAGGTAATCACCAAGAATGATGACACCGACAGAATTTTCTTCGAGGTTAAATGCCAACCCAGTAACGCCACCTGGAAACTCGACCATTTCGCCGGCCATTACGCCAGATAGCCCCCAGACGCGAGCAATGCCGTCACCAACTTCGAGTACTTGCCCGACTTCTCGGACATCAATACCAGTCTGATAGCGGTCAATTTCCTCACGCAGAACCGAGGCGATCTCGTCGGTGTTGAATTTCATGGATACTCCTCTGCTTCAAACGCTCCGCGAGCGACACTAAGCTCGTGGAGACAGAATGGTCGTAAACTGTGTCTTCGATCCGAACGACAAGGCCGCCGAGCAGATCTGGGTTAACTGAAAAATGAGCGGTAAGCGACTCGCCTAGTGATTCTTCGACTGACTTAAGAATAGCAGCCTGTTCATCTGAGGTAATCGAGTTGGCAGTTGTAAGAACAGCTTCTCGTCGCCCTGCCCTCTGGTCTAAATCACGGCGTAGCGCGATTACCAATTCTGGCAGAAGACCAAGCCGTTCATGGTTGGCAAGCACCAGCAGCGTGTTGAGCGTAATAGTCGATACTTTTCCGGAAAAGGTTTTGCTGACAAGAGCAGTCTTATCCGATGGCGTTATCCGAGGTGATTCGAGAACGCTTGTGAGACTTTCAACGCGAGGAAGCACATCTTCTACGATGTGCTTTAGTTCTTCGACTACTTCCGACTGGCATTGGTGGCGATCAGCAGCTTCAATAATTGCCTGAGCATAGACCTTCGCGAGTCTCGCTGACCCAATGTCACGAGGTGCATTCAGCGGTGATGAACAATTTGATTCGTCGGTAGTCATACGATTTTATTGTTTTTGCACAGCCCTAGTTGGCACTTGGCGATGTTGAAAGACTTGCGACAGATTCACGTACAAGACGATTTTTATCTTCTGGGCTGATCTTTTCTCGAATGAATTTCTCAGCCACGCCGACGGCAAGGTCACCTGCTTTTTCAGCGAGTTGCGAGATGGCATCGTCTCGTGCCATTTCGATTTCTTTTTTGGCTCGTTGCTTCTCTTCGTCAGCTGCTTGCCGTGCCTCAGTCACTATTGTTTGTTTCGTTGTTTCAGCGTCCCGACGAGCTTCATCAAGCATTCCCTTGACTTCTTCTGCTGCTTCGGCGAGCCGCCGTTCGTATGAGGCGAGTTGATTCTTTGCATCGTCATGCGCGTTTTGTGTTGCAGCGATCATGTCGGCAATCCCCTGTTCACGAGCATCGAGCCCCTTCATGATGGGCTTCCAGGCAACTGTTGAAAGTAAGAGCATAAGCATGAAAAAGACAGCGAATGACCAGATTGCTAGGTCTCTCCGCAATTCTGCAGGGCTCTCGAAGTCTTCTAGTGATTGGCCGGGACCCGGATTTGCACCAATTTCAGAGTGATGTCCGCCATGGTCGTCACCGCTTTCATGGTGTCCATCTGTGGAGAGTGTCTTCTCTGATCCCCACGCGTCACTCATTGAAAACGACACTGTTAGAATCATGATGAAAGCAATAAGGCAGGAGTGTCCGAGCCGGCAAGTGGCGTGTACGCGAGACATCTGTTTCTCCAACGGCAGAAGGCTTTGCATGCACATAGTTGCCGTGTGTGATTTGAGT
>CAXEMW010000267.1:0-4277 GCA_963997395.1 uncultured Planctomycetaceae bacterium
AAGGTATTCATTTTTTTCTGATAAAGCACACTTTTTTGAGCGAATTCAGCATCTTACGCTCGTTCATGCTTAGGGTTTCCGTATCCACACGATGCCTGACACGGGGTGCTGTGTAAGATTAGATATCACGACGACGTGGCCTTATCGTACGTTTCAGCCCGTACCATTTATTTTTTTACCCTCAATATTATCCGAAATGCTTGTAACTATCAGACACTTGTCCGCTCACGTGTTTTCAAAGTTCATCATGTGGACCATTGGATTCTTTCTTTTTGCAACTGCGACGCTTCATGTAGCCAAAGCCGCTCCTACAGAAGCATTTGATTTCCAAAAAGGTGACATCGTTGCCATTTACGGGAATGGACTTGCTGACCGAATGCAGCACGCCCCATGGGTAGAGACACTTCTGCAAAATCACCTGCAAGGTATGGATGTTCGCTTCCGCAACATGAGTTTTTCAGGTGATACGGTTGACAGAAAACCACGAAGCAAGGGTTTCACTGATGATGAAGCGTATCTTCAACATGTTGGCCCGTCAGTCATTTTTATCATGTATGGGTACAACGAGTCATTTGCGGGCGAGCAGGGAGAATCTCAATACAAGCAGGAACTTATTGATCTCGTTGAAAAATACCGCCGACTGCGTAAAGAAGAAGGGTGTGATGCTCGGTTTGTCTTATTCAGTCCTATCGCATACGAACGAACAGGCAGTCCGAATCTTCCCGATGGCACCCAACTCAACACGAACCTTGCCATCTATACGGAAGCCACTCGGCAGGCTGCTACTGCAACAAAATCTACTTTTGTTGATCTCTATGGGCCGACATCTCAGCGATTTGCAGAAGGCAAGAAGCAACTAACACACAATGGCATTCATTTGAATGATGCTGGATACTGGGAACTTGCTGACATCATAAGTACATCGCTCCTGAACAAACCGACACTGCCTCAATCGAATTTAGAAACTACTTACGACGCTGTAACTAAAAAAAACTGGACATGGCACAACCGTTATCACGCGACCGACGGCAATGACGTTTGGGGATCTCGTTCGACGCTGACGTTTGTGGATGGACAGAGCAATGCTGATGTCTTGCGAAACGAACTGGTCATGCTTGATGTGATGACAGCAAACCGTGATGAGGTGATTTGGGAAGCTGCAAAAGGCAAAGCGATTCTTGCTGACGATAGCAATGTCCCACCTCCTGTGAAGGTAATTTCTAATGTGGGAGGTGGCAGCAAGAGTTCAAGTGCTGAAAAAGAAGGCAGCGTAACCTACCTCAGTCCTGAGGAAAGTATTGCGCAAATCTCTGTACCCGATGGATTTGAACTGAATGTCTTCGCATCCGAGGAAATGTTTGAAGACTTTGCAAATCCAGTGCAGCTACAAGTTGATGGAAAAGGGCGGCTCTGGGCAGCATGCTGGAATACGTATCCTAAGTGGGAACCGCTTAAAGAAATGAATGATGCCCTCGTCATTCTTGAGGATACAGATCGGGATGGTGTGGCAGACAAGCGAAAAATATTTGCTCATGTCCACAATCCACTGGGTTTTGAATTCTGGGGAGGAGGCGTCGTTGTGACATCAGGGCCAGACTTGGTTTTTCTGAAAGATACCGATGGTGATGATGTGGCAGACGTTCGTTATCCACTGCTTCAAGGCTTAGGGACTTCTGATACACATCATGCTGCCAACAATTTGATATATGGACCGGATGGCGGAATCTATTGGCAGAGTGGCATTTTCCTTATCAACAACCACGAAACACCATGGAAGCAAAATCTTGCCATCGGTGAGTCTGGAATGTATCGATTTGATCCTCGAACATTTGCGATTACACCGCATGCAGCAAACAAACCAAACCCACATGGCACAAGTTTTGACTACTGGGGCTATTGCTACGCAAATGATGGCACTGGTGGCCGTTCGTATCAGGTGCGACGAGAAGGCAACGGCTTCAAAATGCACACCTTATTAGAGAAGGAATTTCGGCCTGTTGCAGCGAACGAAATACTATCTTCTGACCATTTCCCTGCTGACATGCAACAGGATTTTCTTATTTGCAATACGATCGGATTTCTTGGAATTCGACAGTACGACCTCGACCGCGGTGAAAATCTTTCAGCACAGGCAACCAAGAACCCAAAGAAAGACCTCAGCTACGCTGAAGTAACAAAGGGTGGACAACTCATAACCGTCAATCATCCGGCGCTCAAAAATAAAAAGATTACTTCTTTTAAACTAAGCGTTCCCGGAAAAAAGCAGATGAATCTCTGCGAAATTGAAGTGATTTCGGAAGCTGCAGCACTCGTTCACGGAACGAGACATATCACAAAAAACGTAAAGCTAAGCCAGTCGAGCGAATACAACGAAGGTATGTTCCCGGCCTCATTGCTTGCCGATGGAAACAAACAGACTTTTGCCCATACATCGATACAGATGAATCCATGGATGAAGGGAGAGTTTAAAGAACCTGTTGAAATTTCCGAACTCCGAATCTGGAATCGAAAAGGATTCGAAGACCGTTTTCATAATGGAAAGATCGAGTTTTTTGATAACGACACCTTGATTGCTACCGTAAGTGTTGAAATTGGGAGTCATAACGGAACTGCGGGGCTCGAACGCAGTTTCGGCAAGGTTTGGGGAACTCCCGTACAAGATATTATCAACAGCAATGATCGCAATTTTCGGCCGACTGACGCGATTGTCGGTGAAGACGGCGCACTGTACGTAGCTGACTGGCAAAACGTCATTATCGGACACATGCAGCACAACATTCGCGACCCAAATCGTGACCATACCCATGGACGAATCTTTCGGCTCACCGTAAAGAATCGACCGTTACAGAAACCGGTAGCTATTTCGGGCGAACCTATTGAGAATCTTCTCGAAAATCTTAAGCACCCTGTCAATGGTGTTCGTCATCGCACTCGCGTCGAACTGAGTGGTCGTGACTCTGATGACGTAATAGAGGCAACACAAAAGTGGATGGTGAGTTTCGACCCAAACAATGAAACAGAAGCCCATCACCTCGTTGAAGCATTATGGCTACACCAGCAACATAATATTAGAAATCAAACGCTACTCGACACCTTACTGAACTCTAAAGTCCGACATGCTGTCGAGGCTGCGAAGACAGTCGAACACTTTTGGACGAAGGTTGATGTCGAAGCCGGCAGTGGATTTGCTGCACCAGCAGAAAGTGATTTCGTCAAATTCGAGATACCAAAACATCTCAATCGCAAAGACCGTAAAGCATATAAAATTGGGGCCGAAATTTACCAGCGTGAAGCCCACTGCAGCACGTGCCATCTGACACACGGAAAGGGGAATGGCATTATCTATCCATCCCTGGTTAATAGTCCGTGGGTAAATGGCAGTGAAGAAAGGCTGATTAAGGCAACACTTCACGGGATGTGGGGGCCCATGGAGGTACATGGCAAGAAATATGATCCAGCCCGGGGTGTTCCTCCCATGACAGCCTTTCGGAATCTTCTCAATGATGAAGAGCTGGCTGCCGTCTTAACATTTGTTCGCAACACGTGGGGCAACGAGGCCCCATCTGTTTCACCCGAGACTGTCAAGCAGATTCGATCGGCAACATCTGATCAAACAACGTTCTGGAAGCCTGCTGAGCTTTTGGCTGACCATCCACTTGAACCAGAGCTAGTCGCTGCTGCTCAATCGACGCAACAGGTTTTTTCAAATATCGCACTTGAAAAAACATTACTTGCGACACCCGCTGATGAACTTGCACGCACGGCAATGAAGCAAGGTAACACCAAACGGGGGAAAGACCTTTTTTATAAGTCGGCTGCAGCATGCGCAACCTGTCATCATCCACCACAGGGTGGGATCCGCCTTGGGCCTGACCTGCAAGAACTCAAAACAAAACGGACTCCAGAGCAACTTGTCGAGTCGCTTCTCTACCCTTCCAAATTGATCGACAAGGAGTACGTGCAAGTAACCGTTATTACAAACGACGGGAAACAGCAGACGGGAATCAGAACGTCTGAGAATGACAAAGAAATTCTACTAAGGAATCTTGCTCAGCCTGAACCAGTGTCTATCAAAAAGGACGACATTGACGAAATCTTTGAATCACCTGTTTCGCTGATGCCAGAGAACCTTGTTCGGCAGCTCAAAAACAGGAAAGAATTTAACGATCTGATGCGGTATGTCCTCGAGGTTCGAAAAAGGTAGCCTGTTTCCCTCTTGTTCCAAATGCCGGAGGTGGGACTTGAACCCACACGCCCTTGCGGGCAACGGATTTTGA
>CAXEMW010000268.1:0-4270 GCA_963997395.1 uncultured Planctomycetaceae bacterium
CAAACACGCAACAGTGTTGCTCGAAGAAGGAACTTTCATGGCAGCCAAACCGGTAATCGGAATTAATATGGACTTTCGCTCCAGTTGCAAGGAGCATGCTTCGCTTTCATTCATAGCGGCGGGCTATTATGAGAACATCATTCAATCCGGAGGCATACCTCTTGTTTTGCCTCCTCTTGACGAAGAAGACGACCTCGTAAGATTGCTCGACACGCTTGACGGAGTTGTTCTTATTGGTGGTGCAGATCTTGACCCACAACGAGACGGCTACATGCCACATCCCGCAGTTCGTCCAATGGATCAAAGACGTGAAGAATTTGACCGCATGTTGGCCAAGCACGTCTGTGCCAGGCATCTACCAGTACTTGCCATTGGCTGCGGCATGCAGCTTCTTAATGTCACCGAAGGTGGCACCCTGTATCTGCATCTTCCTGAAGACATGCCCCAAGCGATCCCTCACAAAGATCCACTCGACACCGCTCACCGTCATGGACTTCTCGTAGAATCGGATTCTGCAATGGAGCGTGTGTATGGAGATGGTGAAATACGCGTTAACAGCATGCACCATATGGCTATTGATGATCTGGCGTCAGGATTCCGTATAACGGCAAGATCTCCTGATGGAGTTATTGAGGCTATTGAGAGTGAAGTTGAAGGATGGCTTGCGATTGGCACCCAGTTTCACCCAGAGGCAGACTCGGCATCTGCTCTTGATGCAAAGATTTTTGAAGAATTTGTTGTTGGAATTACCGGAGAAGTACCGGCGATGCGGCTCGTGGCATAATCCGAGCGGACGTTTCCAATACCAACTTCATAGATAAATTCGATCGGCCCGCCGACAGACTTCTAGTCGGTGGGCCTTTCCTATTGATCAATTCACCCTTGCCTTATGCTCCTAGTGCCCCTTTCAGGTGGCACTGTCGCTTCAGGCGGAACAACCTGCCCCAAAACCATTCCTGCTGGACAGCACGCCTAGTCATTCAACGGTACGATTGTTTGAGCACCTGATTGATCGCTACATCATGAAGCAGGCGGCGTCATTGTGGCTTGTTTGGAAACCGCTCCACCTTTTTACTCACCTCCTCTTCTCTACATGAACAAATGCTGACTGATTACGACCTACACCTCCTAGGCGAAGGCAGACACTGGAAAAGCTATGACAAGCTTGGTGCACAACTGTGTACCCGTAATGGACAACAGGGAGTCCATTTTGCTCTCTGGGCGCCAAATGCCGAGGTAGTTAGTGTCGTTGGTGATTTCAACGACTGGGCTGGCCACAACCATAAGATGAACAAGTTGGTACCGTCTGGCTTCTGGCAACTCTTCGTTCCTGGTGTTAGGCCTCATACTGCCTACAAGTTCCGTGTTCAAACAGCTGAAGGAACTATTGATCGTGCCGATCCTTACGGGTACTCAGCTGAGGTGCCGCCGCAGAACGCTTCTATTATCACGGATTTAAGTGACTACAGCTGGAGTGATTCGCAATGGATGGAGCAAAGGCTGCGGCGAGATTGGTTCAGTGAGCCAATCTCTTTTTATGAAGTTCATCTTGGAAGCTGGAGGCGGCCGGGGGATGACCCGCATCGTTGGCTGACATACCGTGAACTTGAGCAAGAACTTATTCCTTACTGCCTCGAAATGGGATTTACCCATTTGGAATTTCTACCACCAACAGAACATCCCCTCTCTGCAAGTTGGGGCTACCAAACGATTGGCTTATTTGCTGCAACAAGTCGCTTTGGAACACCTCAAGATTTTATGTCCCTAATTGACGGTTGTCATCAAGCCGGCATTGGAGTCATTATCGATTGGGTGCCTGCGCACTTTCCAAAAGATGATCATGGACTTCGCCGTTTGGATGGGACTGCTCTCTACGAACATGAAGACCCGCGCAGGGGTGAGCACCCAGACTGGGGAACCCTCATCTTCAACTATGGTCGTAACGAAGTAGCGAACTACCTTATCTCCTCAGCTCTATTCTGGCTGGACCATTACCATGTTGACGGACTGCGTGTTGATGCAGTCGCTTCAATGCTTTATCTCGATTACAGTCGTCGTGAAGGAGAGTGGTTACCGAACTGCTTTGGTGGCCGTGAAAACCTCGAAGCAATTGAATTCCTTAAGGAATTAAATGTCCAGGTTCATCATCACTTCCCTGGTACGCTGACCATCGCCGAGGAATCCACGGCCTGGCCGGGCGTTTCACGACCAACTCATACTGGTGGACTTGGATTTAGCCTTAAATGGAATATGGGCTGGATGAACGACACTCTGCGATTCATGAAGCAGGATCCGGTTCACAGAAAGTTTCACCATGACGAACTGACATTCAGCTTAATCTATGCATTTCATGAAAACTTTGTCCTTCCACTTTCTCATGACGAAGTGGTCCACGGAAAAAAATCTTTACTTAGCCAAATGCCTGGTGACAGGTGGCAACAATTCGCCAACCTACGACTGCTGTATTCATTAATGTGGTTCCATCCAGGCAAGAAGCTCTTGTTTATGGGTAATGAGTTTGGTCAGCCGCAAGAATGGGATTTTGATGAAAGCCTCCAGTGGCACTTGCTCCAAGAGGACAGCCACCGAGGACTCTCGCAAACTGTCACAGAACTCAACAGATTACTACGAGAAGAGACGTCTCTTCACCAAATAGATTTTGATGGACAAGGGTTTGAATGGATTGACTGCCAGAATTGGCAAGAAAGTATTATTACGTTTTTGAGAAAAGGTGTTTCTCCAAAAGATGTATTACTTATTGTATGCAATTTCACACCGGTTCCTCGTGAGAACTATCGAATAGGTGTTCCTAGGGCTGATCACTATGTAGAAATTTTCAATAGTGATGCTGCTCACCTTGGAGGTAGCAATATCATCAATCACGACCGACTTCCATGCGAACGGATTGCCCACCATGGGCGAGAGCACTCAGTCTCTATCACCGTTCCTCCGCTTGCAGCAGTCGCATTAAAGCCCTTTGATACCGAGAATGTATAGAGGCGTCTTTAAACCAAAGACGTCTTGTGGTGAGCTTCCTCTATTATTCACCGAGGCAGCCTTGGGTCACGATTCCACGTCAGTTCTAAATCTTTCTCCAAGCCAGCGATCCAATCCATAAAGACCTCAGCAAATGCGGTCTGAGCGACCATGGACAAACGTCTCTGATCTCCAAGAATGCCTTCGAACCTGTCCTGCAACTCGTTCTCTGGAGGCTGAAACGCAAGAACCCCTATGACATAACAGATTGTCTTTGGTTCATTAAATACAGCAACGCTTTTCCCTTCAGCAGTTGCAAACACCTTTTGCATCATCTCGTTTCCTGGCATAGCAAGCCCCTGAGGCGATGATAACACTGGTGCTGCATTCACTCCCGCCGCACCTTGCGTAAGCCAGGTGAATGGACCAACTTCCTGAACTCTCTCGAGTTCAGGCTTCGAAAGCGATTCCACAAAACCGTTTTCATTCATCTTCGCAACTAAAGCAGCAGCTTGCTCCAAAGCAAGGGGACGGGCCTCGACTATTCGCCATGCCTTTTCAACATTATCACGAGCCTCCTCAAAGGTCGGAACCCGTTCTTCTTGATCATCTTGTTTCCAGGAGAAATAGCGATTTCCTTCAGCATCTCGTGACGTTATCGGGCGAAGAGATATCGTCCCATCGCCGAACATCACCTCAAGCCATCGCTGCTGGCGAATGCCAAAGCGGCTCGACGGATCAGGCACAAATTCAAAACTGCTTCCTATACCGCCACCGTCAGCAGCTTCGTTCACAGTCAACCAATCAGATTCTACTGCAACAAGCGATTGCTTTTCAGCTATCTTCGTAGCATCAGGGGGTGTCGGCTCTTTGTCACCATCTTTTCCGCGGGCAATCCATAGCGCACGATCTTCAGCGTAAGCATTTACATCGGCAGCCAGTGCTGAAAAAATCGCATCGATTGTTTCGGTAGCACGTTGCCGAGAAATTTCCTGACGTATTTGTTCGGCAACTTCTTCAAGCGGCTGAAATGTCATTTCTGATTCAGAGGACTCTGCCGGCTCTTTGTTTTCTTTAGCGGCCACTGGGTTGACAGCAGGCTGCCCTTCAACCGAATCCGGTATTGCAGATCCGGTAACAGGTGTTTTCTCGAGCTCCTGACCAGTGCCCTTGGTAGATGAATCAGTTTCATCCGTCTCTTCTTTCACTTGAAAAGTAACGGGAATCACTCGTGTTCTGCGATTCGTTGAACTACTATCGGAATCCAACGGCTGACTTACATCCTTCTCCTGCT
>CAXEMW010000269.1:0-4239 GCA_963997395.1 uncultured Planctomycetaceae bacterium
GCCATTCTCTTTCTTGCCATTGATATCTTTATAAAAGATCCAGCAAATCGCATTTTTTTTGATCTTGGAGGCTTCGCCCGCTTCAATGCAGCTGTTCTGATCGCCAGCTTGCCGGTGCTCCTTCTTGTCCGTCGCGCCATCATGCGGGACATTGCCCTTAATCCAGCCAACCGTATTGCACCGGTCGTACGAACACTCGCTTACATCACACTCCTTATCACGAGTTTGATTATGGTCTGCGATATGGTGGTCGTCTTAATGGGATTTCTCAATGGTGATCTAACAATTACGTTTATCCTGAAAAGTGTTGTTGTTCTGCTACTCGCTGGGGGAATTTTTCTCTGGTACACAAGTGGTCTGGCGTTCGAAGAAAAAATGGGAGATTCCGAGGGGAAACAATCTTCTATTCATGAGTCTCAGTGGCGGCCAAGACTCGCATGGGCCGGGTTTCTCACGGCTTCACTGAGTCTTATGCTGGTTCTGTGGATTGCCGGCAATCCATTCAATCAACGGCTGGTACGCTTAGACCGGCAGCGAGTCTCTGACCTCCGTAGTCTGCAGGGGGCGATTAGTCGGTTCCACAAAAAGGAAAAACGCCTGCCGGATAGCCTTAGCGAACTAAAGAATTCACCGGACTCCTATATTGAAAGAACAGCTGATGCGATAACCAAAAAACCCTATCTCTATAAACAAATCGATAAAACCTCGTACCGTCTTGGTGCCGTCTTTGATCTAGCCTCCCCAGTAGCTGATGATAGCAATGCTCGCAGTAGGGATGGCTTCTACCAGCATGACGCTGGACTGCAGACTTTTGACCTCAATATAAAATGACGGTGTGAAAACCCTTCTAGGCAATAATGTCCCGGGCAACCACACCGTGTACATCCGTTAATCTGAAATCTCTTCCGGCATACCGATATGTCAACCGTTCGTGATCTAATCCAAGGAGATGGAGAATCGTTGCATGCCAATCATGTATGTGGCACTTGTTTTCAATGGCTTCATATCCATGCTCATCCGTTGAGCCATAGCTAAACCCACCTTTGACGCCACCACCTGCCATCCAGGTGGTGTAACCCTTATTGTTATGATTACGTCCGTCTGCACCCTGCGCTGCCGGTGTTCTTCCAAATTCGCCACCCCAGACAACGAGCGTGTCCTTGAGCATGTCACGCTGTTTTAGATCTTGCAGCAGTCCAGCTATTGGCTTGTCACAGCCTTCAGCTCGCGCCTTATGATCAGCCGTCAAATTCGTGTGCTGATCCCAATTCCCATGTGTCACCTCAATAAACCGAACACCGGCCTCAGCAAACCGTCGCGCCAGTAGACACTGTTGCCCAAACGTCTGTGTTGGCGCACTATTAACGCCATAAAGCTCAAGTGTGGCAGGTGTTTCTTGTGAAACATCCATTATTTCGGGCATGACATCTTGCATCCGAAAGGCAAGTTCATAGGATTCAATAATTCCTTCAACATCGGGATGATGGTTCTCTCTTTGGAGAACTCCTCGATTCAGCTTTTGGATGTAATCCAACTGTGCTCGCTGCATGTTTTCATCTACAGCAGGCTTGATGTCGGGCACACTTTCCGCACTTCCAAGCCTCGCAACTCGGGATGACCGACTACCTCGACCGACCTTTGCACCACCATAAATTGCTGGCAGGAATGCACTCCCATAATTCCGTGCACTCCCGGATGGCGGACTTAGTGAGACAAAACCAGGCAGGCTTTCATTTTCCGTACCAAGCCCATAAAGCGTCCAAGCCCCAAGCGATGGCCGAATAAACTGCGCTGTCCCGGTATGCATCTGTGTCATCGCACCCGGGTGGACCGGCTGGTCGCATTGCATCGAACGGATGAGCGTTAGATCGTCTGCCATTGAAGCCACTTCCGGAAACAAATCTGAAATCCACAGGCCGCTCTCACCACGTTGGCGAAACTCCCATGGGGACTGCATTAACGAGCCCCCGTATCGTCCGGACTTCCCGTGGTCCATTTGTAGTTGTGGCTTGTAATCAAATGAATCCACATGAGACGGACCGCCCTGCATGCAAAGAAAAATGATTCTCTTGGCCTTTGCGGGGAAGTGCGGAACTTTGGGTGCGAGTGGCGAGGCTTCAGATAGCGGTGCCCCAACAGACTTGTGCAAAAGGTCGGCGAACGCAAGATACCCAAACCCAGCAGATACCGTTTTTAATGTCTGTCGTCGTGAAAACATAGTGTCCACTCCACGTTCTGTTTTTCTATAGTTGTTTGACTCATGAGCCATTTACATTGGGCTTAGTCAACGAACCTGAATTCAGCAGATGCAAAAAGGCTCTGACAGACTGCCGCAAGGCCCGCATTCGCTTCTGTTTCATTGGCAAAACCCGCCAAAAACTGCCCTGTTTCCATCCGCTCGGTCTTTGTTGGACTCCTGGAGTAGGCAAGGTTAAATGCCATCGTAACCTTGTCATCCTCGTTCATGCACGCACCGTTTATTCGCTTTGCCATGGCACGGCTCTGTTGAATAACAAACGGATTATTCAGCATATACAAAGCTTGATCCGCAGTATGAGAGGTCTCGCGTTGACCAATGATTGCACTTGAATCAGCCAAATCAAAGACAGCAAGTGCACGCGGTTCTTCATCTCGAACAATCGGGAGATACACACTGCGGAACGTGGCATCTTCCATATCGAGTTGATGCGTCATCTTATGCATGACAGCCTGCGCCGTTCGAGGATCAAATCCTCTCGACCTACGTCTACGATAGCCCATAACACCAGACGCACCTCCAGGCATTCTTCCTCGTTCATTCTGTTGCTGACGGAACCCAGGTCGGCCACCAAACTGACCAGCCCCGGTCTCTGGCTTCGGTCTCATTGCAGCAAACATCTCTCGTCCCATCTGACGAGGATCGCCAATCATCCCACCACGGACCCGAGTATAGCCTGCCTTGGCAACTTCGGACCCTCTCGGTCGGTTCAGGTCAATTTCGCCACTCATTGCCAGCATTGAATCACGCAGAACCTCAGCGTCGAGCCTCCGCTGATTCGCCCGCCACAAAAGTGTATTGCCTGGATCTTTTGCGTGGTAACTGGCGTCGTATGTTGTATCTATTCGGTACGTCCGCGAATTTACGATTTCACGAATGACAGCTTTTACTGACCATCCGGAGTCCATAAAGGCGATCGCAAGGTGATCCAACAGTTCTGGATGGGTTGGGGGCTGTCCTGTTACACCAAAGTTTTCCATCGATGCCACGATGCCGTTGCCTACTAATATTTTCCAGATTCGATTGACCATCACTCGCGCGAAGAGCGTGTTCTGGTCACTTCCTACCCAACGGGCAAATTCAAGTCGCCCACTTCTGTCTGCGGAAATAGAAACAGGCTCTTCACAAAGAACCTGCGGAAACCCCCGGGGCACAATCTGAGCAGGCTGATCAATTTCACCACGAACAAGGATAGGCATATCTTTCGGGACGCCACGTTCCTGCACACCCATTGTAAAACTGCGTGGGTTCCCGTTCTCATCAACATTCCCAAGGCGACCTGATAACTGTTCCAATTCATTCAGCGTTCGATTGCGCTGTTGCTGTGCTGTTGCGGCACCTCCTTGGGCCGACGTTCGTCGTAAATTCACCAAACTGGCGACCTTGTCTTCAATCTCTCCACGTAGTCCCTCAATATCCTCCTCTGACAGTTTCTTATCAAAAGGGTTTGGGTCTTGTACCGGAAGCCGTATAAGGTTGCTCACCTGCTTGGTCTGTGCCCCTGAAAACGTTCCGTAGGAAGACTGGGCGTTTCCGAAATAGGTTTCTGTATTTCCAAACACACCAGCTAGTGCGTAATAGTCACTCTGTGGAATCGCATCAAACTTGTGGTCATGACATCGCGCGCAGGAAACTGAAGCACCAAGAAAAACACGTGTAGTTGTATCAATCTGTTCATCTATGAGATCAGCACGAAACTGAATACGATTCTGTTCATTTATATTTTTTGCACCAATGGCTAGAAATGTCGTAGCGATCAAATGCTCGGACCACTCTTCGTCTGTCTGAACCGGTAGGAGATCGCCTGCAATCTGCTCCTGTACAAAATGATCAAATGGCTTGTCTGCGTTAAATGAATCAATAACGTAATCGCGATATCGCCACGCATGCGGAAACGTCATATTTACAGTTCGTCCTGTCGACTCTGCATATCGCACGACATCTAGCCAATGCCGACCCCATCGTTCTCCAAACTGTGATCT
>CAXEMW010000270.1:0-4234 GCA_963997395.1 uncultured Planctomycetaceae bacterium
GCATGTCAGCCCCACCGATTGGGAGTGTGAGAGTGACTCCAAGAGCGGCTGCAACAAGTACAAGAAGAAGAAAGAACAGTAGCTGGGACGTACTGAACACTCCCCACATGAGAAAAAGCGCAGCGACTGCGAGTGCAAGACTAATCCATTTTCTATTGGGATTATCCCATGGCTTCTTGAATTGTGGCAGCTCGTGAAGTTTCCCAAATGCGACAAGACTTCCGGTCAAAGTAACCGAGCCAATAAAGCACGCTAGACCAATTGCAATTGCAAATTGCGTCCAGGGCTCAAGCGAAGAGACTGCACCTGCCTGTCGAGTTCCTTCTTCAAATCTGGCAACGGCTCGAGTGCTGGTTAGTTCGGCCGCAGCAACGAGCATTGAGGCAGCGCCTCCGAATCCGTTGAGGAGAGCAACCATCTGTGGCATTCCCGTCATTGGCCAGCGACGCGCCATTGTTGCGCCAATACCACCGCCAACACCAGCAAAGAGAACCAATAAGAGAAGCGGCCAGAAGCCATGAGCAGCAATACTCGTGGTGACAGGTTGTTCGAAGCAGGCAGCCACTATCGCGATAGCCATGCCTACGGCACCGAGAAGATTGCCACGAACAGCAGTCCGCGGCCCGCTCATTTGCTTGAAAGCAACAATGAACAGCATTGAGGAGGTGAGGTAGGCGAGATTGATCCATGCCTGGCTCGACATAAGAAATCCTTTTTAGATAACAGAAAGAGTGGAAGCTATAACCAGTTGGGCTACTTCTTTTTCGGGTTAAACATTTCAAGCATTCTGTGCGTTACGACAAAGCCTCCGGCTACATTGATCATTGCCAGCAAGACTGCCAGAAGCCCGAATAAGGTTCCAAATCCTGTTGTGAGGCTGCCGGCGACAACCAAGGCACCAACAACCGTGACACCAGAAATTGCATTCGACCCACTCGTTAAAGGAGTGTGAAGACGTTGTGGAACTTTTGTAATGACTTCGAAGCCAACCCACATCGCTAGCAAAAAAACTGTAAGGAGCCGAATGAATCGAGAGGCCGGATCTTCACCAGGAGTTGGTGTAGTTGCCAGAAGCGGTAGTACGTTGGCAAGTAGAACAATATTCATTATGTGATCTCGTGACTGTACAAGAAGAGGGTTTCAATTGTTAATTAGGAAGATGAAGCGTTTCCGGTGCCCTCTTGTGGAGGCGTTTCACAGGGCAATTGTGGCATTCCAGCCAAGTCTCTCACTCGGGCGTGAACAACTTCTCCGTTCTGAGCGACTAGTGTTTCTCTGCAGATTTCGTCATCTGATGTTTCCTGAGGGAAACCACAGCTAACAAGATGGTTCAAAAAGGTAACAATGTTTTTTGAGTAGAGTTGACTGGTGTGCGTGGCCACCTCAGCTGGAAGGTTGGTTGGGCCAAGAATTGTAATGCCGTTGAAGCATGTTGTTTCGCCAGGAGTGGTCACCTCGCAATTACCACCTCGCTCTGCTGCGAGGTCCACAATTACACTTCCGGGCTGCATGCCCTCAACCATTGCCTTGGTAATGAGAATAGGTGCCGCCTTCCCCGGTATAAGGGCTGTCGTGATGACAAGATCACATTCCGCTATGACTTTACCAAGTAGTTCTTGCTGCTTTTTGTAGAACTCATCTGTCATGGCTTTGGCATATCCGCCCTTGGTTTCACTCGATTCCGTTTCTAGGTCGAGCTCGACAAATTTTGCCCCGAGACTCTCTACCTGTTCTTTCACTGCAGGACGAACGTCATAAGCAAGGACCTGTGCGCCAAGCCGTTTGGCAGTTGCGATCGCCTGAAGCCCAGCAACGCCTGCTCCAAGAATGAGTGCCTTGGCAGGACGAATCGTTCCAGCCGCGGTTGTCATCATTGGCAGGATTTTCTTAAGTGCCGTAGCTCCGAGAAGCACAGCTTCGTACCCTGCGATATTTGCCTGGCTTGATAAGACATCCATGCTTTGAGCGCGAGTAATACGAGGAACTAGTTCCAATGCGTAGATAGTTGCCCCAGTCTTGGCGCCTTCAAGACACGCTTGACAGCTACCGAGCGGGTCAGCCATCCCAATAATCACGGACTTGGATGACATTCTTTTTCGGTCTGATTCCCATGTTTCGCCAGCGGCTCCACAGGTACGAACAGTGAGTACGCAGTCAGCCTCGAAAGCCTCGTCTCGATGAACGATCGTTCCTCCTGCCTGCTCATAATCGGCGTCACTAAAACCAGCCGCAATCCCTGCGTTACTTTCGATAAGTATGTCGTGATTGGCTTTAACGAGAGTGCTGACAACTGCAGGAACGAGAGCCACTCTGTGCTCGCCGGGGAAAAGTTCCTTAATAACCGCTACTTTCATTGCGTGGCTCGAGATTAAAGGGGAATAGGAGGATTGCTTGATGACGAATAACGCCGCAAGCAGCGATTATGGTTTTGGTATCTTTGGGGCGATTCAACGCCTCGAACGGCTCGTTGCCAAGATTCTGCACTTTCTGGGGTCAGTAGGCAAATCGGTGCCATCCTGCGGTGAGTAGGAGGGAGACTTGAGAAGTTGTTGGTACGCTGGTATTCTTCGGGGCTCTGGCAACCAAAGGTCTGCATGAACCCAAAAGAGTGCTCCAAAGTAGGAAGTCACTTACTCTGGCAGTTTTGTGTGGCTGCGGTGTGAGAAACCGTTTTGCCGAACCAAAGAAAAGCGAAAAATACGATGAACAAAACATTCATGGCCAAGCCAGGTGAAGTCGAACAACGATGGTGGTTGGTAGATGCCAATGAAAAACGAGTTGGACGTCTTGCGAGTGACATTGCGACGATCCTGATGGGCAAGCACCGACCGACGTACACGCCGCATGTCGATACTGGCGATTATATTGTTGTGGTGAACGCTGAAAAAGTTGAATTCGGCGGTGATAAATGGCAGCAAAAAGAATATCGTTGGTATACCGGTTACACCGGGCTGAAAGTAGAGACAGCTGAGAAGCGACGTGATCGTCGTCCATCGCTTATCCTAGAGGAAGCAGTCCGACGTATGCTGCCAAAAAATAAGCTAGGTCGCAGTATGCTGAGCAAACTGAAAGTGTATGCCGGTCCGGATCATCCTCATGCGGCACAGAGCCCCGAGCCAAAAGAACTCGGTGCGCGTTGTACTGTTGGCCAGTAACCTATTTTTTAAGAACCACCTGTTTATATCAATTTGGAGTTCGACAGTATGTCTACCGATTCTTCGACAGAAGTAACACCATCACCAGCAGTTGCTGCTCCAACGGCGCCTGCGTCATCACTGCCGAAGAAACGTGTGGATTTAGCAGGCAATGTGATTGCGACTGGTCGACGCAAGTCTGCGATTGCGCGAGTTCGATTACGATCGGGTGCTGGAGCCATCACAGTGAATAAACGTCCTCTGGATGTTTACTTTCCCTCCTTGAAAGATCGGGAACTGGTTTCCGGTGCTCTTGGGCACGTCGGTCAAGAGAAGACGGTTGATGTTGATATAACCGTCCACGGTGGCGGTGCCTCGGGACAGGCTGGTGCATGTCGTCTCGGGATCGCTCGGGCTCTCAAGGACTTTGACGCTGAATTGGCTGAACCGCTTCGTCAAGGTGGACTCCTGACTCGTGATGGTCGAATGAAAGAACGAAAGAAATACGGTCTTCGTGGTGCTCGCCGCGGAACACAGTTTTCCAAGCGTTAAAGTAGTCATAACACGATTCAACGCTCTATTCCGCCTGAGCAATACATCTGGTCGACTTGGTCAGGTTTCCCTTTGCTAACAGCCGAAGCAATACTAGAAGATATAGTTGCCCGGGCTGAACGCCAGTTTTGCATGGCGCATGAGGAGAGATTCTTCAACTGCATTCTGGGCCTTCGCACATTTACGACTGGGAAGATTTCAAATGAGATCATACATCGCTGGATTCAGTTTGTTTTTCTTCATCGCGTGCCTGTTGCCGCAGTCCCTAGCTGATGGCATTTCTTCGACTCAGTCTTCAGCTGTTGCGAGCCAGGACGTACTCGACGCAGAAGAAGCAGGTCTGGTTGATGTTAAATATATTCCAAATGACTCTCGCTCAGCGCAGATCATCATTGATAATAAATCTGATCAGCCACTGACATTGCGTTTGCCAAAAGCGTTCGTTGGAGTTCCTGTTTTAGCGCAATTTGGTGGCGGCGGTATTGGTGGCGGCATGGGCGGCGGTATGGGCGGCGGCATGGGCGGCGGTGGTCAAACGGCTGGTGGTG
>CAXEMW010000271.1:0-4160 GCA_963997395.1 uncultured Planctomycetaceae bacterium
GACATACTCTCGCAATTGCAAGAACCAATACAAGACAACTTGGGGGTTGGCCCTCCCTCCCTCATCATTCAAAGTGAGGCAGATTCTGCCGCGCCAACAAACCATGATCGGTCATCCTCACTCACGAAAGCCGCACCCGAAAAAAAAATACCACAAGCAAGTGGTTCTTCAATTGATTTGTTAGCAGAGACAAAAGAAGGGACTCGCCACGTCTCATCGAACGCTATGGAAAATGGCCTTGATGCAACAACTGAACTTCCTCAGCTTGCGACTAAACCACCTCAAGCCACTTCTTCTGAGCAAAATATTGAACAGCCTGCAGACGGACCATCGGCACCAGGTAGTCATCTCCCGCTTGAACAGCGGCCGACAAAACAGGCTGTAAGTAGTGCAAATAATCGCACAGCGCCCAACGCTGATGAGGACCCTAACTCCACCGTCGTCGACACCAAACCGGCCAGGAGGTTTGTGACGGTTGAGGAGTTCGACCGAGCCGCTCATCAGAAAAATGTCCAGCACCAGTGGCGGCGGATTCGTATCGATACGCTGGTGACAGCTGTCACCGTATTCCTTGTTATTGGAATCGCATATTGGATCATTCGTCCGCGGACTGCTGATGAGTTATTTCAAACAATCACCTTAGAAACTCAAAAGTCGCAGCCTGATCTGAGACGTATTCGTCCGGAGCTTGATCAATTTCTGACTCGTTATCCCGCTGATGAACGAGCTGCTGTTGTCGGGTCGCTGCAACAGCAACTCCGTGTTAATATCCTTGAGGCCAAAATGCGTCGAAGGGTACTCGGGTCGCGCGACGTCCCGGCAATAGAGCGTGATTACAGGGCTGCTCTAGCCCGTGAACCAGAAAGTCCATCGGCCGCTCTGTCGGCAATGCAGGCCGTACGAACGGTCTATGCGAAGCATCCCTACCTTCCAGCTGAAGATGTTTCTGCCGAAGACAAGCAAACGTGGTTTAGCCTTATTGAACGGCAGATTGCGCGACTCGAGCAGACTGCGCGAAAAGAGAGGGTTGAGGATTTAGAGCGGGCGGAGAGTGTTCTGGATGAAGCCTCGCAACAATATGCCGAAGCAGTTGAATCATTAGACCCGGAAACTGCACAGCGAGAAATCGGTCAAAGCAGGCTTCTCTTACAGAGCCTCATTGAAACATATGGTGACCGTCCTCATACCACCGAGATTGTTGCTGCTGCAAAGAGTCTCCTAAAGACAATAGAAACTGCCAAAACAGACAATAAGATTTCCCAAGGACAGCAAGAATGACCGACACTCGTGGGCTCAGCCATAACGCCTTTACACGCGCTCAGCAACTTATTCCAGGTGGAGTAAATTCTCCTGCGCGAGCATTCGGAGCTGTCGGTGGCGAACCGATATTTTTTCAGGCAGGCCAAGGGGCTTATCTTACGGATATCGATGGTCACAAGTACCTTGATTACATCGGCTCGTGGGGGCCGATGATTCTTGGCCACCGCCATCCGCGGGTCGTTGCGGCCATTGAAAAGGCCCTCTCTTGTGGCACGAGCTACGGTGCTCCAACGGAGGCGGAGAGCGGCCTTGCCGAGCAGATAATTGAGGCGGTTCCTAGTATCGAAAAAGTCCGAATGGTGAGTTCTGGGACCGAGGCAGCTATGAGTGCCGTTCGACTTGCTCGCGGTGCGACTGGTCGCGAGGGTATTATAAAATTCGCCGGCAATTACCATGGGCATGCTGATAGTCTGCTGGTAGCTGCGGGATCAGCAGCGGCAACACTCGGGATTCCGGATTCCCCCGGTGTCACAGCAGGGACAGCAAAAGACACACTTGTTCTTGAATACAATGACACCGCAGCTCTGGTTGAAATATTTGAGAAGCGAGGCGATACGATTGCAGCCCTGCTCATGGAACCGGTGGTCGGCAATATGGGACTCGTTAAGCCCTCACGGGAATTTCTCCAAACCGCTCGGGCACTTACTGAAAAACATGGAACGGTGTTAGTATTTGATGAAGTCATGACAGGTTTCCGTCTCGCTTTTGGGGGAGCCCAAGAACTGTTTGGGGTGACTCCTGATATCACCACGCTTGGAAAGATTGTTGGTGGAGGTCTTCCCCTTGGTGCCTACGGTGGGCGGGCTGATATTATGAATCAAGTGATACCGGTTGGTAAGGTCTTCCAAGCAGGTACTCTGTCGGGTAATCCCTTAGCCGTTGCAGCCGGAGCCGCGACACTCTCGGAATTGAAAGATAATTCCCCATACGACGCACTTGATCGCCATGGGGAAATTCTCGAAACTGGTTTTCTGAATGCTGCAGCAGAGGCCGCCATTCCGTGCCAGGTGGCACGTGTGGGGAGCATGATGACAATATTCTTCCAGGCGGGAAGCTTTTCCGACGGCCCCCGACAGGTTACGGGGTGGAAGACCGCCTGCAAAAGCAACACCGAACAGTATGCAAAGTTTTTCTGGGGCATGATTGAGCATGGCATATATCTGCCATGCAGTCAGTTCGAGGCACTCTTCTTCTCAGCGTGCCATACCGAAGAAGAGATTCAGCAGACTGTACGAGCAGCAGAACAAGTGCTTCTCGATATGGCGTCAACAGATCAAAACACTAAAAACTTTTAAAGTGAGAAGTCGGCCACAATTGGTAGATGATCGCTCGCAACCCGGGCCAGGCTTGTCCGTACAACTCTGATTCGTTCAGTTTTCAATCCACCTCGAACAAAAACTTTATCAAGGCCTCCGATGGGGAGCCACGAAGGAAAGCTTCGATATTCTGACGGAGGAGAGGTGATCTGGTGAAACCCGTAGCGAGCGAGAGACTTTTCGGCGAGTGTGTTTCTCCAGTCATTGAAATCACCTGCGATCACTGTCGGAATCGTGGCGTGTGACTGGAAGAGTTGGTGTTCAAGAAGAAACGCCACTTGCCAGTGCCGTTCTCTTTCGTCTAGGCCAAGGTGTGTGTTCACAAGATGAATGGGGCCCTCTGGCGTCTCCACATGGACAAGTTGTGCGCCGCGTGCTTTTCTTATGCCTCGTTTAAGAGAAATGCGATGTGTGCTGCCGACTGCCCACCTTGATAGAATAAGGTTTCCATATGTTCCATTGGCAACCGATACATTTGCCTGAAATGTCGACTGAAGGTTAAGTGATTGCCCAAGGAGCCTAGGCTGATCATCGAACTGGCTCCGACCAACCAACCGATCAACTTCCTGTAGACACACAAGGTCGGGTTGCTCATGATCGATGCAATCAATGATTCGCTGCAGTGCGTATCGTCGATCCCGCCCACCGATGCCTTTATGGATATTCCATGACAACAGTCTCATGGGTAGTCAACGTCCTCTCACGTATAGATTCTCACCCCTAGTCAGATCTTCAACTTCCTTTGGTTGTTCATACTCTCAAGATCAGTATCCTTGTAAAGACACCGGTCTTTTATTGTATACAGGCAGAAAAACGCCTTGGCGGCTTGCGACTCTCGAGTAAACACAAGTAAGCCAACATGCATAATGTATTGGGGGACGCTGACACTGTAGTGAAAACTTTTTTCACCCAATGGTACAACCCTTGCCCGTCATGGTCCCGTTTACAGGACCCGAATCACGGAGTCACAGTCAATGATTTTTTAGCTCAGGGAATGTCTGTTTTTCATCAATTGAACGAACGTTGCATATACAACGCGTATTTATTGATTATTTTTTGCAGCTTCTGCTGTACGCCGTGCCCCGGATACGAGCCTACACGTACTATTTCTGAGGTAGAAGAGACTCACGCTTTCGACCTGAAATCATCGCATGCTGATCGATCCATTCCGCTACGAGTCTCTTTGCCGGAAACAAGGGGCCCCTTACCAGTGATTCTCTTCAGCCACGGCCTCGGTGGTTCACGGAACGGCTACAAGTACCTTCGAACGCGCTGGACTGGAAGGGGATATGCGACAATTTTCCTTCAGTATCCAGGCAGTGACGAATCGCTCCTGAACGGCGTGTCCCCTAATCAAACCGTCCGGCAACTTCGCGGTGCTGCGACACGAAAGAATATGAATCTACGGGTGGATGACGTGACGGATGTTCTCAATGCCATGAGCGAGTGGGCCAGCGATAGGAAAAGCCCTTTTTATGGCAGATTGGATTTAAGTAACATCGGCATGGCAGGACATTCTATGGG
>CAXEMW010000272.1:0-4152 GCA_963997395.1 uncultured Planctomycetaceae bacterium
TTCGAGTGTAATACTCAGGCGGTGGGCAGGTAGAGCCGAAGCTATTTTTTGTGGCCACTCAACGAATGCCCAGCAACGGTAGCCCGGGGGCGGATCGAGGGCAGTGTCCCAGCCGGTCTCGATGAGCTCATCAGGATCAGCCATTCGATACATGTCTGCATGGACAAGACGAAGGGTGTTTTCGGGTGATTCATGGATCGTGATAAGATTGAAGGTGGGGCTTGTTACATTTGATGGATCGATTGCTACAGCCGCGGCGATTGCCTTTACAAAGGTTGTTTTACCGGCCCCTAATTCACCTTGAAGGGTCACTAGAGCTGTATGGGGTAGATGTTCTGCCATGAGTGAAGCCACATGGTGGAGGTCATCAAGGTTTAGTATTTCACACGTTTCTGTCTTGCTGGAATCGACAGAATTATTGGAAGACATGCTCAAACCCTTTCGGTTCAAGACGCTTTGTTTGTCCGTCTGGTGCCGTGCCACAGAAATCAAGGTTCTCGGTCACTCTACCAATAACACGAGGCTGCATAGTGGTCTCTGGAACAAGGGAACCTGGGTCGTCCTGCACAAGTGACTTGGCCGCCTCCGGAGGCATCGCAAGAAGAAGTTCAAAGTCTTCACCATCTTGCATGGCGTGCTCCAGCGGAGTCATCTGGTGCGTATGACCAGCTTCTGAAAGGGTGATTGCATCAGGGTGTATTGGCACCGAATCAAGTTCAATGGTGCCGCCGACATGGCTCGCTGTGAGCATCCGGCCGCAGTCGATAGCGAGACCATCACTGATGTCGAGTGCGGCGTGGATAGGGTACCGCGATGCAATTGCAATCGCTTCCCGGCAGCGAGGGGTGACATTAAGGTGGCGGCCAAGGAGGCTGCCGCCGAGTTGACCAGTTACAACCAAGAGGTCGCCAGGTTGAGCTGCATCTCTCCGCCAGCATTGTCCCGGCTGAATGCTTCCGAAAGCTGTGACGCTGATAACGAGAGGACCGTCCCATGCGTTGGTGTCGCCTCCTGCAAGGGCCACGTCAAACGCATTGACTTCTTCCTGAATGCCACTGAACAGTTCTTCAGCGAGACTCCTTCCGCCGAGGTGTGGCAGTGCCACTGAAACAACGATCGCTTCAGGGGTGGCTGCCATCGCGGCGAGATCACTGAGACTTACAGCGACGGCCTTTCTGCCAACCTGGTATGGTGAGGCAGGTGGAGGGAAATCGTTGTCGGCACTGGACTTCGAGAACCGAAAGTCAACCGATTCAGTGAGCATGTCCGTAGTGACGACGGTACGTTTGCCTCCTGGGAGACGGAGGACAGCGGCATCATCGCCCGGTGGAACCTCGAGTCTGTGGTCCTTATTAAATTGTGGCAAAAGCCACTTGAGGAATTGAGTCTCCACACCGAATCCTTCTGCGTAACACCGGGAAATTTGAGGCAATCCCGAGAGTTTATCTCAGGATCGTATCAGAGGTGAGATGGCCAAAGAGCGTATCACGGCCCCGAAGGATATAGAACTTTACTGTCTCTAGCTCGTCAGATTTGATCTGATCAAGGATGTAACTCACATTATCAGGCTTGACAGTTTCCCAAATGTGCAGCCCCACAAGAATGTCTCCCGGCCTGATTCCCTTCTCGCTCGCGGGGCTTCCGAAACGAACTTCTTGAACAAGAAGGCCACCCCGGTACCGCGGTTGCAGTTGTTGTACAGTTGCTGGAACAGCAGGCGCGAGCCGGAGGCCGAGCTGTTCCCAGGATCGCTCAGAGGCGGTTGCCTTCTGTTTCTTCGCTTTTGCGAGGGCAAGCGAGAGATTTTCTTCACCACCTTCTCGTGTGATAGTGACGGCAACGATCTCTCCGGCCTTTCTGCCAAGGAGTGCTCTCTCGATGTCGAGCTGGCTGGTCACACTTTTTTCACCGACTCGGAGGACAATATCACCGGCTCGCATGCCAATGCTTTCTGCAGGGCTTTGGCTATGCACAGATTCAATAACTGCCCCAGTACCACATGTCCTACACACAAGGCCGTGCCACGTGTGATCAATACGCTCAACTGATAGAAGTCCGGTAACAATACGGAGCACACTATCGACGGGTATGGCAAAGCCAATTCCTTGGGCACCAGCACGGACCGCAACATTAATGCCGATCATTTCTCCGTTGATATTCAGGAGTGGCCCGCCCGAATTCCCAGGGTTGATGCTCGCGTCTGTCTGGATGAGATCCTCGTAACGCTGTGTCGGGCTGACATCTACATTTCTGTGAAGAGCAGAAATGATTCCACGGGTAACGGTGTGTTCGTAGCCAAACGCGTTGCCAAGGGCAAGGACTGTCTCACCGATGAGGAGATCGTCAGATGTTCCTAATTGAATAACCGGTAGGGGCTCGACGGTATTAATCTTTATGACAGCAAGGTCAGTTCTTCGGTCGTGCGATATGAGACGTGCTGCTACTGTGCGACCAGATGCAAGGGTCACCTCAATTTCACGAACCCCGTCGACGACGTGAAAATTGGTAACGGCGTAGCCTCGGGCGTCAATGACAACACCAGTACCCATTCCGTTGACTCGGCGATCTTCGGATTCATCTGAGGAATCGGAGACGTATTTTTCACCGTGGATATTAACAACGCTGTCTCGGCATGACTCGATAGCTCGTACAATCGCTGTCCTTCGGGCATCCTCTGCAGAGACAGCGCAATGGAGTCCTGCAAAAGCAAGAAAGGTCGCTATGAGCAGGCGGACCCGCGAATAAAGCATGAGACAGTCCCGGACAAAAGTGGCCACTGGCGGCTATGTGTCCGACCGCCCTTCCCGAAACTTGTCGACGATTCTTACGGAAGAGGTTTGGTGCTATTTTCGGTGGCCGTATACCTTGCCAGCGAGTCGTTTTTAATGCCCTTGCCATGCCGTCTGGGGCGAGTTTGCGGGTGGCGAAAAAAACATCAAGGGTTTTGTGGGGGAGATGGTTTCGGTTCACCTCTGTTTCCAGACTCTTTTGGCAGGAGGAAAGGCAGAAGTTGCAGAACAAGGAAGATGATCAATGTGGCCAGGATCGCGTACGGCCAGATTGCTGCAAGTCGTTCACCAAAACTCCATCCAGCGGCACGAGCGACACCGCCAACGAGTGTTGCCAAGAAGAGAATCAAGAGGCCCACCATAATGATGCCACAACCAAGGGATGCCATTGTGCCTCGGAACGTTCCCAGTTCACTGAATTCCTCTTGGTGAAGATCAATGCCTCGTCCTTTTTTAACGCTTCGAGGAATAGTCTCTGCAAGTTCAATGGCTCGCGCCGCATCGGGCCACATTGCCGGAGGGACCGACGAGCCTGAAGGAGTGCCTGCATTGCCTTTGGCCGCCTCAAGCAAATGTTTAAGGAGTACATCGGCTGGTGCAAAAGGGGCCGTCTCCGGAGGGAACGTTGGGAGTGGATCAGGTAATTCTGTATCTGTCTGTTTGGTAATTTTCCATATACCGCATGCTCGTTCAGGAATATCGATACAAAGACGGCCTTGCTCACAGATAAGTTGGATCGTTAACGTCTGTGTGTGTCCCTTGGCAACCTGCCATCGAACTGAAATTTGATCAGGGCCGCTTAAACCAACAGCGAGATTCGTCCACCCGGCGTCACCTCCACCGAGTGCCATGAGTCGAGATGGATCTCCAATCAGTACGCGAATGATGTCAGCATCACGGGCAAAACTGGCAAGCACACTGTCTTGATCGCGGTCAGGTTGCCGACGTTCAAACTGGAGTGATTCGATAGATCCAAGTGGTCCATTACCAGCCAGCGATTGTTCAATAAGAATTTTGAGTGATTCAATAACTGGATGGGTTCGTGTCGCCAGTGCCGGGATGACCGTTGCTGACGAGTCAGCAAGGATCATATCCAACTCGTAAGCCCACAGCATTGAGAGAGAGGCCGGGTGGCCAATGAGGATAGGACGACCGGCCTGAACAAGTGTTCGTACCTGTTCCGCGCGATGCTCGCTCCAGCCATCAACGCCAACAAGGACGGCGCCGCAGAGTTCCTCCTCGAGCAAACCTTGCCATTGTTCGCGTGGTTGGCGGTCGATACCCGAGAGGGCCGGTGGAAGATCTTCCGGCACGTCGTAGGCAGGGCTGAGGGAATGGCCTCCCTCCACTGCTGCGACAGCTA
>CAXEMW010000273.1:0-4138 GCA_963997395.1 uncultured Planctomycetaceae bacterium
CGAGGCGTATTGAATATCAGTTGAACGCGACCATCAATCAGATGATCAATAAGGTTTGGGTGCCCCTCCTGTAATTTCTTGACTGTTTCAACCTCAATTCCTGCTTGCGATAGTGCCTCAGCGGTGCCGGAAGTAGCAATCAACTCAAAGCCTAACTTCACAAGTCGTCGAGCCAGGTCCACCATAGATTTTTTTGCCGACTGACTTGCAACACTCAAAAATATCTTGCCTGTTTCCGGCAAGACTGTCCCTGCCGCAAGCTGGCCCTTCGCAAAGGCGAGGCTGAAGTTATCGCTCACACCCATGACCTCACCAGTACTTCTCATCTCCGGCCCAAGGGCAATATCAACGCCGGCAAACTTGACGAACGGGAACACACTTTCCTTCACGCTAACATGCGAAGGAACAGGATCGGTGACGACCCCTTGTTCAGGGAGCGTTTCTCCAGCCATGACCTTTACAGCGATTTTTGCAATCGGCACGCCTGTTGCTTTTGAAACAAAGGGGACTGTTCTACTTGCTCGTGGATTCACCTCAATGACGTATAAGGCATACTCGTTCCCCTCACGCTTTACCGCAAACTGAACGTTCATAAGACCGACGACCCCGAGGCTCTTGGCTAAGCTCACAGCAGCCTGCTTAATTTCCGAAACGGTCTGCTTACTCAGATTGTGCGGCGGTATACAACACGCCGAGTCACCCGAGTGCACCCCCGCTTCCTCTATGTGCTCCATAACTCCGGCCACTATCACATCCGTACCATCACAGATGCAATCGACATCGACTTCTGTCGCATCCTCAAGAAAACGATCTATTAAAACTGGTTGCCCTTGAGCAACTATAAATGCTTCTGCCACAAATCTTTCAAACTGAGATTGGTCATAACAAATTTCCATTGCACGACCACCGAGCACAAAGCTTGGGCGAACCAAGGAAGGAAAACCAATCCTCGAAACCTCCTTGCGTGCTTGCTCGAGAGTACGAGCAATTCCGCTTGCAGGCTGCTTCAGATTCAGTCGGTCCAGAAGCTCACGAAACTTTTCACGATCCTCTGCTTCTTCGATCGTGTCGACGCTTGTCCCAATGATTGGTAGACCTGCGGCAGCAAGTGCTCTTGCCAGGTTAAGCGGAGTCTGCCCACCGAGTTGAACAATAACTCCATCAGGGTTAATACGGTCCGCGATATTCAGTACATCTTCACTTGTCAAAGGCTCAAAAAACAACAGGTCACTCGTGTCATAATCGGTGCTGACTGTCTCAGGGTTTGAGTTAACCATCACGCTCTCAATCCCTAGTTCTCGAAGTGCAAAACTTGCATGGCAGCAGCAGTAATCAAACTCAATGCCCTGTCCAATTCTGTTAGGCCCACCTCCGAGTATCATGACTCGCTTTACACCGTCTGCTTTTGGCGGCGTCTCATCTTCGTCCTCCCACGTTGAATAGTAGTAGGGAGTTTCGGCCTCAAACTCTGCAGCACAGGTATCGACTGCCTTAAACGTAGCGACAATCCCTCGCGACTTCCTGTTCTCTCGAACGTCGAGTTCCACCTCTCCCAAGAGAGTCGCTAACTGGCGATCTGAAAACCCTGCCTGCTTCGCCTGGCGAAGCGTTGTGTCATCAATGCCCTTTAGACTCCCGGCATCTCGAACGCGTTGCTCTAACTCAACAATTTGTAACAGCTGATCCAAGAACCATCGATCAATGCCCGTCAGCGCATATAGTTCTTCAACACCCAAACCGGCTAAAATTGCATACCGTAAGAACCAAACTCTGTCCGGATCAGGCCGGGCAACTCTTGCACGAATATCATCAATCGATGGTTGTGTTGGCGTACCCCAAAGATCTTTTCCATCGCAACCAAATCCAAACGATCCTACTTCAAGCCCTCGCAGTGCTTTTTGAAATGCTTCCTTAAAAGTCCGGCCTATTGCCATTGTTTCCCCAACACTCTTCATTTGAGTGGACAGCCTGCTGTCAGCTTCAGGGAATTTCTCGAATGCAAAACGAGGCACTTTTACCACAACGTAGTCGATTGAGGGTTCAAAGCAGGCCTTCGTTTTCCTTGTAATATCGTTCGCCAACTCGTGGAGTCGCCACCCTACGGCAAGTTTGGCTGCTATTTTTGCGATCGGAAAACCGGTCGCCTTACTGGCAAGCGCCGACGACCGACTCACTCGAGGATTCATCTCGATAACAATCATGCGACCCGTATCAGGATGAACCGCAAATTGGATATTCGAGCCTCCCGTCTCAACACCTATTGCACGAATAACTGCAAAACTCGCATCTCGCATGAGTTGATACTGACGATCAGTAAGAGTCATCGCCGGGGCGACAGTGATTGAATCACCTGTGTGAACACCACAAGGGTCAAAATTCTCGATAGAGCAAATGACAACTGCGTTGTCATCAGCATCTCGCATGACCTCCATCTCATATTCTTTCCAGCCAAGAATTGACTCCTCAACGAGGACCTCACTTACTGGCGAAAGATCAAGACCACGCTGCACCTTCTGGTCAAACTCTTCACGGTTGTATGCAACACCTGAACCAGATCCACCCAGTGTAAAACTCGGGCGAATAACTGCTGGCAAACCTATCTCAGAAAGTATTTCCCTCGCCTCTGAAAGAGACTTCACAAGCCGTCCACGACAGGTATCCAGACCGATTTTTTCCATCGTCGACTTGAACTGTTCTCGGTCTTCTCCTCGTTGAATTGCTTCAGCCCGTGCGCCAATCATCTCGACGCCATACTTCTTAAGAACACCATGGTGCTCAAGCTCCATGGCCAAGTTCAGTGCGGTCTGACCTCCCAATGTCGGAAGGACAGCATCTGGCTTTTCTTCAGCGATGACCTTTTCCAGTACTTGCCACGTAAGCGGTTCGATATATGTTCGATCTGCAGTCTCCGGGTCAGTCATGATGGTCGCTGGATTTGAATTGACCAGCACTACTCGGTACCCGTCATCTCTCAGAGACTTACAGGCTTGTGTGCCTGAATAGTCAAATTCACAGGCTTGACCAATGACAATTGGTCCAGAGCCGATCAACAAAATAGTGCGAAGGTCATCGCGGCGGGGCATGTGGCAGGGTCTTTATCGAGGTAAAAAAACAAATTTCGACGACTCTAGCATCCAAACCCCTATTCGTTCAATAAATGGCTACAATTCACGGGAAACCCACTTCATTTGCCTCTCAAGGAGAAAAATCACCATGTCGATCCCAACTCCTGCCCTCGACAAACTGAGTGAAACGCTGCCGGATGAACTGAAAGATATACGGCTTAATCTATCAAGCGTTTTAACGGGGGAACACCTTGAACCATCGCAGTCCCTTGGAATAGCGCTTGCCTGTGGTTTTTTTGTTCGGTCAGAAGAATTTGTTTCGGCCTTACAGAGAGACCTCAAGAACGCATTGGGAGATAGCAGTGAACCAATCATCAGTGACGCCAGAGCTGCTGGGGGAATAATGGCAATGAATACGGTCTATTACCGTTTTCGACATATGATCGGCAAGGAGAGCTATTCAGCGAGACCAGCACGTCTTCGGATGAATCGGATGAATCAGCCAACAACCACAAAAGCTGACTTTGAACTCATGAGCCTCGGATGCGCCGCACTCGCAGGATGTGAAATGTGCCTCAAAAGCCACGAATCAAGCCTGCTTCAACTCAACCTGAGTGAAGAGGCTTGTCACGATGCAATTCGGATCGCCGCCGTGGTCAACGCCACCGTTGTTGGAATTATCAATGCGTGATCATCCCAATTCATGCAGATACTCCAGGGTATAGATACCACTGTCGTGCCCATCCGAAAAAAAAACTTTGTACGCATACTGCCCAACAGGCTCCATGGTACTGACTGCCATCTCAACAACGTCTGCAGGCTGAAGGACTTGAAGAGGGTTCGTATCTGTCGGAACTGTTCGCTTTTCTCGACAGGTAGCGCAGGGACAAGCATCACGAAGGAATTGTGGCGTATACTCCGATTTCATGCCGTCACTCCAATCAATTTCAATGCCACCATCGTTACGACGGCGGATGGCTAAAGGTCGGTAATCACTCAATCGAAGTGCCCTTTCAAGTAACTGGTTAAAGCTTTTTTCGGTTATCAATTACTCTTCGAGCCTTGCCTTCAAA
>CAXEMW010000274.1:0-4034 GCA_963997395.1 uncultured Planctomycetaceae bacterium
TGTCAGCGAGATCACAAGCGGGTCCTGCTGCTTTGTGATAGTCACGGTAATATCTGTTGTATCGAGTTCTTCATATTTAGCAGGCAACTCGTTCTCGTATGCGTTCTCACCAAATTCAATATCAACTTCTTCAGGTTCTTCACCTGGTTCAGCCTCTGCTTTTGCTTGCTCCACTTGGCGGTCGTAGAGTTCCTGAAATCTGTCTTTCAGAATAAGTTTTGTTGCGGTTACTCGATAATTTCCAGCAGGGAGGCCGTCATTCCCGCCAAAGCTTGAAACCTGAAACTCTCCATTTGTGTTTGTGTTGCCAGAAGCGGGTCGGCCGGAGTCGGGAATAAACATGAGTGCCGCGTTCGCAACAGGCTCACCATCGAGGGTCACCGTTCCAGTTGTCTTTACCTGTGCTGGGCGTCGGTATCCACATCCGGTGAATGTGAAAGCAAGAACGGCCAAGAGTAGCGTCAGTTTGCTGAAAACATGGAAAGTGCGATGCATGGGGTCACTCCTGAAAAGTTTTGAAATCAAATGAAGTTGGTGGCCCCCGATTGCCAAGGGCCACCAACTTGCTGAAGAAATTTTCGACTAGAGGCTACCCACGTCGCCGACAAGTTTGTCGCCACGGCAACCAAGCCGATTAAACACAAAATGATCCGCCGTTTCTGCAATAGTATGAACCGAACCATCGCACATCGTGACATTTATGATGCCAGGGTGTTGGCTCTTGAAACCTCGCTCTGTTTTCCAGTTGTTACTTGCTTCACAACCAGTTTTGCCCTGAGCCTGTGCATTTGCGAGTGCATCTGCGTTACTTGATCCATATATGCACGAGTCATAATTAATTGGAACAAGCGTGTTTGTCCGGTCGAAGCCGTTGCTGTGGGCCCAACTCTGCCGTGCCTGACCGGAGCACTCCCAGCGGGCTTCACCATAAAGAATGGTTGACGACAAACCGTCTGTGACATCCTTGAATTTGATTGAAGCCAATTTCACGGTATCGCCGCTCGTCTTATCGATGTATTGACCGTTTCGATGGAAGCAACCACCTGGGCTGGCTTTAGACATGGGTCTGCCAGACGCGGGTGTACCGGGCGCAGACTCATAGAAAGTCTTGTTCCAATTTGGGTTGCCAACTCCGGCACGAGGACGGTATGCATTGTAATTTGTGCCACAAGGACACGCAGGGTTTGATCCGCCACCCATACTAATTGGACCACCATTATGCCGGTAGTTCGAGAAGGCATGGTTTGCACTTGTCGCACCAGTTGGCACGATACCGGTTGATGAATCTGATGGGCAGACAAGACCAGGCAGCACAGTGTTCCTAACACGTGGAGTGCCAGCACCATTTGGTCGTTGCGCGTGCACGTGTGTTGATGAACTTGTTACGTCAAGGTTGCTGTAAAGAGCAAGTTGCTCCATAAACGGAAGCAATGCAACAAAAGGGCTGCCAAGGTCTTTTTTACCTGCAGCATTCCGGCCCCCATACCACGTGCACATTGGAAGCTCTTCCTGGTTAGTATCCGCATAGTTATGAACAGCAAGGCCAATCTGCTTCATGTTATTGCTGCAGGCATTGCGACGGGCAGCCTCACGTGCCTGTTGAACGGCTGGTAACAACAGGCCAACAAGAACACCAATAATTGCAATCACGACCAGTAGTTCGATGAGTGTGAACGCGTCTCTCCACTTGGTCCTCGAGAGCGAGCTCTGCTTGAAATTTGAAAAAGTCATAACGTTCCTCCTTAAGATTTGAAAAATTCTAAAAATCAAAATGATCAGGAATCAATCTTGTGAGCGAGAACTGATTGGTTTTCAGGAAAGATGAAATGATCAACCGAATGTATGAACGCAGAGAATCTTATGAAAAATGACTTCTGTATTCACTCATTGAGAAGATCCCTTAAATGAGTCATTCCCGCCTGAAATAAAAAGCTAATAGATTCAACCTACTTTTTCAATGCTAAGTGGGGTGTGCCCCCTCACACGGACTGCCTGCTGGCTGGTGAAGCCGGGGTGACAGCATTTGAATAAGTTTGGTGGAAAGGTAATCAACAAATTGTTCGCGTAGTGTTTGCGTAGTACTGCGTGTGTTCTGCTATGACTGGTGCTGTAAGAAACGCTGGTTTTGTGATGCCATGTGTTCGCTATATAGGAAGTCGGGGGCGATATGATTCGATCATTCTTTTGCAAGCTTGCTTTCCTTGGCTGCGTTATCGCCTTATGTACCGAGACCACAACGTCTGCTGCCACTCATTCACCAAATGTCATTGTCATTTTTGTTGATGATCAGGGTTACTACGACCTTGGCTGTTACGGCGCGACCGAGGTCAAAACACCCCGCATCGATGCGATGGCAAAAGAGGGTATCCTCTTTGAAGATTATTACGCAGCATCACCCATCTGCAGTCCATCGCGAGCGGGTCTTCTGACTGGTTGTTATCCTCGCCGTGTAGGCAATCACATCTGGGTGCACCGCGCAGATTCAAACACGGGTATCCATCCAGATGAATTGACCCTTGCAGAACTCTTTCAGGCGAATGGCTATGCGACTGCCTGCATCGGAAAATGGCATCTCGGTTTTGCAGAACCATTCCTGCCAAAGAATCAGGGCTTCGATGAGTACTTCGGGCTCTTGCACAATCTTGACCCGGTTGAGGTCGTCTACTTTGGTAACAAGGGTGTGCCACTCTTGCGGAATGATGAAGTTGTCAAGCAGCCGGCAGACCCCTCTGAGCTTACGCAGATCTATACCGACGAAGCGATTGCCTTTATTGAGCGAAACAAAGAGAAGCCATTCTTTCTCTATCTGCCCCACACCATGCTTCACAAACCACTTGGTGTCAGTGAGCCGTTTCGAGGAAGTTCAGACTGGGGAGAATATGGTGACGCAATCCAGGAACTTGACCACAACGTTGGTCGTATTTTTGACACACTGAAGAATCTTCAGATTGATGATGACACCATTGTTGTCTACGCGTCAGACAATGGTCGTGGCCCTGGCCGAACGCCTGAGCAGAAGATTCAGGGTCGAAAGTTATCGACTTATGAGGGCGGTATTCGTGTGCCTGCCATTGCCTGGGGGCCTGGCGTTGGTGTGCAGGCTGGTAAACGTTCAAGGGCGGTTGTGCGAGCGATGGATTGGTATCCAACACTGGCAACGTTTGCAGGCATTGCGGTTCCGGAAGGTCGTGTGATTGACGGTCGTGATATCACGTCGTTGTTGAAGGGTGACACACAATTTGTTCCAGCGGCCAGCTTGAAGAAAACATTAAATGCAGCGGTGCCTTTGCGGAGGCGATGGGAACCACCAGAGGAATGGGCTGCGCTGATCAAGCGGCACGAATTTAACGATGCATTTTTTTATCATGGAAGTCAGGGCGAGCTCGCTGCGGTTCGGTGGAAGAACTGGAAGCTGCAGCTGAATCCGGCACCTCTTTTGTACGACCTTGCTGCGGACCCAGGAGAGAAGACAGCTGTTCGCAATCGTGAAGTCGCCCGGAAGCTTCGCGGCATGGCGATACTGTTTCAGCACGAGATGCTTGCTGATGCCCGACCGCCGGGGGTCGTGAATAGGCCGGGTGCAAATGGAAAAACAGTCATCCCTCGATCAATAAGCGAAGGACTCAATGCATCTCGGGGTGTCAACTACGCACGGTATGGTGATCGAACCCTCGAGATGGATATCTATCGACCGAACGATGCGTGGGGAAAACTGCCTGCAGTCGTCTGTATTCATGGAGGAGGCTGGGCCAAGGGATCTCGTGAAAGCCATGGGGCCATGGCTCAGGCGTTGGCCAGTCGAGGGTATGTTGCAGCCACAATTTCCTATCGACTCAGTGGGGAGGCGAAGTTTCCCGCGCAGATTCACGACTGCAAGGCAGCGGTGCGGTTCCTTCGAGCGCACGCCGATGAGTATGGCATCGATGCAGATCACATTGGTGCAATTGGTCTTTCTGCGGGCGGACATCTCACAGCGTTGTTGGCGACGTCGGGTGGTGTCGCAGAGCTTGAGGGCAATGGTGGAAGCCCTGGCT
>CAXEMW010000275.1:0-4031 GCA_963997395.1 uncultured Planctomycetaceae bacterium
AGTCTCGACTCCATACTGCATAAGATGTGAACGAATAAACTGCAGAGGGTGAGCTTTAAGAGATAGCCCCGACGCACGATAGTCCGACAATACTTCTTCAAGAGATGAAGTTGTTGGCAAATACGCCGCCTCATCAAAATTACTTTCTGTTTCATTCAAACTATTACCAGACAACCCTTCAAACAGTGGCATACTCCCTGGTTTAGGCTTCCGCTCCATTGAATTCCATATTGCCTGCCTTCGGCTTCCAGACAGGCTCGTTAAAGCTCCAGCACGAGCCAATGAAAGGATCTGGCCTTGTGTTACATGGCACCGCTTCGTGAGATCATGAATACTCATAAATCGGCCTGACTTTCTAGCCTCTTCAATCTGACGACCACTTGCTTGGCCAAGCCCATGGACCTGCTCGAGGCCAAGTCGAAGAGCAGGCGAGGATTCACCAGAATCTTCAAGGCCTGCATGCCATCCGCTACTCTGAACACAAACGGGCAACACAGTCACACCATGCCCTTGGGCATCGCGAACAAGCTGGGCTGGAGCATAAAAACCCATTGGCTGACTACCTAGCAGCGCAGCCGTAAATGCCGCCGGATAATGAAACTTAAGCCAGGCAGAGACATACACCAACAATGCAAAGCTGGCAGCGTGTGACTCTGGAAATCCATATTCACCAAAGCCTTTCAACTGCTGAAAGACTTGTTCCGCAAAAGTTGATGAAAGCCCCCTCGACACCATTCCATCTACTAGCCGTTGATGAAATTCCTGAATCACCCCGGTTCTACGCCACGCACCCATTGCTCGTCGCAATTGATCAGCCTCACCGGGAGTAAATCCTGCAGCCACTACCGCAAGCCGCATTGCCTGCTCTTGAAATAAAGGTACACCAAGTGTTTTTTCAAGCACCTCTCGAATTGCCTGATTGGGATAACAAACAGATTCTTTTCCTTGACGTCGCCGAAGATATGGGTGCACCATATCTCCCTGTATTGGCCCCGGACGAACAATGGCTACTTCTATAACCAAGTCATAAAAACAGGCTGGCTTCAAACGTGGCAACATGCTTCGCTGCGCACGGCTCTCAATCTGAAATACCCCTACCGTATCTGCCTGAGAAATCATTTCGTAAACACGCGGATCTTCAGCTGGCACTGTCCCTAATGTGAGACACGGTCCACCACCTTGTTTCACAAGATCAAATGCACGACGGATGGCTGAGAGCATCCCTAGAGAGAGACAGTCAACTTTCAATATCCCAATTTCATCAAGATCGTTCTTGTCCCATTGAATGACTGTACGTCCATCCATGCTGGCCGGCTGGATCGGCACTAATTCACAGAGATCTCCTCGAGTTATCACCATGCCACCCACATGCTGCCCAAGATGGCGAGGAAAACTAACCAATTGATTCACAAGCACAACAAGTCGTCGGCCTGATTCACTACATGGATCGATGCCCGATTCAGCCAATCTTTTAGGCAACTGCTCTGCACGATCACCGACATCAAGTATTCGTGATAATTGATCGATTCGATCAAGTGAGAAGCCGAGCACTTTTGCCAAATCCCGAACAGCCGATCGCAAGCGGTAACAGATCACTTCAGCAGTCATTGCTGAACGCATACGACCATAGGTTGTATAAATATATTGCAGCACCTCTTCCCGTCGGTGATGCTCAAAGTCAACGTCAATGTCAGGTGCTTCTTGTCGCTCACGACTCACAAACCGTTCAAAAAGCACATTTGTCCGAGCAGGATCAACTGATGTAATACCAAGGCAATAACAAATAGCTGAATTGGCTGCAGACCCTCGCCCCTGACAAAGAATACCGCGGCGGCGAGCGAATCGAACCAGATCAAATACGGTAAGAAAATACGCCTCATAGCCAAGCTCACGAACAAGCGATAGTTCATGCTTCAAAAGTCCAGCTACTTTTTCAGGAACTTTATTGCCGTAACGCTTTCGAGCTCCCTTCCTGGCTAGATCACTCAAGTAATCTATTGGTGTGCAACCAGCCGGCACAACTGCATGAGGATATTCATACGAAATATCATCCAGTGAAAACGTACAACGGCTGGCAATCTCAAGCGTACGGTCTACCGCACCTGGCAGGATGGAAAAACGTTCAACAACATGTTTCATGTCCTGCAGATGGCGTTCACCGTTCGACAACAATTTTACCTGAATTGATTCGACTGTTCTGCCGTACCGAACTGCAGCGAGGGCATCATGCAGTGGCTGGCGATCACGACTGTGATAGCGAACATCACCTGCTGCCACCAAAGGTATATGAGTTTTATAAGAAAGACTTGCATACTCCGCCAGACGTTCTTGATCATCTCCTTCCATTGCAACTTCTGCTAACCCATAGAGTTGCTTACCAAGTCTGTCCTGCCATGCACGAATAGAAACAGTTGCCGATTCGACAGACCCACGTAGTTGAGATAACGGAATGCCTGCTAGCAAACCATCTGCATGAGTAGCCACCTCATCAGCAGTCAGGAAACACCGGGGATCGTGATCTCGTAATCCGTTTCCGTCAATTTCTCCATATCCCTTTAAACAATCCTGCTTCAAAAGCCCCGTTGTCAACAAACGACACAGATTCTCATACCCCTTCTTGTTTGTTACCCATAGAACAAGTGGTGTAGCATCTATTGGCTCTACAACAGCACCTATTATCAGGTGAACACCAGCTTCTTTGGCCGCAGCGTGCGCTCGTACGACACCAGATAGACTCACGCGATCTGTTATCGCAAGTGCCGCATACCCCAGAGAAGCCGCTTGTGAGACCAATTCCTCTGGATGTGAGCCTCCCTGCAAAAAGGAAAAATTTGTCGTGCAGTGAAGTTCTGCATAGCGGCTACAACCCTGCATCTCACGACCTCAATTCCTAAATCAATAACCTGTTCGGTCAAGTCCTCAAAGCACGACACAAAAGTGACTCATTCGCGTCATCCATATGTTCCATGAAGAAACCAGGATCGTTTCCGAAGGCCACGGAACATCCAGAAACGACCTCCATGATCAGTTTCAAAGATGTAATAGTCTCGACGAACGGTTGGACCCCGCCACCAAGCCGTTTCAATTCGCTCTGGTCCACGAGAACGCATCACTACATGAAACTGCCCTTTCCAGCGGAAACGTACAGGGAGTCCATCAGCACTTAACGAAGGCACGTCGATCAAACGGGGACTGGAAAGCAGAAAAGTTGGACGGCTAGGTCCTACAACAGGCTTTGAAAAATGAGGCCTGCTTGATTCAAGCAGATGGCCTGAACGATGCGACTTTGAAAGACCTATCACACTAACTACTGGCGCTGCGACCCACGATGCTTCTGGCTGTATGTCAGCAAGCAACCGTGGCTCAACAACTGCACCACTCCCCAAGCGACTGACTAGGCGATTAAGAAGTATCTCAAACCGTGATGTATCTGATTGCGTTGGCCCGCGAAAAAGATTCTGCTGCCGATAGGGCAACGTACCTGCTGACATGACTTCTATTGACACATCAACAATTTCTCTGGGAAGCCGCGTCCTCTCAAATCGCAACATTACAAGATCAACAAGGTGCCTCACCTGTACCGTTGGCTTATAAAGACCAACCTCAATGACTGTTGGGCCATGACCTTCATTCGCATCAAGCCTTACTTGCAGACTACTTACTCCACGATTTGTATTCACTAGTGGCTGAAGACATTGACGAACTAGCCTTTCAATCAATGTCCGGAAGTACGTGGAGTCAATCTCACGGCCAAGAACTGGCATTTCAAATGAATGATTTGCTGCCAAAAGCTCACTTCCATTCAATGGCGTGAGTGGATCTGACACATCACCAAGAAAACGAGATACCTGTAAGGGAACAATTGATCCAAAACGTTCCTGAAGACTTACTCTTGGCAAACGCAATAACTTCCCAATCGAATCGATGCCTACTTCAGCCAACGAATCAACGACATCGACCGGCAACTGTAGTGACCGAAGCGGCAGTGAATGAAGAGATTGTCGCTGCCGACCTGGAGGCACAAGGACCCA
>CAXEMW010000276.1:0-3990 GCA_963997395.1 uncultured Planctomycetaceae bacterium
CAGGGATTATGTCATTCGTTGTTTTAACAACGACAAGCCATATAACGACTTCATCAAAGAGCAGATAGCTGGAGATGAGCTTGCAAAGACATCTGTCAGGAAGCGGCATATGGCAGCGGGACTCGAGGGCCAACAACTCTATGCAGCGGTGCGTAAGACAGAAACAGAAGGTGAGTACACAGAAAGGGAAGCAGAACTTCTTGTTGCCAGCGGTTTCCTTCGGCTTGGTCCGTGGGATAACGCAATGGTTGATGATGATCAGGCGCGTCAAATTTATCTAGATGATGTTGTGAATATCACGGGTCAGACATTTCTCTCACAAACTCTTCGCTGCTGTAAGTGTCACGATCATAAGTTTGACCCAATTCCTACTCGGGACTACTACGGTATCTATGCGGCGTTTGCGACAACCTTTCCTGTGGAGCGGCCAGCACCCTTCTTGAGTGTTGAATCACGTGATCGGTTCGATTCAGAAAAAGCGTTCGTTGAAGAAATGTTGGCTTTTGCACGGGCAGAGAAGAAAAAGCTTGTCGATAAACGTGAGGCAGCGGCACGTGAATGGTACGCAGAACATGACCTGCCGTACAAAGAAGAGAGTAAACGAAGAGCTGATCCTGATGATCAAAAGCCGCCTCGGCATGTTGGGCTTGATCACGTAGAGTCGGGAATGCTGAAGGTGCGAGAGCAGGATGAATGGATCTGGGAGCGGCGTTTAGAGCGGTTTGAGCCCCTCGTGCAGAGTGTGTTTAGTGCTCGCGATATGCCAAAAAAAAACCAGAATGCTAGGAAGCTGAGGCGATTCACGGTTTTTCGTGCTGATGATGGAATAGTAGAAAACTGCATCCTCACCGGAGGCAGTCTCGATGCTCCTGGAGCGAAGGTTTCTCCCGGGGTACTGAGTGCAGTGTCGCTCAGGGCCCAACCAAACGGGCCTGCACACGTGTTACCCAATGACATAGGTGGGAGGAGAACAGCTCTGGCACATTGGATTGCAGATGCCCGTAATCCGTTAACAGTGCGAAGCATTGTTAATCGGGTCTGGCAGTATCATTTCGGTCGTGGCCTTGCTGCGAATTCAAATAACTTTGGAGCAAAGGGTGGGAAGCCAACGCACCCAGAATTGCTTGATTATCTTTCACGCCGGTTTCTTCAAGGGAACTGGAGTATAAAGAAATTACACAAGGCGATCATGCTCTCTGACGTGTACCGGCGGTCAGTTGTTCCGGTAGACGAAAAGAATCTCGCGTTGGTTGATCCAGAAAATAGCCTGTTGACACACTTCAGGCGGCGACGGTTGACTGCAGAAGAGATTCGGGATTCCTTGCTGTTGGTGAGCGGAGAGCTTGTGCATTCAGATGGCGGAATTCCCGTGTTTCCTGAAATGAATATGGAAGTTGCCCTGCAGCCAAGAATGATTCAGTTCTCTCTCGCTCCGGCTTACCAGCCCTCAGTTTCACGCGATGAGCGGAACAGGCGAACGATTTTTGCCTACCACTGTCGTGGTCTTGCTGATCCGTTTTTAGAGCTATTCAATCAACCAAATCCGAACGAGTCGTGTGAATTGCGTGATGATGCGTCAGTTACTCCCCAGGCACTAACACTTCTGAATAGTGAATTCATGTCAGACCGTGCTGTGGCGTTGGCCAACGAACTTGCCAAGACATCTCGAGATGATGTCATGGCTATCAAGATCGCATTTCTTCGGATACTTGGAAGAGAGCCAGTTGACGCTGAAATACAGCAGTTGGTGAAGTTCGCGGGAGATACTGTGCGGAATCGCAAGAGGGGAATTGCTGCACCTTCGGAATATCCAACTGAGATCACGCGATCGCTTGTTGAGGAGTTCAGTGGGCTACCCTTTGAGTATCGTGAGATACTGCCAAAATTTAAAAATTATGAGGCCGATCTCAAAATGGCCGATCTGTCGTTGGAGGCCAGCGGGCTGGCAGATGTTTGTCTGCTTTTGATGAATACAAATGAGTTTCTTTTTGTGGACTAAATGGTGACGCAATGTTTATGACAAGTCGACGGAATTTGCTGTTGAGTCTTGGCGCCGGTCTTGGTCCGGTAGCGCTAAGCAATTTGCTTCAGGCTGAGGATAAGAGAAAAGCTCCGCTTGCACTCCAGCCGCCCATGTTTGCGCCGCGAGCAAAACGAGTGATTATGCTCTTCATGGAAGGCGGGCCAGGGCATATGGATACGTTTGATCCAAAGCCTGAGCTCACTAGGCGACATAAGGAAGAGTCGAAACTTCCTGGCGGGCTTGCAAAGGGGTATAAGTTTTTTGTGGGGAGTCCGTTTGGCTTTCGGCATGCTGGCGACAACGGCATTGAGATGTGTAATCAATGGAAATATATGGCAGACCCATACGTCGCCAACGAGCTATGTAACTATCGTGGATGCCAAGCAGAATCACTGAATCATCCGGAAGCTCTCTTCCACATGAATACGGGCAGTCGATTGGGTGGTGATCCTGCGGTTGGTTCATGGGTTACATATGGGCTGGGCACGGAGAATGAAAATTTACCCGCTTTTGTTGTGATGACGGAGTTGGCGTTGCCTCAGGGTGGCTCGACAAATTGGTCGAATGGGTTTTTGCCACCGTATTACCAAGGGACCCGGTTGCGGCCGGAGGGATCACCTCTTCTTGATCTCGCAACACCGGGCCACCGAATGCCTGCCCAGCAGAGGAGAATGATCGAAGAGTTGACGAAGCTCAATCAACGACATCTTGAGACACTTTCTGCTGAAGATGAAAGATTGCAGGCTCGTATTGCTAACTATGAGCTGGCTTTCAGGATGCAGACGGAAATACCAGATGTTATTGATTGTGACACGGAGTCCGAGCAGACGAAAAAAATGTATGGTGTTGGTGAACCCGATACAAATGCTTTCGGTAAACAGTGTCTTCTTGCTCGTAGGCTGGTGGAGAATGGTGTTCGGTTTGTACAAATCTTTAGTGGTGGATGGGACAGCCATGACTATCTTAAGCAGGGCCATACATCACGAATAAAAAGTGTCGACAAGCCTATGGCGGGTCTAATTCGAGATTTAAAACAACGTGGGCTCCTTGAAGACACACTTGTTGTCTGGACAGGTGAATTTGGACGTACGCCGGACAATAACAAACGAGGGGGAGTCTATTCGCTTGGACGAGGGCACAATAACCAGGCGATGACAATGTTGTTTGCGGGTGGTGGAGTGAGGCCAGGTGTAGTTGGGGCAACAGACGAACTTGGTGCCTCTGCTTCAGAATGCATCCATCCCATTCGAGATGTGCATGTAACGATGCTTCACCTTCTAGGGCTTGACGACAACAAGTTGACATATCTGCACGCAGGTCGGCATAAGCAGCTTTCTCAGTTTGGCGGTGAGGTTATCGAAGACCTTATTGCCTGACTGGGCATCTTGTAGTTGGAAAACATACTGCCTGTGCGTGTACATTGAACGCATGAATACCACGTCTGAACAGACACCACGCCAGAGACAGCATTCTGTCGAGAAAGTAGCCTTTCTCGTTACGGAAGTCGGATTTCTGTCGGCTCTTGCCGTTTGGGGTGGTCCAGCATGGGTGGGCGTCGTTGTGCCGGCGATCTTCATCGAAATCTACTGTGGAAGTCAGTTACGTTCCCTTGGAATGCTGATACCAGCTGGTATCTGGTTAGTGCTTTGTACGCTAACAGGAAACCGAGAACTTTTTTTCCCCTATGCAATGTACGTCACGGCTTTCATGGTACTTCGATTATGGAAGAGGGGCCAAAGTACCGCAATCATGGGGGGGCTTTTCTGTGGAGGCCTGTTTCTGTTTATTCGGTGGCTCCAAAATGCGACTATGAATGTGCTTCTCGTTGAAGGAGTCGTCGCTGTCGGTATTGTTCTTGCTTTGAGCGTCTTCTGTTGGCTGGGACTAAACCGGGGGTGGATGCGAATGATCGGTTTACTCGGCGCATCGCTGCTGGCCTATGCTGGCCTTGTCTTGTAACAGCACAG
>CAXEMW010000277.1:0-3990 GCA_963997395.1 uncultured Planctomycetaceae bacterium
GACCAATACTCAGATTCAAGGAGTTGATGAGGCCGATTTTGTTGAGGTAGATAATGATACGCTCTACGCTCTCGCGCACGGTCGACTCTCAATCGTTCGTGGTTTTTCTGAGATGAACCCGGAGCTACTTGATCAGATTACTGTCGAAACAATGGGCCAGACTGCTGGCATGTACCTGTATGGCGACAGGCTGACGATAATTTCGAGGCAACATACCGACATGGCACCCGCGGAATCATCTCATGGCAGGCATGGGATATGGCCACCTATTCTCGGTCGGCCACAGACTGCAATTGTGATTCTCGATGTGAGCGATCCTACAAATGTATCAGTTATGAATCGGCTCACGATTGATGGCTTACTTGGAAACTCTCGGATGGTCGATGGGCATTTACGACTTGTGCTGAATCATCATCTCGATGCTCCTTACCCTGAAGTCGTTTCGAAAGACTCAGGACACAGTGAAGAAGTGGGGCCAACCAGTCCTCATGAAAAGCAATCTCATCGCATGCTTTCACTACCTGATTTTCATCGGCCGTGGTTACCCATTGTCGATACTCCAAAGGCAGTTGCAACGTATGAAACAGCTGATTCGTATTCGTTCAGGGTGCGACAGCGGTTGCTTGATTCCATGACTCCTCAGATTTATGAAACTGACGCAAGCGGTAATCCAGTCGATGTAAGAGGCCTTGTTGGACCAACAGAAATCGATGTGCCCCAAGCAGGTGACTGCCAACAGCTTACGACAGTCACAGCACTTGATATCTCAGGTCAAGAGCTGCAGTCCGCTGCAACGACGGGGTTTTTCACCAAGGGTTCCGTCAAGGTATTTGCAACAGCAGAAAGTGTCTACGTCTTTGATGGACACGGTGCGTCCTCAAGGGATGGCATCGGTATCTTGCGATGGGGTCAGCAAGCGACTGACATAACAAAAGTGACATTTAATTTTGATGGGAGCGGGTCGCCTGTTGTGTCACTTGGTGCTCAGGGAAGCTTCAGTGGCAACGTTCTCAATCAATTTGCAGTGGATGAGCAGGAAGGGTTCCTACGCGTTGTTGTTGAAACATGGGATGAAGGCAGCGGTGTTTTGGTCTTCGATCACCAGGCAGACAGTCTGGTAGAGGTAGGTGCTCTTCGTGGCCTTGCTTCAAATGAAAATCTCTACTCGGTGCGTTTTGCTGGAAATCGAGCATATTTTGTAACGTTCTTGAGGACAGACCCACTTTTTGTTGTCGATCTCAGTTCTCCAACCAATCCCGTGTTGCTTGGCGAACTTCATGTGCCAGGATTCTCTGATCACATTCAGCCACTCGATGAAAGCTTCTTGTTGACGGTAGGCTCTGATGCAGATGAAATGACGGGCCGTATGGGGGGGCTTCAGGTTTCAATTTTTGATGTCTCTGATTCGATGAATCCGATGCTTGTGCATCGCTACTCACTCACTGATGACAGGAGTAGCAGTACGGAGATAACTGGAAGCCGCTGGCGTCGAGGCGATGGTGATCATTTGGCACTTGGGTTCTTTCCAGAGCAAGGTGTCGTGACGCTTCCGGTGCAGACACACGATCGTAGTGGCCAGAACGGACGCGTCGACTTCCCGGGTGACTTTATTGATTTGCCGGTTGTTTTCCCAGAGCCTTTTGTTGGGCAGGCATCCGTGGCTATTCCGGATGTCATGCCAATGCCGAGATGGAAGCCACCTGCCCAATATCTTGAAGTGCTTTCTTTTGATGTTGTGAGTGGTATTGGTAGCCTCGGCAGAATTGATCACGCGACACCCGTTCGAAGAGCCGTGCAGATTGCAGGACATCTTGTCGGCGTGTCAAAGACCGAGGTTTCTGTCCACACGTTTGCTGATCCGGGTACTCCGGTTGAATCAGTTCCACTGGATGCAGTGCATATCATCAGGCCACTGAAAGCGCTACCTGATCTGCATGAACCCAAGCTTCCGGCTATTAGTGAACTTGTCCAGCAGTCTGTTGTGGGCGTGCCATTCCGTGGTTCATGGCTCGTAAAAGAATTTGAACAGATTGGCGATCGTCAGGTGCTCTATGCGGAGCATGCGAGTGGTACCGTTCATCGAATGGTGAGCACAAAGCCACTTCAGGAAGCTGATTGGTCGGCATTCGGATTTACCAGCGTGAGCAATCTCGAAAGCCAGTCGCTCGATCAAACCGCCCGCGGTAGTCAGAATCCTCAGGGTCTGGTGACTGAGCACATACAGAGTATCGTCAATGACGATGTTCTCAATCGGTTCGGTCTCGCTCGTGACTCTTCAGGTCAAGTCCAGCGACGACTACTTTTTGCAACACTTGGTGGCCTGCCAGATGCTCGTTCGTAATGCCAACGATCTTCAGCCATGAGCCTTTGTTCACATCAAGGCCTCGCGAAAACCAGTCTTTTATTGTTTCTGAAAATGGTCAAGTTCATCTGACGGTAGCCATCGTGATGCGAGGTCGACTGAGACTTGATCAGCATTTACCGTGCTTTCATTGTCAGCAAGGTGATTGGCACGAGCATGTTGAACATGTCGACGGGTGCCAACTGAACTGGCAATTGCTGCCAAGGTCTTTCTATCAGGTTCAGAGGTTCGAGTGAGTCTTCCAGCGAGCGTGGCGACAGCATGTGGATTCGCCAGAGCCGCATCGGAGAGGCTAGCCATAAATAGACAGATTTCATGAAGATTGGCTGCAGCCGATCGAGCAATGAGAGGCTGGAGTGTGCGGGTTACGATCTCAAGACCAATTCCGTCCATGTCCAGAAAAGCATCGACCTGAATGGCTTGACGCAGTCTCCCATCAACAGTGGGTTCAGCTTCACGATACCGAACCATGAGGACGCATCCACCCGTTAGGTTTTTTGGTGAGAGGGGACCTGTGTAGGCACCCTTTCCGTGAAAGACAAGCATGCCACCATGTTGTCTTCGTTCACGATAAGCGAGTCGTAATTGACCGACAGTGCCATAGCCATCTGCGAACTGCCATTGATCAGGTCCAGTAGGATCGAGAGATAGTCTGCTAATCCCTAGCAATCTCCAGATGTCTACAATGGCTTCTGGCTTGTCGAGAGAAAAACCCAGAAGATTACCATCACACGCAAAAAGTTCCACAGGAAGCCTGCGGTACAACGTGGTTGACTGAAGAGATTTTTGAATTGCCAGCTGATCAGACTTTGCCATTTTATGAAGTGGCAGTGCCTCTTCTGCTCGACGTCGTGCATGCCGACTTGAACTTCCCCAGTCGGTTCCAGGAGCAATGAATTTGTTCTGTGATGAATGGACGGGCTCTTTGGATGCGGCACAACAGACCGAGCTGTCTATCCAGAGGAACATTGTAAAAATGAAAAGAAAAGAAGCGATCGTTGGCATTGTTGCCATAACGACGCTGCGACGCAGCGTTTTCTGCATAAGTTGCCCCCCTACCAAAACCCCTAAGATGTCAGTCAACCAGTTGTGCTGATCTCTGACCTACCCATTTCTCGGATGTTTCATGCCATGTAGGCCAGTAAAAATTCGGAATAATTTGGCATTCTTGCGCATCCTACGTCATTTGACTGGTCGATGAGGTCTTGGCCCGGATGGTCCCCATCTCTATGCTCTCGCCTTGCCTTTTTAATGAGATTTTTGAATTCGAGAGCCCAGCATTTCTGGAAGGTAGCCGCACTCTTTTTCCTATGTCGGATCACCCTGAAGATACTTCCGTCACGCAAAGAGGAACGAAACGTTCCTCTGGAAAAAGGAGCCGTTTACGTCTGAGTAAAGAGAAAACGACCAGCCATGGGAAGAGTCTGCTGAGTCAACTCATGGTTGCTTGGGCAGAGCAGTGTCTTGCACGGCCTTGGCTCATTCTGGTCGTTGCCGTGCTGACTGCTGGGGCCGCAGGAGTATGGACCTCCCAATCCCTAGGATACAAGGTTAGCCGCGTTGACCTCCTTGATCCTAATAGTGAATACAACAAGTTATGGATCGATTATATCCATGAATTTGGTGAG
>CAXEMW010000278.1:0-3978 GCA_963997395.1 uncultured Planctomycetaceae bacterium
TTTTTGCGTTGGGGGCAGCAGGCGTTTGAAAACTTTCGTGTTGTTCCGCCTGCCATTGGCATTGTGCATCAGGTCAATCTCGAGTTTTTGGCTGGTGGTGTCTTTTTACGACCTGATGCAGCAGGCGGTGATATGCCTGTCGCTGTGCCGGATACACTCGTAGGCACGGACAGCCATACAACCATGATCAATGGACTTGGCGTTGTGGGATGGGGTGTTGGTGGAATTGAAGCCGAAGCCGTCATGCTCGGTCAGGCACTCTCACTGCTCATGCCAGAGGTTGTTGGCTTTGAGTTGACTGGTAGCCTTCCAGCGGGAGCAACGGCCACAGACCTTGTCCTTACTGTGACAGAAGCACTTCGCAAAGAAGGTGTTGTTGGTAAGTTTGTAGAGTTCTTCGGTACCGGTCTTGCTGGTATGACACTTGCCGATCGAGCAACCATTGCCAACATGGCGCCTGAGTACGGTGCGACCATGGGCTTCTTTCCTGTTGATCAGGAGACACTCAGCTACATGAAACTCACCGGTAGAACTGCTGAACACGTTGAACTTGTCGAGCGATACACAAAAGAGCAGGGCCTCTTCCATACAGAGTCGGCGTCAACGCCAGAGTTCACAAAACGACTTTCACTTGATATGAGTACCGTTGTGCCGAGTCTTGCCGGTCCCAAACGGCCGCAAGACAGGGTGCCAATGGTTAGCGTGAAAGAAGCGTTCCAAGATGCCTTGAAGGCACCAGCAGCACAGCGTGGATTTGCTCTGCCTGAAGCGGAAATGACTTCTCATGCAACCGTTGCCAACAATGGACATTCTGCTGAAATTGGACACGGCGCGGTTGTCATTGCAGCGATTACAAGTTGTACCAATACGAGTAACCCAAACGTCATGGTTGCTGCCGGGCTTGTTGCCCGGAAAGCAGTTGAAAAGGGGCTGGCAACCAAGTCGTGGGTCAAGACAAGCCTGGCTCCAGGATCTCGTGTGGTGACAGATTATCTTGAGAAATCAGGACTAGCCTCTGATCTCGACTCACTTGGTTTTGAAACCGTTGGTTATGGATGCACCACCTGCATTGGAAACTCTGGTCCCCTTCCTGAACCAGTTGCGGCAGCAGTAACTGAGGGAGATCTTGTCGCTGCAGCAGTGCTGTCTGGCAATCGAAATTTTGAAGGTCGGGTCAATCCACTGGTAAAGGCGAACTGGCTCGCAAGCCCACCGCTCGTGGTGGCATACGCTCTTGCTGGAACAATTGATATCAATCTTGAAACAGATTCTCTTGGCGAGGGTAGTGATGGCCAGCCTGTGTATCTGAAAGATATCTGGCCAACGCAGGAAGAAGTGCGTGAGACGGTGGCAACAGCAGTCGTGCCCGAGCAGTTTCAGAATCGATACGGGAATGTCTGGAACTCCAATGAACGATGGAATGCTGTGCCTACAACGGAGGGTGAACTTTATGATTGGCAGGGAGACAGCACGTATGTCCAGGAACCACCGTTTCTCGCAGAACTGACTCAAGAGGCAACGCCACCAGTAAGTGTGACCGGTGCTCGCGTGCTTCTTGCATTGGGTGATAGCGTGACCACAGATCACATTTCGCCTGCCGGTGCGATCGCCAAAGACAGTCCGGCTGGACGATATCTTGTCGAGAACGGCGTACCACCTGAAGAATTCAATAGCTACGGTGCACGTCGTGGGAATGACCGCGTCATGACACGCGGCACCTTTGCGAATATTCGCATTCGCAATCTACTCGCACCGGGGACAGAAGGTGGTGTGACCCGTTTGCTTCCTGAAGGCGAACAGATGGCAGTCTATGACGCTGCGATGCAGTATCGGGAACGAGGCGTGCCGCTGGTTGTCCTTGCTGGTGCTGAGTATGGCACGGGCAGTTCTCGTGACTGGGCAGCCAAGGGCACGATGCTGCTCGGCGTGCGGGCAGTGCTTGCGACAAGCTTCGAACGAATCCACCGTTCAAATCTTGTCGGTATGGGCGTGCTGCCACTTGTGCTTCCCAAGGGTTGGCAAGAACTCGGTCTCACAGGTGAAGAGACGTTTGATATTCCATTTGATGATCTCACCCCGCGGAGCACGCTTGAAGTAACAGCAACCCGGGCAGATGGAACAACCGTGTCGCTACCGTGTACGATTCGAATTGATACACCGGTGGAGCTCGACCAGTTTAAGGTCGGTGGTATTCTGCCATTTGTGCTGAGAAAGTTGCTGGCAAGCTAGACAGCAGCCTGCGATGAATCACGCACCGTTTTCAGTTGTGCGTTTGTTTGCGAGCATGACCCGCAGCGAGATATATGGCACAAGGTTAAAGATCATCCACAGCAATTTGTACCACGCAAGGTACTCTAAATAGATCTGGCTGAGTTCGTCAGATGGGACCTGAAACATTTGGCTGTGAATAACTTTCATTTCTTGGGTCAGCGCAACGACGCCGACCGTACTTATCACTAAGATCAAAAAGTTGATAACGGTCATCCAGAAAAAAAAGGTCTTCAACGTTTTCAGCGACATGGAAAAGTGTTCTGCGACTTCGTGAAAGAGTGGTGCCGACTTATAAGCCGGCGGTTGTTCTGTCGGCGTACGGTTGCCGTTCTTCGAGACCTTCCTTACCAGAGAAATGCACGTCATGCAAGCATTTGGTCAATCACCAATGCCCTTTAAATACAGCTTGAAACATAAATTTGTAAAAAAAAATGAAAGCAACAAAAGTTGCTCGTTGCGGTAGTCAGTCGACGTGTTTTTCAGGTAAATTAGATATTCGAAATTATCGTTGGGGTGAGAGGTTCTTTTAGGCCACATACGTATCACCTAGGAACGATCTCATTTGTAAGAAAGCGTCCGTACATATTTTATAACCCGTAAGGTTTGCCACTCATGTTGAGTAGTCTCGCATCGCTCTTGGATTCATTTCGAATTCCTCGCCGACAACGCCGCGGTTTCAATATATTCAGTCGCCGCCGCAGAAGACAAACCAGTTCACTTCGCTGCCAGGGTATTCCTGGTGTGTCACTGCAAGAGACACTTGCGCATGAGCCGCTCGAGCAGCGTCGCCTTCTTGCAGCTGATGTGAATCTCGACGGCACCGTGCTGACGGTCGCCTTCGACGATGCTGGACCTGACTCTATTTCACTGAGTATGAATGCCACTGGGTATCAAACAACCGGGGCAAATGTATCCAGTGGCACTGGCACGATTACCAAGCTTGTTGTGACTGATGCCGGTACGGCTTCTTCGGCGTGTGTCTCCATTGATGAAGCATCGCAACAGTTAACAGGTGGATTGTCCGTTGATCAAAATGTCGACAGTGTTGACATTTCCGCACCGATCGACACCGCCGGTGGGAATGTAGCGATTGATTCTTCTCAATTGACGCTATCGGGGGATATTAATTCTGGAAGTGGTTCGCAGACATATGGACCCGACACCGAAATAAGTCTGATCAATGATCTCAATCTCACGACATCAACAGGTGTGGCTGGTGATATCGGAATCCATATTCAGGGGCCGGTTGACTCCTACTTCCCTGCAGATCCTAGCGCACTGTATCTACATTCAGAGTCAGTGAACGTTGACGACGCCATTGGGTCAATGACACCTCTCGAGACACTGACAGTCGTCACTGAAAATGATGCCGCGGAACGTGGGCAGTTTCTGCGGTCGGTTGCCACTGTTGGCAAACAGACTTACAAGGCTCAGTATACCTCTGGTGATGTTGAGTTTAATGGTACATATACAACCTCAGATAGTGACATCGAGCTGGTCGGAATTGGCGCGTATGGTGTCTACCTGAGTCTGCTTGGCAACACCGTCATCGATGTTGGCGAGGGTTCATTTTCCGTGCAGAAAGTTGGTGCATCGTCTGGAGGGCAGCTCTTCTCCAATAGCGGGCCATACGATCTTTCAATAACCGCTGCCAATATCTCGGTGCCGGCCGGCATGGGTATTGATGACGCAGCAACGCTTCCCAAT
>CAXEMW010000279.1:0-3965 GCA_963997395.1 uncultured Planctomycetaceae bacterium
TTGTTGCTGCAAGTACAATCACTGACTCTGTCGGGCTGAAGCCATCCATTTCACTTAATATTTGATTCAGTGTTTGTTCCCGCTCGTCATGGCCACCGCCAAGTCCGGCTCCTCGAATTCGTCCAACAGCATCAATCTCATCAATGAATAAAATCGCTGGCGAGGCTTCTTTGGCGGTCTTGAATAGGTCGCGCACTCGTGATGCACCAACGCCAACAAACATCTGGATAAATTCACTACCCGAGATGGAGAAAAACGGAACACCGGCCTCTCCTGCCACTGCTCGGGCAAGAAGAGTTTTTCCTGTGCCAGGGGGGCCCATCAAAAGTACACCTTTGGGGACTCTGCCGCCAAGTCGTTGAAACTTTTTCGGGTCTTTTAGAAATTCAACAATTTCTTTGAGGTCCTCTTTTACACCGTCGAGCCCAGCAACATCAGCAAACGTCGATTGTTTGTCTTCGGTGTTGAATCGCTTGGCAGGAGACTTGGTGAAATTGCCGAGAATGCCAGATCCGCCAAGTGGGTCCCGAGCGCGTCGCATCGAGATCCAGAAGGCACCCATAAGTAAAAGAGGTATAAGCAGGTAGATGCCAAGTAGGAATCCGGTGCCATCAGTTGGCTGCTTGACGACTGTGCGGACGTTGTGCTTCAGAAGGAGGGAGTCGAGTCCGTCGCCGACGAGATACTGAGAGACTTCGACCGTGAAGCGTCGAGTTCCGTCGGGCGAATCAACACGTTCCTTCGGTGGAGTGGCCTTAAATATTCCGCGAACAGTGCTTCCAGTAATTTCAACATTTGTGACATTGTCAGCTTCGACCTCATGAATGAATTGGTCGTAGCTGATAGGAAATGCTCCGCCGGTCTGTTCTCGAAAAAGAATAGTGATAAATGCGAGCCCAAGAAGAACAAGCAGGACCACGGCAGGTCCACCCATTGGTTTCCCAAACAGTTGGGGGGTAGGCTTTGATGGCGTTGGTCGTTTTGCCGGTTCAGGTGGCGGCGCTGTGTCCATGAAGAGAAATTCCTGTTCAAGATAGATAATAGGGTGCAACACACTGCAAGCCATCGTCTGGCGTCATGTATAGTTTAGCAGCGTATAACGGAGTGTATTGAGAGACGAATAGTCGTCAGGTACATAGTGTTTCGGAAAAGCCTAGCCTAATGTGTTTTCAGTCGAAGAAGGAGACGCCCACAAAACCCACGAGCTTTGGGGTGGTTGCAATCATTCGACGAGGTGATTTATTCCTGGCAATCCGCAGGGGAGAAAGTCTCCGTGCTGGTGGAATGGTCTGTTTTCCAGGTGGTCATGTTGAGGCAGGAGAGCACAACAGTGAAGCAGTGCGTCGAGAGTGCCAAGAAGAACTTTCAATTGACGTCGTACCACGGAATGAGGTTTGGAAGAGTGTGACAGACTGGGGGACAGCACTCTCATGGTGGACAGTTGAGCCGCTTCAGCCCTGTTGCCCAATTCCCCATCCAATTGAGGTTCAGGAATTCTTTTGGCTTTCTCTTGATGAATTGATCGTGCATCCAGATCTGCTTCCTGGAAATCAAATATTTCTTGAGCAGGTCAAGTCCGGAGACATTCAGCTCTAACAGCTATTTGTCGGAAGGAGGTGGGGCGTCTTCTTCACTGAGACTTTCTTTAAGAAGTGGAAATTCTTCGGGCAGTATCTTCTCGAGTCGTAATCCAGGTGTCACCCGTGGTGGTGGAAACTGTGGTGGATTTTTTGCTTGCTCAAGAAGAATCTTGAACCGATTGTGTTGACCCAGCGATGCCGGCGGCGGCTGAGGCAGCTCAAAGCTCGCTGGATTCACTCTTTGGGATTGAGGGGAGGGGGCCGCTGATCGTAATTGAGGATGTTCATTCTGATGGAGTGCAGTAAGCCACGTTACAAACAATTCTTGCTCATGCGCTGTTAAGAGTTCTTTCTTTGGGACGGAGGCTTTGGTTCTTTTGTCGTGATGATTCAGAATTTTAGAAAGAAACATTCTGTCATTCGATTTGTCTTGGACGGATGTCGTAATGCTTTCAAGATTTTTCAGGGTTGTTCGCTGGTTAGCCCGCCCGTGGATTGGTCCACGCAAGAGTTGCGGTGCTGCTCCCTGTGAGCCACCATGGCACGCGCCAGCAGCACATCGGTTCAGAAGAAGTGGCTGGATAGCCCGAGTGAAGCTTCCGATAACAGCAGGATGAACTTCTTGCCTATTGGGCTTTGCAGCGAATGTTGTGCAAGAAAAACTCAGCAATGTCAGCAAACATATTCCAGCATAGTGCTGGTGTAGATTCGACATTTCGTCGCTGTCCCTTCGGTGTGAGTTTATAGTGAACGCGCAGAGACTAGGCAGAATGAGACCATGGATCAACGTCATCCAACGACGCCTCAGGGGTTTCGGCCTCTGCTGGTGACAAGATGGGCTGGAAAACTCGCCTCGAGAACGGTACAAGAAGAATGTCAGAGATCGGGCCGATATGCGTTCGATCAAAGTGAAAGTAGTATGAAATAAAATATGGAGATGAGACGGATGGATCAGACCTTCGTAATGTTCAAGCCTGACTGCATTGAGCGTGGGCTCCTGACAAAGGTTATGAGTCGGTTCGAGGATAAGGGGCTTCGGCTTGTTGCCTTGAAGATGCTTCGTGTGACGCCCGAACTTGCAAAACAACACTATGCAGAACATGTTGAAAAGCCGTTCTATCCAAGCCTTGAGTCTTTCATTACTGCAGCGCCAGTCGTTGCTGCAATTTATGAGGGCCTCGATGTTGTGCGAGTGGTCCGTGAAATGCTCGGGGCTACAAGTGGGCTGAAAGCTGCCGCCGGGACAATCCGTGGTGATTTTTCTGCAAGTCGTCAGATGAATCTCGTGCACGCGTCGGATTCAGCAGAGTCAGCCGCACGAGAGATTGGTATCTACTTTGGTGACAAGGAAATTGTCGCATGGGAGCCATGCTGTGACGATATGCTTCGTGCGGCGGATGAGGCCTAGGGTCGACGCTGGTTGTGTTTTCGTGAGCACCCCGACGGAGCCGATTAATTTATTCGATAGCCGCTGACCAAAGATCAAGATGGGTCGTGTCAGGCGTAGGAAAAACATTTTTCGGAAGTGCTGTCGAGAGTAGCCGGCTGCCATTTCCCTTTGGTTGAGCAATCAGGCCAAATCCGAGGAGTCGTTTCCAGCGGCAGTGGTGTTTGTCAAGAGAGTAGCCACGGGCATTGTTAAAATAATTACTCTTTGGGTGTTCTTGAGAAACATGAAGAGCAAGGGGCTCGGAGGGAACAAACCGGTACAGGTCAGTTGAGATTATTTCATGACCGGTCTGCGTATCTTCCAGAAGGAATACCGGGTGTGACCCAGGTACTGGCCTGGAGAATAAGTGAACCGCTGGCTGGGTTCCTTCTGGTGCCGTTTGGACAACCCGATTGTCCACGAGATAAACCGGTACGCGAGGCGTGTCTGTGGTAGGAAATCGAAGAAGACCGTAATCAACGTTATTAACAAGTGATTGGGCAAGTGCAGCAGCATCGTTGCGTTGGTTGACCACCAGGAAACTGCGATACCAGATGCTCTCCCCAGGCCGAAGCGTCAGGTTGGGTATCATCTCAATCACATCGTAGTTTCGAAACGAGTTTTCAGGGCGTGTCTCCCAGTCTTTCCAGATGCCGTTGTATAATTGAGGGTAATGGGCCAGAAAATCCCGCAGGACACCACTGCCTCGTTGAGTGTACGGTTCGCCCCGGTCTGCTTTGGCCTGCTGTTCTTCAAGATGTTTGTCACGACCAAACACAAGCGCGAGGCTTGCCGAGTCCTCGTCTTTTGAAGCGCTTGCGATTTTCCAGCCGCCAGTTTTCCGCAAGGATATCGTGCCGTCTGGTTTTTTGTCCGTGAAAAACGCATCGCGTGGTTTGAGTGTGTTGTCAGGTGAGCTAATAGCATGGTAGGGGAGGCTCGTATGCCGTGTGCCG
>CAXEMW010000280.1:0-3937 GCA_963997395.1 uncultured Planctomycetaceae bacterium
CTGCAACGCCATAACAATTAAGTCGTACAGTAATGGAAGATCTTCAACCATGTTTCGATTCTGTGGTTGTTTGATCATTGCTTTTGGCTTCGGAACATCAATCCAGCGACGTCTTTGTTCGATTCTTTTTTCGACATCACGAACAGATGTGAAGTACTCATCAAGTTTGTGCTTATCATGCTGATTAAGAGACCGCTCCAAATCATGCGCCTGATCTCTAACAACGTCTAAGATAGAGTTCTGAAGAGCAAAGAGACCTGCTGCAGAATCCTTATCGTTCTCTGTTACGTCAACAAAAAGCTTTTTAAACAATTGCTCTGGGCCGGGAATCGGCGGCACCCGAGTACCCGTCCTTGTCCAAGAAAGCTGACAGCCTCCATGAATACCTTCAAGGCTTCCAATCGTAAGAGATGAAAACCGTGTCTTCCCAACAACATGTTCTGCCGCGAACTGATCGATCGTGACGTTGCCGTTGGGCATCGAGCTAGCTTCATTCTGCTTCACGCCAGACAGAAACGAATGGATTCCAAAGTGACCTCCCTTTGTGTTGTGATCAAGCCCCTGAATAATAGTGCTCTGTTCCCGTATCTCATGGAGCGATTGCGTTGTTGTACCGTACTCAAATCCTTGGAGCGATGTGAGTCCTCCTTCACCACCAACCAGTTTTGTAGACGGCCAAAAAGAAGCTGGATGAAATCCAAGCATATTGCCAATGCAGACCATATTCTGAGAGCCCGACACCACCTGGTGGCCGCCTATAGCTATCTGTGAAGACGTCAGTGATGGAAGAAAAGGCAATCCAATAGCGACTCCGGCTTGCCTAAGAAAAAGTCTGCGATTCATACTAAAACCATTCGCCTGAACAAAGACTGAGAAATCGATTGGCACCCATCACTGAAACAGAATAACTCTGTTCTTTACATAATTGTGTGGTTGTAAAAATCTTATACCCAGTGCGTGCTGGCGGACATACATTTTTATGAAAACTGTCTCTACATGCAGAAACATCCTGTTTCTTCCGCCATCATATTGACTGTCTACGCGCGTGGCCGCTCCTTTTCATTGTGATTGAAGAACGCAATTCAGGGTGCCGAGTCACCAAAAAATCAGCCATGGCTTTTTGACTGATGGGGCTCAAACTCTGGCCGGGAGTTTTAAAATATATTCTCCCGGCCAGAACTGAACGAGACAGACTCTTCTGCTATTTCATGCTAGCTAACGCCTGAAGAATACACTTCGCAGCCATTCATTTTTCCGTCGTTCCAGTTCGATGAGTTTCGCAAACGGTCGAAAACGACGTGTCGCAACAGATTGACTTTGCTGAGAATAACGAGCGGCTGAAGCCTCTCCACTTGAGGCTAGAAACATTGTTGCCATGATGATGGCAATGAGAAACGCGCGGCGCATGAAATACTCCTGACTGTGATCTTACGGTTTAGGTTGTCCTTTTCACTTACGGGAACAATCGGTATTAGGAAAGCATGTCGGTCAGAAAGACTTACAAGGCTTCTTTAATCCACACAACTAATACACACCGATGTGTCCGAGTATGCTGAAAACCAGTTCAATGGGTCGGTGTACTCAAAGCAAACCCTCCCATTTTATGAATTACCTGCCCAGCCAAGTAGCTTTATAAGTAGCGGCTTGAGGGGTGCAGCCGCAGGGCCAAGACCATGCCCACCATCAATAACCTTAATATGCGTGACTCCACTCTGTGGATAATCATACATCAGTAGCTTCTCTCCACACGGCTTTCCCTCCATGTCGGGTCTTTGATCTCCTCGATATCCTTGAGCAGTTGCCCACGCGTATGCTGTGTCCTGCGCCGATAAATGAATACCACCGGGCCCTCGCCCTCCGTAGTAGGGTACAACAGAATCTCCAGACCCATGAATCGTAATGATGCGTCGTTTTCCTGACGGCACGGCTCGCTGATCATAGTTGCTTGTTGTCTCATCTGTCCGTTTCCAAAATTGTTCATCGTGGTATTGACTGACTGTCATCGAAGAAACAAATGCAAGTGCATTGTGCACACTGAATGTATCGTCTAATTCAATGAGCAGCCGGTACACCATGCCGGCACCATTTGAGGATCCAATAAGCGATACATTCGAATCGTCTGCTTGTGGATAACGACTCATTACATCCCGGAGGATCATTTCTACGAAGTTTACATCCGGAGCTTTTGATCGCTCTTTTGTAACATTCCAACTCCGCTCGTATCCCTGTGCTGAAATAAGAATATGATCTGGTAGTATTTTGTCCCAATTACGAATCATTGGTTCTGCAGATCCACCATTTCCATGAAAAAGTAAGGTTATTGGACTGGATCGCACTGCTTTCTTTGGCGGACGAATAACATACTCTCGTTCATAACCTGCCGGCTCCTGTGCCCATGACTGCCGAATGGTAAACCGACGAATATCCGGTTTCGTCCCTTTGGCAATACGTGGCGTCTCTTTCCGCTGGCGACCACCCGCTCGATGCTCATCCAACGTTACCTTTCCATCTCCGTTTGCATCGATACGGTCAAACATCTGCCGAGGACCAAGAGGAACCTCTTCACGTGTTAACGCACCATCTTTATTAACGTCCCAGGACTCAAAGTTTCCTATCCCACGCGTCTTTCCCTGACCGTATACAAACGACGACCCAATAAACACACATAGAAAAGCTGCGTATGTACAAAACAATGTGTTACCGAAAAACGCTTTGTGAGATTTCATACCGATCTATCTTTCATAACTTCATAAACCAAGTGCTTCTTTCGACTCCAGTCTACCTACTAGCTCAATACGATTCGTTAAGAGGTCTTTTTTCAGCCTTAATTTCTTTTAAAAAGACAGGTTTTCTAGAAGACAAGCTAGTTGTGAAGCGGTACATTGAATGTATTACTAGTCACACGCAATTATTCACAAGAGCCCCCGCTGATCGACTTACTAAGTCCGCGATTATTTGATTTTATCATCATTAATCGGCGATGCGGGAACCAAACCAAACGTGATCCTAAAGGATTCGAATATGGTTCCCAAAAGCTTTTTTATGACTCTGTATCAACGGCATAATAACCATCATGGCACCATCTGGATACGAATTCTTTTTGTACATTGCGCTCACCGAATTGCCATAACAACCTTTCTGCTTTCAGCATGCACCTATGCAGAGGACGTACCCTCGCAGAAAGAAACGTCTTCACAAAATGCAATCACATTTAATCAACACATTCGACCAATACTTTCAGAGCATTGTTTTGCATGCCATGGTCCGGATGAGGCAAATCGTGAGGCAGGTCTTCGACTTGATCAGCCTGTTAGTGCAACTGCATTGCTTGATAGCGGAACACACGCCATCGTCCCTAACAAACCGACCGAAAGTGAAATCATTGCCAGGACCACATCAGACGATACTGATCTTGTCATGCCACCGCCATCGGCCAAGCTCGGCCAACTTTCGCCGAGTGATATCGCGATTCTAAAGCAGTGGATTACTGATGGAGCGACCTACGAACCTCACTGGGCATTCGTTGCTCCAGAGAAACCTGAACCAACTCCTACAGCCAGTCATCCAATCGATGACATTGTCTCTCGTCACCTGAGTAAGCACGGTCTTCAGCTTCAACAAAAAGCGAGCCGTGCAACTCTTCTGCGACGAGCGACTTTTGATCTCACTGGACTTCCGCCTACGGCAACAGAAGTTGAGTCTTTTCAAGAAAATTCCTCACCAGATGCATATAGGAGGTTACTCGATCGGCTTCTTCAGAGCCCTCGTTATGGTGAAAGAATGGCATCTGACTGGCTCGATATTGCACGCTATTCAGACAGCTATGGTTTTCAACGAGACACACCCCGACCAACGATGTGGCCTTGGCGAGACTGGGTTATCAAATCCTTTAATGATAATATTCCCTGGGACAATTTTGTGCTCTGGCAATTAGCGG
>CAXEMW010000281.1:0-3936 GCA_963997395.1 uncultured Planctomycetaceae bacterium
TCTGAATTATTAGAAAGTGAATTATTTGGGCATCGTCGAGGAGCTTTTACCGGAGCGAGTGAACATCGAGCAGGCCTTTTCGAAGTAGCGAATGGTGGCACCCTGTTTCTAGATGAGGTCGGAGAATTGCCTCCGGCTCTTCAATCACGTCTACTCAGAGTGCTTGAGTCAGGGGAGATTCGCCGTGTGGGAGACAATCATCCGATTACTGTCGATGTTCGAGTGGTCTGTGCGACACATCGGTCTCTTGAGGAAATGGTGTCAGCGGGCACCTTCCGGGAAGATCTTTTATTTCGTCTCAATACATTCGAAATTAGGGTTCCGTCACTTCGGGAACACATGGGTGACTTGCTGTTGTTGGTCAAGCATTTCATTGAACAAAAACAAAAGAGCGTGCCGGAAGAAATGCAACTCATAACAGATGATGCGATCAAGATTATGCAGGCATATAGTTGGCCTGGAAATGTTCGAGAACTTGCCAACTGTGTTGAGCATGCACTCGTTCTTTGTGATGAGTTGCCAATTCATTCAGAACACATCCCCCTCAGGATACAACGTGCCGTAGAGAAAACGGTACATGCTGGCTCACAAAATGCTTACAGTCGAAATGGCAATCAGGAGTCAACCGCTCATGGAAAGAGCCTGGCTCATAATCAGCCGCAAAGCCTGAAGCAGTTAGAGACGCAGGCAATTCTTGATGGGCTTGGTAGAAACAGCGGGAACAAGTCGAGGACTGCCGACGAACTTGGTATCAGTCTAAAAACTCTTTACAACAAACTGAACCAAATCGAGAATATAGAAATGAACCCTGAGGCAGCATGAAGCCACTATGAGAAATGATCGCTAGCGGTTGAACTTATGTTTTCCTGACTACTCCAGCAAGCACTCCCAAGACCTTGGCCGAATCTACATAAATCGGTTTCATGGAATCGTTTGCTGGCTGCAGACGGATTCGATTTCGTTCGGGATACCACTGTTTGAGTGTAGCCTCACCGTCTTCTGTCTGGGCGACGACAATATCCCCATGCCGTGCTGTTTGACGCCTTTCAATAATCACCCAGTCCCCATCGGCAATCTGCGCATCAATCATGGAGTCTCCCATGACCTTGAGAACAAAATGATCTTCTCGGTCAAAAAGCTCAGTAAAGTCAAACCGCTCTTTTTGTTCTTCAGCAGTTCTAAGAGTGCCAGCTGCGACCCATCCAGCCATTTGCATACCTCGACTGTGAGGCGATTCAGTGACCAGTTCGATCGCCCGAGACATGTTGCGACCCCTCGTTATAAGCCCTTTTTTTTCGAGGGCCTTAAGGTGGCAGACAACACCGTTTGGAGAGCGTATGGAAAACGCCTCTCCGATTTCACGTACTGTTGGACCGAAGCCCCGTGAGTAAATCCTGTCACGAATGAACTCATAGATTTCCATTTGCCGTGCTGTTGGCATATCTGCGGGATCTTGGCTCTCTTCTCCGGACTGAAGCAACTGGGAGAGCTCCGAAGCCGGACGCTTAGCTGCGGTATGCGCACGTGCGCGAGTTGATCCGGATGTTCTTCCCGGAGTTTGGGAAGACTTTCCCGTCCCTCTACTTTGGCGTGACTCTTTTGTTGATCGTGGCATGATTAGTACTCTCTCGCTGTGCAATGCACCAAACACCTAAACATCTATATCCTACTGTACGGAGGTACATTGTCAAGATCGGTTTGATGTGTTTCCAGAAGTCTTGATCGCCTCATCACAGAGAGAGTCACTACACTATTGACGTCGGCAGCGTACGTCTTGAGTAAGGTGCAGCGTCTGCTTTTCCACAAACAGGAGAGACGATGAACACTCGTTGCGTGGTTCAGAAACTGAGGATTTTTCGCCGCTGGCAATCGAAATTTTATATTGCCGCTATGACATTTTGTTTTGTTTTTCAGCCGTCAGGAATGGTTGGGGGAAATCTATGTGCTGCAGAAGGCGGAATCATTGCTGGAATTAGGCTCGCAGGATCTTTGCCAGATGGCGTTGGCCAAGAGGGACTGCTTGGTGATGTTTCCCCGCGATTGAGTCGCTTCTTACAGCGGCTGGAAAAGGCAGCAACAGATGAAAACGTGAGTGGGGTACTTCTCTCGATCCAGTCTCCAGAACTTGGTCGTGCCCGGGTGTTGGAATTACGTGAGTCCATTCAGCATATTCGTGCGCAAGGAAAGCCAATTGTAGCGCATCTCATTAGTGGAGAGCCACTGGACTATTGCGTTGCTGCAGCGTGCGACAGAATTGTGATGCCACCTGCTGCGACACTTGCAATAACTGGCGTTCGAACGGAAGTGACCTTTTACAAAGGACTGCTTGATCGACTTGGTATCCAGGCAGAGATTTTGCAAGTTGGTGAATTTAAAGGTGCCGGCGAGCCTCTTACTCGAGACTCAATGAGTCCTCAGTTGCGTCAGCAGTACGAGATGTTCGTTGGGGATCTCTTTGATCAGATGGTGGAACAGATTGCCGAAGATCGAAATCTTAAGAAGAAAAAAGTTCGAGAATTGATTGATGTGGGTGTTTTTACACCAGGCCAGGCTGTGGAGTCATTGCTCATTGATGGCATTGCCTATGAAGATGAAGTGTTAAGTAGTCTTTCTAGTCGTTCGTCTGATTTAGAAGCAGAGTTCAAACGGGATTATGGAAAACAGGACGTTGATACAGACTTTTCAGGATTCACCGGACTCATGAAGCTAGTAGATGTTCTCTCGGGTGCTGAAAAGAAAGCGCAAAAGAAAGCGTCAAAGCGAATAGCCATTATTCATGTTCAAGGCGAGATTGTGGACGGCAGAGGTAGTGTTGGTATGTTTGGTGGAAGTGCCGCTGGTTCTGAAACCATTGCAAAGGCTATCCGGCAGGCAATAGAAGATACATCGGTAGCTGCCCTTGTGATGAGAATTAACTCACCTGGTGGATCAGCCCTTGCCAGTGATCTTATTTGGAGAGAACTCGATCGTTGCAATAAGCCTATCGTTGCCAGCCTTTCTGACACCGCCGCGAGTGGTGGTTACTATATCGCCGTAGGGGCAGATGAAATTGTGGCAGCTCCAGGAACACTGACAGGTTCAATCGGAGTTGTTGGTGGGAAAATTGCAATTGGCGATGCGCTTGATCGATACGGCATTCATACCGATGTCGTCAGCCGTGGTCGTAACGCAGGATGGCTTTCTTCTCAGCAACCGTTTACGGCAAGTGAGAAAGACGCGTTTCGAGCTACTATGGAGGACATATATCGCCTCTTCACATCAAAAGTAGCGCAGGGAAGACAACTCGATCGGGAACATCTTGATACGCTTGCTGAAGGGCGGGTGTTTACGGGCCGGATGGCTCAGGCTGCCGGACTTGTCGATATGCTCGGAACCCTCGAAGACGCAGTTCTCAGAGCCGGGCAACTCGCGAAGATTCCAGATCCGGTGGCAGCAGAACGTCTGTTGCTACCAAAGCCACGTGGTTTATTTGATGAATTCCTCGGTGTTAGTGGAATTCATCAACCATATCCTCACGAAGCACAGACGTCAGAAGCGATTGCCATGCGAATTTTTACGCTTTTTGGTCAATCCGGCGTGAATGACGCACTGGTTACCAGGCTGTCCAGTAAGTTCCGTCTGCTCAGTCTGGTTGCGTCGGGGCAGCCGCTCATGCTGCTTCCAGCAGTTGTCGAGATTCGCTAGACATCGCTTTGTTTGGCAGGCTCCTCCTGCGATCGGCTGGAAGCCAGACTACCAAGCAAAGTGAGCAAAAGCCTTATTGGCATCTGCCATGCGGTGCACGTTTTCTCGGCGAGTGATCGCAGCACCTTCGCGTTTATAAGCCGCTATGACTTCTTCCGCTAATTTCTGATAGGTCGGTCGACCTTTCTTTTCGCGAACGGCCAATAAAATCCAACGTATGGCCAAAGACTGCTGACGACTTCTGTTTACCTG
>CAXEMW010000282.1:0-3895 GCA_963997395.1 uncultured Planctomycetaceae bacterium
GTATCAAGATGTCCCTCGATTCCAAGGTAATGGCGAGGGAAAACTCTTTCTAGTTCTGTTGCTAACTGAGTCAGCAAAGATGCTCCCGCGGGTAGAAGATTCGGTGTTCCCGATTCAAACAGGCGTTCAGATGGCACTTCAACACGAACAACCCCTCCATCTAAGCGAACTTCAAGATTCTCAAGAGACAACTGCCCCATTGCTGATTGCATCGCTGCGGCAGCACCCGCAGCTGAAGGAGAGACCATAGGACTTATGATGCCTCCCGAAGTTCCTGGACGACCAACGACTCGGCTTGCAGCCAGTTGAGTTGTCGTACTGGCTAACTGCTCTCGAATTGCTGAGAGCTCTTCTTGCATGATCTGATTTTCGGTCTGACTCCGAGTCAGGGCTGCTTCCAATTGAGCATTCCCCAAGGAACTATACGACGGCGTCTGCGGCAAACTTGGCAATGTCTGAGGAAGAGTATGCGCGGGAGCAGCTACGCCAGGTGGGGGCTCAAGACTAATCGTAGCTGGGGCTTGCTCTCTGCGCATGAGATTAGAACAGCCTATCGAAACGGCTGACACTAAAAGCACGCAAGCTAGTAACACACGCTGTCTGCACATACCCACAAAACAATCATAAAAAGAGACATGAACACGCAGAGAATAGAGAAGACACCGACCCCGAGCAAGGCCGTCGGCCTGTTGTTTTCTCGAGAATTTTCGTATTTCGATGCAAAATTTAGGAGGTTTGTCGAAATCAAATAATCGACTGCATCTTCCCTCGCATCCACCGCCACAGAAAAAGGGTCACCGCGGTGAGTAGAACAACGAGCCCCAGCACCGTTCCAAGTTGCACGACATCATCAAAAAGCACTGAAGCCCAGCCCCATACAAACTGCCAGAACAGAGTTACCAGTACAGCCGCGAGGCACAGACTTGGACCAAATGGCAATTCATTCTCACGATGCATGACGAGCTGAAAAAGCCCGTGCACTAATCCAATAAACGTAGCCAGGAAAAAGATTAATACTGCCGGCTGCCAACCAAGCCAAATACCCACCATTGCCATGAGGGTAACATCTCCCATACCCATTGCTTCACGACCGAGAGCAAGTGACGCTCCAGCGCGAGTAAACCACACAATACCTGCCGAGACAGCCAGCCCGATCATCCCACTCTCGAGTGCTGCCAAACGCACTCCACCCAACCAATTCACAATTGAAAGAACGGCGATACCAAGCACCAAAACAAGATTACGAGGCTCACTGAACCATTGGCTCATTTTTTGCCCAAGATCTTTTGAGACTTCTTTATTTTCTGGAGTCCAACGAGCTGTGCATATAGCCCACCACAACACAAACAAAGTAATAGTAGTGGCTAGGTGTTGTACCGATGAATCAATAGCTTTCGACATATTGAGCGGTCCCCAGGCAACCAGAAAATCCTCGGTCAGAGTGGCGGCCGCGAAAGATCGCTCAGTGATAACCGGAACCGGGAGAAGAATTTCAGGGAAAATTGCCAAGGCAATGAGACCGCACGCAACACCGGGCGTTGTGATGACATCGGGTATAACTCGATAACGAATATCGACCCAGGCAGCAGCGGCAAGGAACCAGAAAAAAATTGAGTGCCCCCACGCCCGTATGAAAAGAACAGGGGGATTTTCAGTCGTATGGACCACATTCTGTGGCAAAAGCCCCTCGCAGATCACTTCCCACCACACGATTCCCGCAACCACGAGACAACCAGCCACAACGGTCACACTGCGATACTTAGGTGCAGACTTTCCAAGACTTTGGATCTGACTGTCTTGCGTGCCTTCGGCAGCCTCAATCTCATCAAGTAACCAAGTCACAAAACGATGCAGTGCAAAGCCTGCCAAAGCTCCGACTAGTCCTGCAGAAACAAGAGCGACAAAAATATTGCCACTATTCATGAATTAGCTCCTGCAGATGTGTCACCAGGCCGTGCCTCGCAACTTTTCCACGAGGCCAGCCATTCGATTATTTCCCCGACAATGGCTGGGGCTGATATTCCATCAGTATTGATACAAAAATGAGCCACTTCAGTGTAATACGGCTCTCGGTCGATCAGTGCCTGATCAACTTCAGAATAAACATCTTTTCCTTCAAGCGCTGGACGACGGCTCGCTGTTGTTGCGTCCGCTGCAAGTCGCCTTCGAATTTCATCCGCGGGAGCCACCAGCCATACTATGGGCAGCCCTGAATTTTCCATTATTCTGCGATTTTCTTCTCGCAAAACAATTCCACCACCCGTCGATAACACACCATCCGAAATCCTAAGAATCTCTTGTAACACAACCGTCTCTGCGTCTCGAAATGACGACTCACCTTGATTTTGAATAAAATCCCCAACTGAACATGAATGCTTCTGCTCGAACACTTCATCCGCATCGATAGCAGGGCAGTCAAAATGATTTGATAAAGCCTGAGCGATAGTTGTCTTTCCAGAAGCTCGGTAACCCACAAGTATTAGACGAACCACGAACGTCTCCTCTTGGCATGAATCCTATCGTTTTATTCAATAATCCTTACAGACGACGTTGCTTGCTTTAGCGCCAATCGCATCACACCGTCTGGTGGCTCTTTACCGTGCCATATTTTGAATTGCTCAGCAGCCTGACGAACAAACATCTCTACCCCTGTTACCACCTTACACCCTACGTCTTGTGCCTCTTTGACTAGCAATGTGTTTTCCGGGTTGTACACAGTATCAAAAACTACCATGTAAGGCCGCAAATGCTTCGCAGCAAATGGTGTTTCATTTACCTTTGGATGCATTCCAATTGGTGTTGCATTCACAACACAGTCATAGGGCAGTCGATGTCGTCCTGACCACTCGACAACCTTACCGTTCACTAATTCTGCCAGTGTGTGAGCCCGTCCTACTGTGCGAGAGGAGATCGTCACTTCAACGCCCTGTTTTCTTAATCCGAAGGCGATTGCTCGAGCAGCACCACCTGCTCCGAGAATGAGTGCCGTTTTCAGTCCGAGACGTCCACCGAAACCCACATCCTGTGCTTCAAGAGACTCTTGGATCGCTGCAACAGCCGCGGTAACATCCGTATTGAATACTTTCATTGCCCCAGTCTCACCATCAAAAGAAATGGTGTTCGCAGCGCCAATCTCCTCCACCAAGTCACCCTGTGAGGATGCAAACCCTACTACATTTTCTTTATGGGGAATGGTCACACTCAAACCGGCAAGTGGCCAATGCTTTGCCTTCTTTAATAAGTCTCCAAGATGACCTTTTGGAACAAGGAAAGGCAGATATACCGCATCGATACCAGCAGCTGCACAGGCAGCATTATGAACCACCGGGCTGAGGCTATGGCCCACCGGATCTGCAATGACACCGTAAACTTTTGTTGAAGGCGTAATCGCGTCATATCGATACATTTCACAGAGTTGCCTCCACGGAATCTGTCCTGGTGCAAGGATTTTCTCGGGATTGAACGGCGCAAATGTAAATGTTGCCCCAAATTGACCGGCGAGTACTCGGCTTGGTGTCCCAATTTCACCCATACAAAGCCCAACCGTAGGAGTAGTACTTGAACGTACAAGTTGGAGCATTCGTAGATTGTCGTTTGGATGGTTGGCGAGCGTTGCAATTTTGACAATATCCGCATCGAGGTCAGCTAAATAGGTATGTAGACCCTTAAGATCGTCAGGAGTTCTCTTGAAGTCATGAAAACTGATAATACGGCGCGTTGAACCGAAACGGGGTACCGTTTTTGCGATATCGTCTTCAAGATCGACGTAGTCAACACCCTCTGCGATCGCTGTTCGAAGCACTGTCAATCGCTCTTCTTCTGTCCCCTCCCAGTGACCTCCGTCCTGCTTGCGGCGGCATGTTGCAATCACAGGGCAAGGGCGGTCGGCCAAAAG
>CAXEMW010000283.1:0-3830 GCA_963997395.1 uncultured Planctomycetaceae bacterium
AAGCCAGGCCAAATGAGCGTAAGTGAGCGGAGGAATGACACGAAAGACGGGCCTTTCAAATTTTATTGGTCTGAGTCATAGGACAAGTGAGAGTCTAGGGATCAGGTAGACTCAAACCAATGGCGAGTCGTAAGGGAGAAAACTCAGAAATGGAAGAAATCGAGTCTGAGAAAAATGACTCAGTAGTGGGAATTTGGAGAACACTCGATGCTTCGGCGAACCGCAGTGCCGAGGCAGTTCGTGTATTGGAGGATATTCTCAGGTTCTGCCTGAACGACGCTTTTCTTTCACGGGAGGCAAAAGCAATTCGGCATGAACTAGCTGTTATTTTTGCCCGAGAAGATCTTCAGGCACGCATTCGGCTTCGTGATGTCTTACGAGATGTTGGGGTCAGCAGTAAGGTTGCTAAAACTCCACCACGTACAGAAATGCGACATGTGTTTGCTGCCAACGCTGCCCGTGCGAGCCAGTCAATCAGAAGTTTAGAAGAATGTAGCCGATTGGTTGTGCCTGCAATTACTGCAGCGTTTGAACAATTACGCTATCGAATCTATACGCTCGAGAAGGCGGCGATGACAATCATCACAAGCCAGAATAAGTTTGCCGACATCAGTCTATGCGTGCTTCTTGATGTTGATCAGCCACAAACGGAATTCAAAACACTGGTGGGCCAACTCCTGACTGCCGGTGTTAAAATGATCCAGCTTCGAGATAAACAAGCCAACACGGCATTGCTTTGTGATCGCACAAAAATAATCACTCAACAAGCCCAGCAGCACGCAGAGTTGACTGCAGGAAAAAGATGCATTGTTCTCGTAAATGATCGAGCAGACGTTGCCGTTGCTGCAAATGCAGATGGCGTCCACCTTGGTGAAACTGATCTGCCCGTTAATCTAGCCCGTAAGGTCGGTGGTCATGAGTTCATTATTGGGCGTACCGCTCATTCTATTGATGAAGCAAAGCAGGCAGTACGAGATGGCGCTGATTATCTTGGAGTTGGTCCATGTTATCCAAGCACCACAAAACAGTTCAAAGAGTTTGCTTCAGAAACATTCCTTCGGGATGTTTCTGAAGAGATACGATTACCGGTCTTTGCCATTGGTGGCATTACATCTGACAACCTTGATCGGCTTATTCATTTGGGAGTGAAGCGGGTTGCAATTGCGAGCAGTATCACTGGTGCAGCGGATCCAGGTGAGGAGTCTCGTCGAATTTGTTCATTACTCCACGCTACAGGGAATCAGCCGCAGGAAGTTGCTTCAGTGAGCGAGCAACAGATTGTGCAATTTCCGTCTCCATAGAAGGAGAATAGCCAGTCCAAATAGCAAGTATCTTCTGGTCAGATCCAATCAAATAGGTTGTTGGATAGGCGCGAAAACCAAATGCTTCGGTAAAGCGGAGGCGGGTGGCACCAGTTGGGTCTGCCCAAGGGGAGATCGCAATTCTCGTGGATGCAAGGAAAGTTTCTGTTTCACTGCGTAATTGATCAAGATCATCACGTTTCCCCCCACCGCACGACACAGCAATCAATTGAAAGCGAGGTTCATCTATGAGCCGGGACGCAAGCCTTGCAAGCCCTGGTAATTCTTGGCGACAAGGAGGGCACCAAGTGCCCCAGAAATTGAGAAGTGTGATCTTTCCAGAAAATATGAGTATTTCGTCTTTGGTATCAAGTGAGACGAGTGAAATTTTTGGTACTGATTTACCAACGTGTTGCCGTGTTTCTTGATTTTGTCCGAGATTGCAACCAATAATTGCAAAGGAAGCAAGAACCAGAGGAATCAACTGGTGGTGAGTACGTGCCATGAGGCTATCCGTTGGTCCTGAATGTGTAGACTACGTATGAATATCATAAACGAAGGGTCTCACGAGTGTACGAAGTAGAACTCAAATTTCACCTGGCTGATGTTGATCACGTGGTTGAACGTCTCGACACAATGTCTGCGTGCTTTCGAGATCGCTTGGAGCAGATCGATCGGTATTTTTCCCATCCAGTGCGGAATTTTCGCAAAACAGATGAGGCGTTACGTCTTCGGAAAGTTGGTGATGTTGTGGAATTGACGTGGAAAGGTCCGCGGGCTGATACATCAGCAAAAGTCAGACGGGAAATTGAGCTAGGGGTTATGCCTCAAGGACCAACGGGGCAGACAACCGTTGCTGCGTGGACAGAATTACTTGAGTCCCTTGGTTTTTACCAGGTCTTCGAGGTTGCGAAGACACGACTTCCTGGCCGTGTTCATTGGCACGGCAGTGACGTCGAAATAGCGATCGATGCCGTTGCCAATCTAGGTAGCTACGCTGAATTTGAGATCATCGCTGGAGAAGGTGAAGTGCCACTGGCCCGAGATTGTGTCGAGTCTTTGGCACGCGAACTGGGTTTAGAAAATCCTGAGCCAGCGAGCTATCTGGAGCTTTTGGTCCGAGGTCAGGAAGCTCCTCGTTAGTCTTTACGGACTTCTTCGGTATCAGATTTTCAACAATTCAGGATTCCACTTTCTCGAACAATGGCATTTGTTTCATCAAGTAAGAGTACTGCAGGTTTTGCGTCATCGGCCTCTACCGGAGAATACTGCCCGTAGGACATAATAGTCAGCCGATCACCAATTTTTCCAAGGTGTGCTGTTGCCCCGTTGAGTTCAATCACTCCGCTGCCAGTAGCACCATAGATGCAGTACGTCTCAAATCGCTCTCCATTTTCAAGGTTTCCTACTAATATTTTTTCATAGGCCCGAAGTCCAACACGCTCTGCTAAGTCACGAGCAATAGTGAGGCTACCTTCGTAATCAACTGATGCACCAGTGACAGCAGCTCGATGGATTTTTGATTTGAGTAAGCAAATGGTCATGGCTTTTCCGGTCCAGATGAGAGTGGGCGAGAAAAAATGATACAAACAGGCTTTGGGACTTTTGTAAGACGATTCGTGAATGATAGTTTGCCGGTGGTAGGGTCAATTGTGAAGGCAGTTACGGTTCCAGATGCCTGCCCCGCCGCGTAAAGCCGGTTGCCACCCGGGGCAATTGCGAAATGACGAGGTGTCTGGCAATGAGTCGGCTCGACACGTTTGAGTGAGAGCTTTCCGCTTTGTTCATTGATTCCGAATAGAGAAATCGAATCGTGTCCACGATTTGATACGTAAAGAAACTTTCCGGATGGATGAATGGCAATCTCTGCAGTTGAAAACCTGCTACGCTCGCCCACAGAATCGGGAATAGTGCTTACTGATTGTATCTTCTTAAGAGTTCCTTTTTCAGTATCAAAATGGAAAGCAGTTACTGTCATGTCAAGTTCGTTGTTGGCATAGCCAAACGGTAGCCGAGGATGCATTGCAAAGTGTCTTGGTCCGCCACCCGGTTGCGTTGAGGCCGATGTATGAGGTGTTATTAAGGCAGCAGTAGCATCAAGTTTATGAACAAAAACTCGATCAGCTCCTAGGTCACAACTAATTGCGAACTTGCTATCAAGCGTCGCATTAATGGAGTGACCGTGCGGTGTTTCTTGACGTGTTTTATTCGGACCATTACCGGTGTGTTGAATAAACCCACTGGGGCCACCCTCTTTATCGGTGATGAGGGGGAGAAGGCTTCCGTCATCATCGATCCCTAGGCAAATAGTACTCCCGCTTCCATAGTTGGCAGCGAGAAGAACCTTCCCTTGTGCATCGATTGAAAGATGGCATGGGCCTTTTCCATTTGATGGTTGCACACTTTGCTGAGTGAGGTGGCCGTTCTTCATATCAATCGTGAAACTGATAATGCCTCCCGTTGGTTGGCCATTCAGGTCAGCGATTTCTGATACCGCGTAAACTATGGCAAGTGTTGGGTGAATCGCGA
>CAXEMW010000284.1:0-3824 GCA_963997395.1 uncultured Planctomycetaceae bacterium
CTGGCTTTCTTCACATCGGCGGTGTCCGTACCGCATTATTCAATTGGCTGTTTGCACAACGCTACGGTGGTAGCTTCATTTTGCGGATCGATGACACCGATGAAATCCGTAATCTGGAAACCGCTCTGGAACCAATTCTTAGAGGCCTTGAATGGCTTGGGATTACGTGGGATGAGGGCCCCGGCGTTGGAGGCGATCGTGGACCATATTTTCAGTCTCAACGTGCGGACCGATATGCAACGGCAGCCAAACAACTTCTTGACACCGGCTTCGCCTATCGAGACTTTGCAACCCCAGAGGAACTTGACGCAGAACGCAAGGAGGCGCAGGCCGCAGGTCGTCCGTTTCTATACAGCCGAAAATTTGCTGCTTTTGATGAAAAAACTGCTGCTCAGTTCGAGGCGGAGGGACGTCGAGCTGTCGTTCGACTCAAAATGCCAAGGGAAGGGAATCTCGTCATCGATGACAAAGTGCGTGGACAGGTAACTTTTGCCTGGGAACGGGAACAGGACCACGTCATCCAACGAGCTGATGGATCATGCCTATATCACCTCGCAACCGTTGTTGATGACCATGATATGGAAATTAGTCATGTCATTCGAGCAGAGGAACACCTTTCCAATACACCTCGACAAGCCTTTATCTCTCAGAGCCTCGGCTACACCTTGCCAACTTTTGCTCATCTGCCACTTGTTGCAGAACCCGGGAGTCGAACAAAGCTCAGCAAGCGTAAACTTGCAAAATATCTCAAAAACCGTGACTTTGCTCAGGTCAATGAGCACGGCATGAAGATCGCAAACCAGATTGGTCTTGAACCAGAGTCTGACACATTCAACCCGGTTATTGTCGATTTCTATCGCGATGTTGGCTACCTTCCATGGGCCATCGACAATTACCTCACGCTCCTTGGTTGGTCTCTTGATGATCACACCGAGTTCTTTAGTCGTAGTCAACTTATTGAGCACTTTTCACTCGAACGTGTGAATAGCTCACCCGCAAGTTTTGACCCAAAGAAGTTGTGGACGGTCCAGGATCATTACATGCAGCAACTCTCCGCGGCCGAGAAACTGGACATTATGATGCCATTTCTGCTGAAGGCCGGTCTCGTTGACGAGCCGATAACTGATGAGATAAAAGCTCTCGTTGCTCAAATCATTGAAGCATCAGGCGACCGTCTCAAGGTTGCCGGAGACATCCTGACATATGCCTCCTTTTTCCTTGTGAAAGACTTGGTGCTGGATCCCGCAGCTGTAACGAAACGATTGGCGAAGCCCGGAACTGCAGATCTGCTCAAACGTTTCATCGAGCACATTGAAGCAATTGAGCTATTCCATCCTGAAACGCTCGAATCTGCCCTTAAGTCTGTTGTTGAAAATGCAGGGAAGAAGGTCGGCGATCTTATCCACCCGGTGCGTGTGGCGGTAACAGGGACAACAGTCGGGCCAGGGCTCTATGACTGCCTCGTTATTTTAGGTCGTGAAAAATCTCTGGATCGACTCCGCGCTGCTCTTGAATTCTGTCAATAAAAAGACTTTGGTAGGCGCACGGTGCAGGAAACGGGTACAGTTCGATTTCCAGATGAATGGTTTTCTCAGAAAGCTATGTTTATGACTCAAAATTTTCAATTCCGAAGGAGATATGAATGCCGCTGCTTGTCGTTGGAAGTGTAGCCTTTGATTGCGTCGAAACCCCAACAGACAGGCGAGACGATGTCCTCGGGGGCTCTGCTGTATTTTTTTCATATGCAGCAAGTTTTTTCTCGCCAGTCCGCATAATCGGAGCAGTGGGCGAAGACTGGCCTGAAGAGCATACTTCCATGCTTCAACAAAAGGGAATCGACACATCTGGGCTTCAGATAATTCCTGGTGGCAAGACATTCCGATGGCGAGGCCGTTACCTTCCAAACATGAATGACCGCGAAACCATTGAAGTACACCTGAATGTACTTGATGAATTCCAGCCAAAATTAGGAGCATCGCATCAAGACTGCCGATTTCTTTTTCTTGGAAATGCATCTCCTGCAGTCCAGCTCAACGTTCTCGAACAAGCCAAGAATGCTGAATTGACTGTTGCAGACACCATGGATCTATGGATCAACATACAGAGAGATGAGCTTGGTGAACTGCTGCAAAAAATTGATGGTCTCGTTCTTAATGACGCCGAGGCAAAACTACTTGCGGAGGATGAAAACCTCGTCCGAGCGGGTCACACCATACGGGCAATGGGGCCAAAATTTGTAGTCATCAAAAAAGGTGAGCATGGCGCCATGTTTTTTAGTGAACATGAAATGTATGTCATGCCAGCCTTCCCGACCGAAAAAGTACTCGACCCGACTGGTGCCGGTGACAGTTTTGCCGGGGGCATGATGGGGCACCTTGCCTCAATCGGCCGATTCGACCCTCAAGCGTTGAAAGAAGCCCTCGCCTACGGAACTGTGACTGCCAGTTTTACTGTTGAAGACTTCAGCCTTGACCGACTCGAAAAGCTGGATCGCTCAATGGTCGACCAGCGATTCAAAGAGTACCGACAAATGCTTAGCTTTTGACGATTCTAAGGCCGTGTGACAGGAACCATACCACCATCAGAATAGAAATCTCGGTTTTTCCACTTGCTAACCTAGGAAAATGCCGATACTATACGCATGTTCACCTTCGGCGTGTGGGGGTGATTGTGCGATGTGGTGTGTGCCCTTCGCTTGGTTGAGATACGCGAATGCAAACCTAATTTATTGCAAAGATTCAAAACTAACCTGTGTGGCGTAGCCGTTTTTCAAAGAATTGGTCACACTTTTGTTTCAATGCCTGTCGTAATGGTGGCATTCGCGCAGAAAGAATCGTTGAAAGGACTCGATAATGATTAGCGCGGTAAAACAAACACCCAAGACACCATCTGGATCGTCATCACAAAAAGAAGGAGCGTCATCACGTATGGCCAAGACGAAGCAATCGAAAGAGAAGGCCGTAGCATCCCAAACAAGTAGCCGATCAACGAAAAAGAAAGGTGCGGCAAGTTCAGCTGATGCATTCATCGAAAAGAACCCCGTACTAAAGACAGCAGTTGCACAGATCGAAAAAGAGTTTGGTCAAGGCTCCATCATGCCACTGGGATCAGACTCAACAGTAGTTGTTCCGGGTATTCCAAGCGGAAGCCTCTCAGTCGACCTAGCACTTGGTGGAAATGGATTCCCTCGGGGTCGAATTATCGAAGTCTTTGGTCCCGAGTCGAGTGGCAAAACCACACTCGCACTTCACGCCGTGGCAGCGGCTCAAGCCAACGGTGGTGTCGCCGCATTTATCGATGCTGAACATGCGCTCGATCCAAGCTGGGCAAAGAAACTTGGCATAACGCTCGAAACACTACTCGTCAGCCAGCCAACCAGTGGCGAAGAAGCAATGAATATCACGGAATTGCTTATCAAATCAAATGCCGTTGATGTCATTGTCGTTGATTCTGTTGCTGCTCTCGTACCTCAAAAAGAACTCGATGGTGAAATCGGTGATTCGTTTGTGGGTCTCCAAGCTCGACTAATGAGCCAGGCGATGCGGAAACTTACAGGTGCGATAGCCAAAAGTAAGACCTGCGTGATCTTTATTAATCAGATACGTGAAAAAATTGGCGTCATGTTTGGCAGCCCAGAAACAACGCCGGGTGGCCCCCTCTTCGCTCCCGGCTCTACCCGCCACCCAGAGGCTGCTGTCCGTGCCCGGGCCCGCGGGAGCGTCCGCCCACAGGGTCGTCGGATACACCCAATCATCCCAGGTCGAGGCCACCGCCATGGGCGTGTCCGTACTCCAGGTACCGGGCCCCTCATCGTCCGGCACGTA
>CAXEMW010000285.1:0-3666 GCA_963997395.1 uncultured Planctomycetaceae bacterium
CGTGTGGCATCTTTGGGTGACAAGGTTTCTGCATTGACGGTGAGTCTTGACTTGCCATTCGCAATGAATCGTTTTTGTGGTGCCGAATCCATCGAATCTATGAAAAATGGAAGCGACTACATGGATCGTAGTTTTGGAAAAGACTGGGGCGTGCTCATCGATGAGCTGAAAATTCTCGCGAGAGCAGTTTTTGTTCTCGATAGCAAAGGCGTTGTTCAGTATGTCCAAGTTGTTCCAGAGGTTGCAGAAGAACCAGATTATGATTCAGCAATAGCAGCCGTCGAAAAGTTGTTGGCGTAAGTGTGGGTTGCTTGGTGGCGTGGAGGCATTAAAGGCTCTGAGGATCTCTTAGTCCTCGAGGCAGTCTCGTATTTCCTGCTTTGCACGGGAGAGCGCCTCGGGTAGCTTTGCCGAGAGCTTGCCACCAGCTTGTGCTAAATCTGGGCGTCCGCCACCACGGCCTCCCACGAGAGCGGCAGGTTCACGTATCCATGTGCCTGCTGAAACTCCTTTGGATTCAACTTCGCGACTAATTCCTGCGACAAGTGTGACTTTGCCGTTATCAGAACTTCCAAGAAGCACAGCGATAGGGCTTGCCTTTCGACGAAGTTGGTCGATGCATTGACGCATTGCTGCTGCATTACATCCTGTAGCGTCTGCAACAACAATTCGAACACCAGCGACTTCCTCTGCTGAATTCAGTAGCTCATCGATAGAAATGTCAGCTTTATTTGTTGCAGCCTGTCGTTTTAGGGTCTTAAGCTCTTTTGTTAACGAGTTTAGTCGAGTTGGTAGATCGGGCACGGGGACCTTAAGGGCATTTGCTGAGTCTGCGAGAGTGGCCTCTGCCTCCCGGAACCGTTCGAGGGCACGGTGCCCCGTTACTGCAACGACTCGTCGTGTTCCGGCTGATACACTCTCCTCGTGAATGATTTTTACAAGTCCGATTTCACCGGTATTGCCGACGTGCGTTCCCCCACAGAGTTCCCTACTGATTCCATCAATGGAAACCATTCGGACAACGTCAGGGTACTTTTCGCCAAACAGCATCATTGCACCAGCGTGTCGAGCCTCTTCTAACGGCAAGAGGTTTGCTGATACAGTCGCCGCTTCTAGCGTGCGTTCATTCACCATTGCTTCAATATCCCGGAGCGTTTCCTGACCAACGGGTGAAGCGTGACTGAAATCGAATCGCAATAAGTCAGCATCAACTTTTGAGCCTTGCTGTACGGCGTGTGACCCGAGAAAATGCTGTAACGCAGCATGGACAAGGTGTGTTGCCGTATGGGCTCGTCGAATTGCTTTGCGTCGACCTTCGTCTACGTGAGCATGAACCTCTTGTCCGAGTTCGATTGAACCTTCGCGTAGAACACCGCAGTGGAGAAAGAAATCACCTTCTCTTTGGGTGTCGATCACTTCGAATTTACCATTCGGTCCTTCGATCCATCCAATGTCGCCAACTTGTCCTCCGGATTCACCGTAGAAGCAGGTTTTGTCCAAGATGACAGTAATGAGTTGATCTGTGCTGTGCTCAATTGCTGGCGGTATAGCGTCTGCTTCTGTCAGTGATTCGCAGAGACGATTTTGTGCGATAATGCCGACGATGTTGCCGGTTGTTCTGGCGGATTCGTAGCCAACAAAATCCGATCCATGCATTGCTTTCTTTAACGCATCAAGCGGTCCAGAGGCGAATACTTCTCCCCGAGTGCCAGCCCCAGATTTTTTTCCGTGTGCTTCCATGGCGTCCCGAAAGCCGTTCCAGTCAAAAGCGCAATTCCTTTCAGCGGCCAGTGTTTCAAGTAGTTCTGGGGGAAAGCCATACGTTGTATAGAGTTCAGCGGCATCCTCGCCACCGACCAGACCGCCACCCGTTGAACGAATTCCGTCAAAAAGTTTGTTAATGCGCGTGAGGCCACCGCCAATGGTTGCTAGGAAAGACTCTTCTTCTCGTTTTATAACGCTTGTGACATGCTCAACAGTTTCAGCCAGCTCTGGATACGAGTGCGTCATTTGCGTTACGACCGCCGGGGGAAGTGTGTGAAGAAATGGATCTCGCATCCCCATTTGCCAGCCATCGAGTACGGCCCTCCGTAAAAGCCGTTTGACGACATACTTTTCTTCATTGTTTCCCGGTAGCACATTCTCATGAATAGCAAATGTGCAGGCTCGAACATGGTCAGTGATTCGGCGTATCCGGCGGCCGTTGTCGTCGTCGGCTATGTACTTCTGCTTACAGGTTTCAGCGACAGTTTCAACGATGGGCAAAAGAATATCGATATGGAAGTTGCTGTCGACTCCCTGAAGCATCGCGCATGTGCGCTCCAGCCCCATACCAGTGTCGATGTTCCGGCTTGGAAGGGGTCGAAGGTTATCGGGTGGATCACCAATTCGGTTATGTTGCGTGAATACTAGATTCCAGATTTCAACTTCGCTGCCATTTGGCATTCGGTAGAAAACTTCACTACAAGGCCCGCAGACGCCATCGGGGCCTCGGGAAGGAGCACCTGCCGGCCAGAAATTGTCATCTTCACCCATTCGTGTAATACGGGTTGATGGCACTCCGATCTCGTCAGACCAGATACAATATGCCTCGTCGTCGTCTTCATAGACAGTTATTGAAAGTAACTCTGGAGCTATGTTCAACCAATCGCGGCTCGTAAGAAATTCCCAGGCCCAGAGAATTGCTTCACGCTTAAAGTAGTCACCAAAGCTAAAGTTTCCTAGCATCTCAAAAAACGTATGATGCCGTGGTGTCCGCCCGACGTTTTCAATGTCTCCGGTTCTCAGACATTTTTGGCAGGATGTTGCTCGCGTGAAGTCGAGCTTGCATTTCCCCAGGAAATGATCCTTAAATTGATTCATGCCGGCTGGCGTGAATAACACGGAAGGGTCCCACCGTGGAACAAGCACATCGCTTGGCCTACGGGTGCAACCTTTTGATTCAAAAAAGGCAAGATACGCTTCTCTGAGATCATCTGCCTTCATTAGTTTCTTAGCTCCAGAACGTGTCGGGATTATCGGGGACATGTCGCACTATACAGAGTCTCGGTGTGTGATACAGTCCAGTTGTTTTTGCTCGTATGCTGGCTAGCACTGTGAGCATCCAACGCCGTCTTTCAGCATTTCCTCGAAAAAACCCCTCAGGAGTCAGAGTCTCCTGAGGGGCGTGTATGGAAGTAGACTTCTTAATAAAGTATCTACCGAATGGCTGGAGTAGGAATGGTGTTTAGGTCACGCCTTCTCCTCCTTTTCAGTTTCCACGAGAGGTTCTCGGCTTGCAACGATTTTCTGCCGAATTTCTTCGGCAACGTCTGGATTTTCTTTGAGGTAGAGCCGTGCCTTTTCGCGCCCCTGCCCCAAGTGTGAGTCGTTATAGCGGATCCACGTTCCTGATTTTTCAATCAACTTGGCAGCCAGCCCGAGATCAATCAGATCACCTTCTGTACTAATTCCATCAGCATGCATCATGTCAAACTCTGCAATGCGGAAAGGCGGGGCAACTTTGTTTTTGACAACTTTAACACGGACACGTTGCCCAACGACTTCTTCACCATCTTTCAGCGCTCCAATTCGGCGGACGTCTATCCGGCATGACGAGTAGAACTTCAATGCTCGTCCACCGGGCGTTGTTTCTGGGCTACCGAACATGACGCCAATTTTTTCACG
>CAXEMW010000286.1:0-3595 GCA_963997395.1 uncultured Planctomycetaceae bacterium
GCCAGTATTCGTTTTGCAACTGAGGCCCGAGAACGTCTTGAATTTATCGCACCCGGCAGTGACCCGCACGATCAGATGGTACTCGACGTCGCAAGTGCGGCAGCAGAGGCAGACCTGGCAGACGCCCATGCTGAGTTGATTGCCGCACAGCAACAGCTCGTTGATCTCGTCAGGCTGCCTATTGGTGAACCTGCACCATGGCCGGTTGACCGTCCTCTTGCAGGATCCTATGAAACCCACTTTGCTGCAATTTTTGCGACTCGACCAGCAACAGGACGGATTCGAGCAATTGATCGAATGCTTCCGAGTAAGCATGACGCAGTCGAGGCACGAGCGGTTGCAGTCGAGGCTGCAGAGTCTGCCATGAATCGTGCCGAATCTGACCATGCTCGTGGTAAACGTCCTATCGAGGCCGTCGTTGCAGCCCATCGAATGCTTCGCCTGCAGCAGCAAGAATTTGCGGAGTCGCTCGCAACATACAATCTCGATATCGCAGAGTACGCGATGGCAGTTGCAGATACATCCGTTCCTGACGACCGTTATGTATCGATGCTCATTGGAACACCCATCCAATGGAAACCACAACCTGCCTCAAACGTTATCCCCGCAACTGGACTCCAACCGATTGAGCAGGCAACAACACTCCCGCAGCCATGACCCGACAGGTAGCTCACGCGATACTGATTTGAGAATCCCATTGCCTTGCATCAGCAACTCTATTGGGCATCCAAACTGCAGGCTGTAAGAAGCGGGCTCTTTTTGACAGCACGCATGCCTGGCGTCTCGAGAAAATGACATTCCCACGATCTATCTCCTAGAAAAATACACACGAAGAGCATGCCTGCGACGCTTCCCCATCAATCTTCTGACACTCCAAAACAGGCGAATGAACGTCTCACGATTGGCAACGTAGATGTTGATCCTCCAGTTTTGCAGGCTCCTATGGCTGGCTATACAAATTATGCCTTTCGGCAAGTTGTCAGAGAGTTTGGTGGTGCGGGACTTCTTGCAACAGAAATGATTGCAGCCCGCAGTGCCATTTGGCTTGAGACCAACAAAAGTGAACACCCAGATCGCCTCTGGGGCGTACGTGAGGAACCTCGACCGCTTGCGGTTCAGATGTGGGATAACGACGCTGCAAATTTAGCTCAAGTTGGCAAACGACTGGCCCAAGATTTTCAGGTAAGCGTCATTGACCTGAACTTTGGCTGTCCTGTTCGTCAGGTCACGGAAAAAGCGCACAGTGGATCATGGTTGCTACGCGACCCCGAACGGGTTGGTGAAATTGTTCGCCGTGTTGTTGATGCCTGTGGAGACACGCCTGTGTCAGCAAAGATCCGTCTTGGGTGTTCCGAAAATTGTCAGACAGCGATTGAAGTTGCTCAGCGCATTGAAGAAGCCGGGGCAAGTTGTCTTACTGTTCACGGTCGCGTTGCGGCTCAATACTTCAAAGGCGAAGCAGACTGGGAAGCGATCCGTCAGGTAAAACAATGCGTCTCGCGCATGCCGGTGGTTGGCAACGGCGACATCACTTCTGCGGAGGAAGCCGTTTCCCGACTTAAGAACTATGGTGTCGACGGAGTCATGATCGCGCGGGAGTGCCTGGCGAAACCATGGATCTTTTCACAGATTGCTGCACTTCTGAGGGGAGAACCAAAACCACCTGACCCAACATCTGACGAACAGGAGAATCTTGTCCTTCACCACTACGATCTTGTTTGCAGCCGGTTTGGTGTAGAACGAGGCACACTCCTCATGAGAAAATTCGCGTGCTCATACGCTCAAGGAATTCCTGGAGCACGAGACTTCCGAGGACATGTCTCCCGTGTCACCACTCGGCCAGAATTTCTCGATGTTGTTCGTCGATATTTCCCAAAACGTGTTACAGACTGAAAACTCAGCTTTGCGTCGCAACATCGAAGTCTTCCGGAAAATACAACTCGTTGTCATTGCTGGGCAAGGGTCTGGGTTCGTGGAAACAGGGCTTTCCACAATTTCAAATATTGTCAACGACAAAACCAAACAGGCCTGAAACTATCTAGCCGAAACCAACATCGGATAATTCGGCGTCACAGGGGCGTTTTTTCAGTGAATTTCCCCGTACATTCGGAGCATGAACTGTCGGAACCCGAGAATAAACGTATAGTATAAGTGTGAGATCGTAATGAAAGACGCATCTTAGACTGTAGCTTTAGGATGATCCGTTTCCTACGTAGCATTGGAGTGACCCGGAATGACACAGCCTTGGATCGAAGGCCGTTTTGAAGAAAACATGGTTTTGACGACCGTAGAACAAGCTATCAATTGGGCTCGTCAATCCAGCATTTGGCCCATGACTTTTGGACTGGCCTGTTGCGCTATCGAGATGATGGCAGCGGGTGCAAGCCGATATGACATGGATCGCTTTGGCGCCGGTGCGTTCCGTGCAACGCCACGACAGGCCGATTTAATGGTTGTTGCTGGAACCGTGACTTACAAAATGGCGAGTAGAGTGCGGCGTCTCTACAACATGATGCCCGATCCGAAATACGTTATTGCCATGGGTGCATGCACCACAGGTGGCGGACCATATTTCAAGTGGGGCTATCACGTTGTGAAGGGAGTTGATCTTGTCGTTCCTGTCGACGTGTATGTTCCTGGCTGCCCGCCACGTCCTGAAAGCCTGCTCGAAGGTCTGATGAGAATTCAAGACAAGATTATGGGGCAGAAACTTGCAAAGAAGGCTGACGGTGCTGGAAAAATTGCTGATGAACTCCCAATACCGCATCACTCCGGATACGTTGCCTCAGCCGTCAAAGATAATGGAGAACTTATTTACGGCCATCAAAAGGTTAAGTCGTAGTTCTTTGTTACGGAAATTCGAAATAGAAAAGTCTGGTGAATGGAATGAGCGAACGGCTGGAAATTAAAAATGTTCATGTTGCTGTTGAGGGACAGGAAATCCTCAAAGGAGTTGACTTGACAATCGGCAGGGGCGAAGTGCATGCGCTTATGGGACCAAACGGATCAGGAAAAAGCACGCTTGGCTATGCCATCATGGGACACCCTTCTTACGAGGTAACAGAGGGGTCCGTCGAGTTAATCGATAGCGATGGCACACGACATGACATACTTGCCATGGAACCTGACGTACGAGCACGATCCGGTGTTTTTCTGGCATTTCAACGACCCATGTCAATTCCGGGCGTCCGGCTCGCAGATTTTCTTCGTCATTCTGTAACGAACGTTCGTAATCCTGACCGAAAAGAAGGTCAGGAACTCATGCCAATGCGAGATTTCCGAAAAGAACTCAAAAGCAAGATGCAAGAACTGTCCATGGACTCTGACTTTGCTCGCCGGTACGTCAATGATGGTTTTTCTGGTGGTGAAATGAAGCGGGCAGAGATCTTGCAATTGGCAATGCTTCGACCCCGGTTCGCCATCTTGGACGAGACTGACAGTGGTCTCGACGCCGATGCTGTGCGGCTTGCAAGTGAAAGTATCGCCAGAATCGGTGGAGCAGAAATGGGTATCCTGATCATCACACACCATGAACAGCTTTTAGAACACAACATCCCTTTACAAACCCATGTCATGTTAGGTGGACGTATTGTTG
>CAXEMW010000287.1:0-3522 GCA_963997395.1 uncultured Planctomycetaceae bacterium
TCTCAGGGTTTTTGGCATCGCCCAGCTCGCAAAGCGTTGGGAAAACATCGCGCATATCCCACACAAACGTACTTTTTCTCCCAGCCGGAACATGGCCCGGCCACCTCACAGCCATGGCTGCGCGAATGCCTCCTTCGTACAGCAGCCTCTTTGTTCCCCGTAGGCCACCAGCGCTGTCTATCGCCTTTACGAATGGTGCGTTTGGTCCGTTGTCTGACGTGTAGAAAATGATTGTATCTTCGTCGAGGTGCAGTTCGCTCAGCGTATCGAGGATCTTGCCGACCATCTGGTCAGTTCGCGTAATCATGGCGGCGTAATGTTGAACCTGCTTGCCACCAGGAATTCCTTCGTACATTGCAAAAGTAGGATCAGTCTCAGGGATAATGTAGGCGCCGTGCGGCGGCGTTACTGCCAGATAGAGAAAGAAAGGTTTGCTTTTGTTTTGACGGATTAATTCAAGAGCTTTTTTCTCTTGTTCATATGGGATGTAGGTTTCTTTTTTTTTGTTTTGATTTCCCGGTACGTCTACCATCTTTCCACCATCCCAAATCTCATCTGGAAAGTGGTCGTGGGCATGCACCTGGTCAAGATAGCCGTACCAGTAATCGAAACCCTGTTTTTCTGGGACACCTGCTGAACCAGGATTGCCCAAGCCCCATTTGCCGACACCGGCAGTGAAATATCCGGCGCTGTGAAGAGCTTCGGCTACTGTCACGTCAGCATCTTCAAGGAACACAAGTGGTCTTCCATTTTTCTCACTCAGTTCTTGTGTGAGCGCCTTCGCGGTATTGTCCCTGCGTCGACAGTGGCCAGTATGGAGGCCCGTCATGAGAACGCAGCGTGTGGGTGCGCACACAGCAGATCCTGAATAGTGGTTTGTGAAGGTCATGCCCTCAGCACATAAGCGATCAAAATTCGGTGTTTTCACATAGGGTGATCCAAAAGCACCGAAGTCACCGTATCCCGCATCATCGAGCATAAGATAGATAATGTTGGGCTGCCGACCGTCTGAAGCAAAAGCGTATGCGTATGAGGTGCCAAGAGTGAAAGCCAAAAGGAATACCGTTATGCGCTGAAAACGTACTTTACTCATGCCATGCTCCTCTTGTTCACGGTACTTATTGACTGATGTATCAGTTCAGTCTTGATGTGTCTGCTCCCGCCTCGTTTGGCTTGAATCCATTCTGAATAGACTCGCTGTAGTATTCAAGTTGAATATAACTCTGGCATGCCTTGTGTGGTGCACTGGAATACTTGTGTGATAAGTCCGAGCGACGATGAAAGAATCTGACATACTTGTTGGTAAAGCTGCTTTATGACCGATATCCCGGCCTGCGTTGCTGAAAAGTGCACGTTATTTCCTTTCATCTCTATCTACTAGTAATATGGTTTTTGGCTGCGTCGGGTAGTAAATCTCTGTGCACGATGCGATCAATTCATCGCATTCGGTTACGCTCAATGAACACGCGTGGTAGATGTCACATCCTCATACAAATCGTCCTATGTTCGCAAAGGATAGTTCTCGCTTGCCACGCTGGACGGTAGGCGATGTCATTGACTTCGAAGAAGCTGAACAACGGACGCTCTCAGGTCAGGATGCCGAGAATGTGTTGGGCGAAGACGGAAAGGTGCTGTCGAGGACTTTTTCTGAGCAAAACTTTCGTGATGTTTCGCGTGGCAAACTGTTTCATGCCTGGCTTTCCCTGGCTAGGAGTAGAGATTCGCAGCTTTTTGGTTCCGGCATTGATCGGGTGTTCAATGTGCTCACGAGCGTGTCATGGCTCATTGGAATTGTGTTGGGTTGTCTCGCTGTTCCTGCCTACCTCGCATACAAGGGTGAAAAACCCATCAATGTAATGGTGGTCTTCTTTGGACTGATTGTTCTTCCGTGGGTGATAACCGGCACAAGTCTGTATTTGTCGTCGTGGCTGCGAGGTGATTCATCAAAAGGAGGTGTCGGCGGGGGGGTCGCATTTTTGATCTCACGGCTATCGCCAGAGTGGAGAGAGAACTGGAATGACTTGACGAGAGTTTTGCAGGAACATGGTAAACGGATTGCGACTATTTTAGCTGGGTTGTTTTTTGGATTTACTCAGCGGATTGCTTGTGGGTTTGGTCTCGGTGCTTTACTCAGCATTCTTTTTCACGTCACTGTTTTTGACCTTGCCTTTGGCTGGGAAAGCACCCTGAGCGTTGGTGCTGAGTTTATGTGCTTCTTTGTGAATGTCATCTCATCGCCGTGGTCTTGGTTTTGGACAGCAAGTGTTCCCACCCTTGAGCAGGTTCGTGAGTCACGGTTTTCGTATCTTGCTGGTATGGAGGCAGCAAGTGTGAACGCGACACGGTCGTGGTGGCCGTTTATTGTTGGAAGCCTGATGTTCTATGTTGTCATTCCACGTTTTCTTCTTGTTGTATATGCCAGCTGGAAAACCTCGAGGCGATTGTCCACACTCGACTTCACTCGTACTCAAGATAGTGCCCTGATCCGACGTCTCAGCGGCCCCTTGTTTCAAACAGAAAAACCGACAGCGACTGGGTTTCTCGGAGAGAGTGCAGAAGTGCAACCGCCTTCATTTCCTGTCGATAGTTCGTGGAACCTGTTGCTTAGTGAGGGTCTTTTTCAAGGTGAAGAGCACATTCGCGCACAGGTGGAAAATGCGCTGCGTGGAAAAATAAACTTTCTTGCTCATATTGAAGTTGATTATGCGGATGGGAATGAGCATGTCTTGAAGTCGTTAATGGAATCAAAAGACGGTGTTGTTGTTGCGATGCCGGCAGAGATTAATCCGGTCGATGCCATAGCGGCGACACTTCAAACATTTTCTGACGCATCATCATCAACAGATAATGTCATCATTCTCTTCGGGCCGGAGGTGCGGTTGAGTTTATGGAGACGGTGGCTTCGTGAAAAACAGCTTGGATTCGACCTGCTTGGGGTGAGAAAATAATGGATAGGCCGACCTTTGCCCTCGTGGGCGCTGTCAATCATGGAAAGTCGAGCATTGCTGCAACACTTGTTGAGCGAGGGAATATCGGTGTGAGTGCTGACCCTGGCATGACACAGGTTTGCCAGAAGATTGAGCATCATTCCAGTCAGTTTGTTCTGTGGGATACCCCAGGGTTTCAAGATCCACGAACGATGTTGGCCGAGGTTGGCTCGCAGCTATCTCAATCGAGAGATCCGCTCGCTGAGCTTCGCCAGTTCTGTAAGAAATATTCGGCGTCTGATCAGTTCGAAGCAGAGTGTGAGGTGAGTAAGGTTCTTTGTGAAGAACCCGCAGTTCTGTATGTTATCGATTCGTCAAAGCCACTCCGGAAAATCCATGAGGCCGAGATGGAGTTGCTCATGCTTACCGGCTTGCCCCGGCTGGCTATATTGAATCCTACGGCCGATCCGGTGCATGAGTCAGAGTGGCGGGCAAAGCTTGGCCAGCGATTCGGAGCAGTTGCAACTTTTAATGCGCATCAAGCACGGGCAAAAGATCGTGTTGCGCTTATACGAACATTAGCAACCGTTGTTGA
>CAXEMW010000288.1:0-3517 GCA_963997395.1 uncultured Planctomycetaceae bacterium
TATCGTACGGTTTTTTGTATTGATCCGAACAATGCCAAAACCCGCAGCGCGCGTGTTTAAAATATTTCCAGCCGGTTTTTCTTCGGGATTTGCGGCAGCGTAATTAGTAACTTTGTTGGCAAAGCCATCGAGGTAATCACCGGTATATTCGGGTGCCTCCTCTTCACGATTTGCACCTGGTTCCAGAGGTGCCCACCAGCGAAGGTATAAATTCGCTATAGAAGGAATGCAAAAAGACCAAATCGCGTCTCGGTGTTCTTTGATGCCATGTTGGAAAATCGTTGCCAAATGTTGGTCACCTGCTAGATGGAATGCGAAGCCTTTTCGAAGGGAGCTAAGTGCTCTGTTTCGACCGGATTGAGGCCAGCCATTCGAGTCCATATCAGCATGCAAGCGACCATTCGCATTTCCATGAATATGAGCACCACCACAAAAAATAGTTTGAGACAAGGCAACTTTCATTTTGGCATGTGTCCAATCTTTCGCCCATGCGTCTAGAAAAGCCAGTTGTCTTTGACCGAGTAAAACAGCGCCTTCGATATCGACACTTGCGGGGTCATACTCGGGGTTCCGAATATGATCAGGACGCGGGCCTTGTTTTGGAACTCGGCCGGCGGGTCCTGTCTTAAATTTACGATCTTCAAGAATGGCAAAGTCAATGTTTCCCCAGTTGAGATTCGTGAAATAAACGCCAATATCCTGCGCAATTTTATGTGGGTCCGCTGGGTCCGGAAGATGACTCGTTTGAGCTCTCTCGACCTCTTGAACGTATTCCCCAGGTTGCGCGTAGCCACCATCGGCCGCACCAGGAAGTGTTGAGATCTTCCCACTCTCTCCCCATAGGTTGGGCTGACCAGCATCGTGGTCATCAGGTAAGCAAATGGTGGGACAGTTCCTAATGATTTCTCCAAAGTCTCTTCCAAACTTTAGCCAAGCAGCGTAGTGACGTTTATGGTCGTAAACTTGGTCACCTGAGAAGAAAAGAATGTCGGCATTAACTCGTTTGATATTGTCAATAATATCTTGTCGGGAGATGTCTCCTCCATGAGCCTTTCGAATAGAATTGCCAGTAAAACCGGCAATGATTATTTCATCTTTATCTTTCGGATTTTTACAGATAGTTCCGGTGTAGATTGCCTGATCACCATGGCGAACGCGGTACCGCCACGATGTGGTGTCATTCCAGTCTTCAACACGAAACGGAGCTGTCCAGCCTTGCTCTATGACTTTCGTTTCTGCGACCTTCACCCATTTGCCATCTTTTTCAATTTCTAGCCGAGCGATTCTTGGGTCGTCACTGTTCAGGGGATAAAGCTGGGCCGTTAGCTTCAGGGTGTTATCAGAAACGGTATAGAGTGTGAAACAAATTACATCTTTGCGTTCAACATCTGGAATTGATAAATCGACATCCTTTCGTTTTTGAGCCACGGCAAAATTAGTGACCAGCAAACTCAGGAACAGAAGGAAAAATGAATGTTTCATAGCGAATCCAAAGATTAAAGAACGGTATTCATCCGACAAGATATAGTACTCAAAATCACGTTACTCTGCGATCAGACTGGTCGGGGTTCGTCTACGATTGATTTTTGTGCAACGACGGCATTCTGAGATTCGGTAAATGTCCAGTACAGAAAAAGAAAGAGTGGTATGAACCAATGAGGGGATCGGTAGACCAATTCAGGCAGAAACTGATCTGCACCCCAATAGTTCAAGTCCCAACTCATGCCAGCTATGGGTCGGGCTGCTGCGGTTATAAGTCCCCAGAAAAAAGCATACAAAGCACAAGATCGCCTCAAGGTGGGGAAAAACATGCCACAACACACGATGAAATCGAGGAAGCCAGCCACTCGTAAAAACACTTTTGTGGTGGTGTAGTCCCAACCAAAAATTGAACGAGTCATTCCGATGAAGGTGGATGGCGTTGGCCAGACACCGGCTGCATAAAGTCCATGTCCTGCAAAAGTCATTACAACAGCAATGATCGCCGTGTTCACAGTAACTCGGTGCCGAGCGCCTAAAGTCAATGCCGTCACCAGTAGGACTGGGCTTAAGACCTGTCCTCCATGTTCAATCAACATGGGAAATTCAAATTCTGACTTTATATATTTCGCAGCTGCAACGGCAGCCATGAGAACAGAACTCAACGAGATGAAGCCTAGTTGAATCCATGAATTCCGTGTGGCTGAGAAGCTGAGAATGGAAGCCCCAAGGAAAAGCCAGCCAATGCAATGGACGCATTTCTGAATAAGACCATCATTTGATCCAGTGCCTGCAAAGTCTTCCCATGTGTAGCCGAAATTTTGAAACCATTCAAAAGTTGTCTCGCTCCATAAGATAGACGTGTATGTCGGCTCCCAGTAAAGATGTCCCCATGCCCAACCAGAAAAACAGAAAAAAGTACTTATGCGGAGGCAGTATTCAAGGGTGCGTGTTTGCTTGTCATGATCGTCAATCATTAGTTGCAGGAAAATCGTGTTTGCCAGATAGTTGTTGTAGTGAAAGAAATGCAGCGTGAACTCAGAAAAAACCTAGCCGATAATAATTGAACAGAATTTTCGTATGTGTTGTAAATAAATCGCGAATAAAAAAAGAGAGTTCCTCAAGTAAGAGCACAACACAACTTTTCGTATTGTTTTTGATGAGGTCGCCACTGGTCAAGTATTTTAGCTTCTGTTCGTGAGTGGGTGTCGCGGCACGTATCTAGTTTTTCCGACACGTCTACAACCGCCCCCAACCATACTGCCACACAGTTTCATGCCCACCATGAAGTCTGTAGTGCGACCTAGGATTTTTCATTTTGAGATGACGGTACCTCGCTGTCTTTTTTCTCTCCAGCGAATGAATATTCCCACCAAGGTGATTGGTTTAGGAAGGTTATTTTTGGCTCTGGATCGAGTGCCGAGTTCACTCCATGGTTTTCGGTCGCTCGAACCCTAGCATCCAATCCACCAATTCAACCGTACCAAACACTGCCTTGCCCCCCGCGCGGTGATCCGCTCCTTCAAACTCCGTATGTTTAACGTTTCCATTTCCTACCGACTTCAGTCGCTCGACCATGTTTCGAATCCCGGCTGGATTCTTTCCATCATCGCCGCCCGCCATTGCCCAAATCGGCAACTTGGTAAGCTTCTTCGCGTCATCCTGAGCACTGCCTCCCGTAAAACCGCAAGGTGCAGCCGCGGCAAAACGATCAGGTGATTGATTGATCCATCTCCAAGTCGCTCCTCCTCCCGCGCTGTAGCCCATTACATATACACGATCCTTATCAATCTCAGGGTAGGTTTCCAACACATAATCAAGCATCGTATCGAGCGAATCAGCATCCCAACGTTCCATCGTGTTGGGATCAAGCACAATCAGCCTCTTCCCTGCAAGTTCCGCCAAATCAAACCCTCGCTTCATCCCCATCTGTTGCGCAATCACAAGCTGCTGCTGAAAACTCATGTTAAACCAACGCGGTCCTCCACCATGCAGATTAATAAGCAACGGCACCTTCCCTCCGATTTTCTCCACCGGC
>CAXEMW010000289.1:0-3510 GCA_963997395.1 uncultured Planctomycetaceae bacterium
GCGTGTCGCGGAGGTGGGTATGACACCGCGCGCGTTTTCGGACGACGAGGATTGAAGATGGGCGCGAGGAGCCGCTCAACTGCACATAGTGAGGCCGCGAGGCCGAGCCCCCCCAGGTCGACCTCGCAGGCCACCGCTTCCACTGCCATGTTGCCAGCCAGGAACTGGAACGTTGCGGTGGTGATGCTGCGAAAACTTCTGTGGTAATGCAGGCCGCGATTACCGCTGCGACTTCTGACTCGACCCAGCCATATTCTGCCGTCTAACAAAAAAGGTCTTTGGGTCATCAATTACCCAAGGTGTACTCCATGTCTTGCCATCATCTTGACTACAAACGTTGTAGAAAAATGTTTTCACCCACTCCGTACGATAACCGTACGGATTTTGAGATGTGAGATGGTCATTCATAGTCAGATCATCAACGCCTTGACTAGCAAAGTAATGAACTTTTCCATCGCGTGAAAAACTCATTCCAAGTGTCCACCAGCCTAGTTCCGTTTCTGTAATCGTTGGTCCACGCATGCCGCGGCCGCGACGATCACCTCGTACGCGTAGATATGCTGAATCACTTTTCTCCTTGCCGTCACCCGGCTCAAAACAAATAAACATGCCGGGCCAGTATTCTTCAACTCCAAAATCACCACGATCCGGGTGTTCTTTTCCGGTGATGATAGCATGTGTTGTGCAGCCACAGCGAAAACCAAATGACGCTCCATTGCGTCGTTCCCATTGTCCGAAGGGTGGTAAATAGACACGAGTCACTACGCTAGGATTGTCCGCGACAGAAAGGCCTCGCCCAGCAGCTTTCGACATATTGAAAATGAGGTCATCTTGCATCATTCGATAGGTGACTCGTCCAGGAATCCCCGCTCGTAACGTTGCAATAAGTAGGCCATGCTCACTACCTTCCAATCCTGGCGCAGGGAGTTCAACCCGCTTGACAACGTCTGGTGTCCCTCGCTTCGGTCCTTCGAACCACAGTCCGTTGTTGCTCTTCCCGAGAGGGCTTCGCATCCGCTTGTCTTGTTCACGCGAGCTTTTTGGATGGCGGTGATACCATTTCCAGTTTTCATCTTCGAAAGTATCAACGCCATTCTTGATACGCACACCGGTTCCTGGAAGGAGCACCGGCTTCTTGGTCACAACAGGCTTTGCCGGAGTACTGGCTACCATTTTTGACTGTTCTTCCGCCGCAGGATGAGCGGTCTCTTCAGAGGCTTTTGTTTCTGAAGAAAAAACAAGTGAGTATCCAGTGACGACCAGGATAAGAAAGACACGTTGAAATAAGTGTGTCATGCAGATACTCCTTCGAACGGTGACTTCACGTGCAGAAAAATTGACTGTGACGAAAAAAGGAATCGTCTGGTGTTACTCGATATATGTCGTAAACCTTCAGTAGGCGTCACGCTTATCCATATTTGCCTGTGCAATGCCTCCAGCGGATTCTGCGCTGTAGACGTGTTTTCTTTAGATTGCCCAGACTAAAAGATCTGGACGTTTCATGATTATTGGAGGCGACAGGTCTGGTGCCATGCAGAAAAAAACGTCACAAACACTTTATGCATAGAGCCAAGAATCAGACGGCTCATAAACTTTTTAAGTCGTGGGGTAAGGTGTGATTTTTAGTTCGCGTCAAAAGCCTGTAGACCAAATTCATGCAATTGTTTTCTATGCGCTATTTGCAGGCACCGAAGTAGCTTTCCTGGCATTTGGAGTAGTTGGACGTCGGCCAGTTTTTGGAGAAGAACAAGCATTTGTTCAAGGGTCTCGCTCACACCACCAACGTCCTGGTGAGTTGGCAGAATCAAATGATTCAAAGAAATCACTGAAGCAGTTTGGAGCCGAACTGTCCCGTGTCCCAGAAGTTGTTCGCCATCAGCTGATATTAAGCCACAATGAAGGCCTTGTGGTGGATAGTGTCCAGAAAGATTCTGCAGCAGATCGTATCGGCCTAAAGCCACATGACATACTTGTTCAATTCGACGAACAATACCTCCTTCTACCAGAACAGTTTTCTTTGCTCTTGGAATCATACGTGCGGCAAAGACAAGGTGCGAATAATAAGGTTCCAAAAGTCATATTTATTCGTTCTGGAGAACGTAGAGCGATACTGCTTTCACAAAATCATCAAAGGCAACTACCGGAATCGCAACGCAATGAATCGGAAATGAGGAATGCAGGAATTCGATCCCAACGCATGAATGGCATAAGTGACACCCAATCACTTCAAGTAAGCAGGAGTGCAGCTCCTTCAACAGACATGACGAATTGGAATGTAATTTCGGAGCCTGTTGTGCTTTTGAGAGAGGATGCGGATTGTATAATTCGTTTGACGCACGGTAAGGAGACTCGATTGCAAGTTCATTCGTTGGACGAAAAATGTATTTTTGACGAGCTGCTCATTTCTCAAGAGGCCCTCCAGGCTGTACCAGAGAGTATTCGAGATCGAGTCAATACAATGCTGTGCGTTCTTGAATCACATACCGAAGAGATTGATGAAAATATGAAAAGATCAGATTTTAATGAGGCTCGTACAGCACGCTTACCAACTGTAGATTTGATTGAGAAGCAGCCAGCCTTGCGACCTTGAGAATATCTTGTGTGCCGATAACGGCGAGAGCCGTTGCGTGAAAATCGCGTACCTCTTTAAGAATTTCATCAAGTTCGTGAATTGAGTTTTCAGAAAAGACAAACACTCGATAAGAGATATTCAAAGCCCGCAATACGGTCTCCCAAGAAGGAGCAAGTTCGCTAACGGTTCTGCTTGATGCGACAATAAGCAATGGACCACAAATGTGCAGTGTTGTGCATTGTTCAGCTAGTGCATCAAAGTCAAAGCATGGCATGAGAATGTATGGTGGCTATTCCACGGCAGGTGAGGAAAAGAAGGCACGTTTTCCTAAGTTTTTCCAATGCAGTCAGTGATTCGCTACCGTATTCGTGAATCCTGAGATAACGCACTTTCGATCGGACGGGCAGTGCGGAGAAAATCAGCCTCAGGAATTAATGCACAGTTGTTTCCAGATACATGTTCGAGAGTCAATTCGTCGTCCCCGGCGCGCTGGAGCAAATATTGAGTAGGGCTTTTATTGTTACTGGTGTCAGAAAGCGACTGAAGTAACCAGGCATTTCCATTACGTTGCCAGGCAAAGTGCGCAGTGCGACCATCTGAGCAAAAAAGCCAAGAGCAAATTTTTTCGTGCCCAGGATCCCATCCAATGTATTCCGTGATTGACAAACGATCGGCTTCTTTTTTGGATGCTTCCTCAGTCGGTAGGAGGGCTGGTATTCCCATCGCGAGTCGCTCTTCAGCACCACGCTGTCCAAGTTCCTTTGTAATGAGATGATGGCGAATTAAGAAAGTCTCCTCTTCATTCCACTCACACTGAAGACTTACTGTGAGGCCATCACTGATGTCTTCCCAGAAACCTCGCAACCAATTGAGTTGTTGGAGTCGGTCACGGATTGTTGGTTCGGCCGATGCTGCAGATTCACGAACAGATTCCATGA
>CAXEMW010000290.1:0-3494 GCA_963997395.1 uncultured Planctomycetaceae bacterium
AGTCAAACCGCTGTCAGCCAGTCAGTTTGGGGACTTTGAAGCTCTCCTTGAAATATGTCGTGAGGAGGGTTGCCGCTCGGATCATATTTCAAGGAGAGCTTCAAACTCCCAGAAACGGCCTCTGGAGACCACTTTGAATGCAGGGTCTTTTCAGCATCTCCGGCACGCACGGGTCCGCCCACGCCCCGGCGGCCTTGAGTGTGCGGACGATATCCACGTGCCCCTGCCAACAAGCGTAGTGCAGGGCCGTGCTGAAATCCGACTTCGACGCCGCGTTGACGCCGATGGCCAAGTCGCCGGCGGAGGCGGATCCGGGCGTGCCCTCTGTTTTCGTCTCGGCGGCGTCCGGAAGAACGCTCGCGCGCGCCGTCGCGGAGAGCGACCCAGAGAAGATTGTCGTGGCTGGATCGTCTGCTGGAGGCCATCTTGTCGCCATACTCGGAACGTCTGGGGATGTTCCGGATCTTGAGGGTGAGCTCGGAATTTGGGGCAAAAAAAGTAGCAGAGTTGAAGGTGTTGTCAATTTCTTTGGCCCGAGCGACTTCACTTCAATGGGTGGTTGGCATAACAATCCCGACTCACCAGAATCACTACTGCTTGGTGGACCAGTGCAAGACAACAAGAAAATTGCTCGAACGGCGTCACCGATTACGTATGTCTCAAAGGACGATCCGCCTTTCCTGACAATTCACGGGACGAAGGACTCACTTGTACCTTTTGAACAGTCTGTTCAACTCCATGACTCACTACAGAACGCTGGAGTAGCAAGCAGGCTTATCGCAATTGAGGGTGGTGGTCATGGTCGCCCTCAACTGAGCGAACTTGACGACCGCATTAGGCTTTTTCTTGAAAATCAATTCGATGGCAAGAACCATGAGATCTCAACTCAATCGATACCAAGCCGAAAGCTACCTCGTCGAAAACAAATACAATAATTTAAGCCCAAAATAATCTCAAAAATGCACTCAAAATTTTTCCTGCTCTTTGTCGCGAGTCTGCTTTATGTGCTTCCTTTTTCTGTAAAGCCGATTGACAGAGAAGCTTTCGCAACCGAAGCCACAGAGTATTCCTGGAATCAGTTTCGTGGACCGACGGCTGACGGCAAATCACATTCGCCAAACCTGCCCATTGGATGGAATGAAACAACTGGCATACGCTGGAAAACGCCTGTCTCAGGCAAAGCATGGTCTAGTCCTGTTGTTTCAGGAAATACCATATGGCTTTCCAACGCTACTAAAGACGGTCGCCGACTTTCGCTACTCGCAGTGAATGCAAAAACGGGAATGATACGTAAAGACATTACGGTCTTCGAAATTGAAGAACCGATGTTTTGCCACCCGTTTAACAGCTACGCAAGCCCAACCCCTGTTGTTGCAAATGGCTTTCTTTTTGTCCATTACGGTAGTGCCGGCACTGCCTGTATCGACACAGAAACTGCAGCACTCGTATGGACCCGCCAGGACCTTCCATGTGATCATCATAGGGGCCCTGGATCATCTCCGATTTTCTTCGAGAATAAGATATTTTTAAATTTTGATGGATACGACCAGCAATACGTTGTAGGACTCGATGCAAAAACAGGACAAACCGTATGGCGTACCGACCGGTCAATTCAATATGGGTCTGATGATGGTGACTTCAAAAAAGCTTATTGCACCCCTACTGTTATAATCCACAACAATCGCCCCCAGCTTGTGAGCCCAGCAGCAGTTGCTACTGTTGCTTACGACCCAGGCAATGGTCAAGAAATTTGGACGGTTTATCACGGCGGATTCAATGCAGCAGCCCGTCCTCTTTATAGCCACGGACTTGTAATTCTTTGTACGGCTCAAGGTGATCGTTTACTGGCAGTTAGACCTGATGGAGAGGGAGATATCACAGATGAAAATGTGGTTTGGAAGTTTGGTAAGTCCGCTCCAACTCGACCAAGCCAATCTGTTGTGGCTGACCAGCTTTACATGGTGAGTGATACAGGCATTTTCAGTTGCATCGATATTGAAACTGGAAAAGTTCGGTGGAGTGAACGACAAAGTGGACGATATTCTGCTTCACTCGTTGAGTCGGGTAAAAAACTTTATGCGTTTGATGAAGACGGCACCTGCATTGTATTCAAAGCCAATCCACAATCCTTTGAAATCTTATCTGAGAACAAACTTGATGATGGGTGCATGGCATCACCTGGTGTTTTGGATGACGATCTGCTTATCCGCACGAAAACTCATCTCTACCGTATTGGCTCAACGTTATCATCAGAAATTGACAATTAGAGCAAGCGTCTCTTGATTTTCGTTATACCGAGACATCCTTGATCATTTTTTGATTTGATCGAAGTCTCGCAAGCCATCGGTTACGCCAAGCCTGGTGACGCAGCACGCCGCTATAGCAGTACCTAGCAAAGCTGACTGGTACACATTTTGCCGACAAAGAATGCCTGCAAGCAAACCAGCGAGCCATGGTCCAGCACACGTTGCATCAATAACCGGCCTAGGCTCGCGAATACAAGAAACCTGCACCCATTCACCTTGTACAGGACGAAGCATGATACCTGCCGAGCCCATTTCCACACCAATAAGAAGAAAAATAGATTCCGCTGAAGACCAACGCTCTTTTGTCCAATTCCTTCGAGCCGTTCCCTACGATGAGCTATCGCCGGACGCCGCCGTTCGTTGTTACCAGGCGGAAATTAAGAAAACTTTCGTACTTCCAAAAAGGGCACTCCATCTTGATCTCCTACAAACCCCGAAAGATAAACCGAAAGGAATGTGAGAATTGGAGGGATGTCGCATTGCCCAATAATTTGCGACCTCTTGGCTTTCAAAACCAAGAAAAAAACAATATCTCCCAAGTGTCTAACCTAAAAAGGCCGTGGAGGTTAGACCGCAACTCTTGCTTTACATCGGTTTTTACTTGAAATTCTTGACGTTTTCGAATCTCTACATGTTTTAAAACTTCAGTCATCTGCATATCTTTCATCCGAACTCGGTGGCGGCAGTCAGGGGCATGCCATCAAGTGGATAGAAGAGTATCGGGTAGAGCTGACCATGCTTGCCATTTGACGAATTTGTCTTCGTTGAATCCGATTCATACCAGCAGAAAGGGTCCCTGACATGTTTTTTGCAACATCTCGGTTGGGTAGTCGAAAAAATCCAACAACTCAGTCAGAACACAACCTTAAAGATGTCACTGATGAACTCGTGCATCCAAGTCGTGTTCTATTCACCGAGGAAGTAATACTTGGTATTTGTATGGTAATCACGGGGCTGCTCTATGCATTTGCACAGATGCCAAGCACTGTACTTTCTACTGCTTCGGCAAGTAAGTCCTTTATGAAGCGTTCTATTGCGGGCTTCGCACCTGCAAGCAGGATTGATTCTGACGCGAATGGCGTTGCACTAATCAATGCAGCACAGCCGATGCTAACTGCATTGCGGAAAGTAAACGCACTTGAAAAAAATCGAGACTTTAGCCCTAGAACACAGGCCGCGTGGAAAGCA
>CAXEMW010000291.1:0-3476 GCA_963997395.1 uncultured Planctomycetaceae bacterium
CTTCAAGGTGCAGATGCAGGTGCAAAACCTGGTCCTGGGCCATTGGAAGAAGCTTCTAGCTGTCACTTCAGTGGTTTTGCTCGTCGTGCTTATCGTTGGTGAGTACAACGAGTTTGAAACCAGTACACAGCAAGCTGTGGACGTAGCTGTCCAGTCGGCTGAACTTCCGCTCGCTGCTATTGTCTATACGGATATTGCCCGTGACGGCATGCTTCAAGGTCCAAACCTTCCCGCTCTAGATGCAATGGTTCAAGCCTCCCCCCATCCCGTCGTGGCATCCGGCGGGATCGCGGATGCAGATGATCTGCGGGCAGTCGCAGCTACTGGTGCGTCTGGATGTATCGTTGGGCGAGCATTGTATGATGGCGGCCTGACTCTTGCAGCAGCCATTGAAGCATCAGGCGAGGCCCTGTAAAGGCAGCGAGGCTGCCCGCAGATTTTACCCTGTTTCCCGGTTGTGATGTGTTCTAGAAGTTCAATTCAACTTTGACCTAGGGGTGGGTCGAATCTCTCGAATGGGTACCTATTGAGGTCAAGCAACACCGCTGCTGGACAAAGAACATGGCAACTGATCTACGGCTGAAAGAACAGCTACCAAAGCTGACGCAACGAATTGTTGACACCTATCGAGAGGTGCCAGCAACGAACTATCTCGGCCATTGCCCCCTGCCAAATTATGAGTCAATTATTACTGTATGCGAGGACCTGAAAGAAATTCTTTATCCAGGGTATCGCCGCAGAGAAAATCTTCATTTTGGAAATGTTACGTATCACGTCGGTGATTTAATTGATGGATTGCACGATAAACTCACGATACAGATTGGTCGTGCTTTGCGTCATAGTCTTGCAGCAACGCAGGTTGCTGCTGCTGCGGGCCGCCGCACCCCTTCACTGCCAGACGCTGTTCAGGAGTGTGTAGATGAAGCTGACTTTGAAGCGTTGGGGCAAGCGAAAGCAATTGAGTTTTTGGAGCAGATTCCAGATCTTCGAAGAGTTCTTGCCACCGATGTTAAGGCAGCGTACGACGGTGATCCTGCGGTCCGGAATCTCGAGGAAATTATCTTCTGCTATCCAGGGCTTGAGGCGGTGACCATACACCGTCTTGCTCATCTGCTACAAAGGCTTTCTGTGCCTTTGATTCCGAGAATGATGGCTGAGTGGGCTCACTCTCGTACTGGTATTGACCTTCATCCTGGTGCAACGATTGGAGATCATTTTTTTATAGACCATGGCACGGGTGTGGTCGTTGGTGAAACTTGCGAGATCGGCAGTCATGTAAAACTGTATCAAGGCGTCACGCTTGGTGCCGTGTCGTTTCCAACCGACGCTGAGGGTCAGTTGGTGCGAGGTGCAAAACGCCATCCAACCATCGGTGATCGGGTTGTAATTTATGCCAACGCGACAGTTCTTGGTGGTGCGACAGTTATAGGGCACGATTCCGTAATTGGCAGTAATGTGTGGATCACACGGTCTATCGAGCCGCACACAACGGTAGTTTTGGAAAAGCCAAAACTACGGATGCGGGGAGAAACGCCTTCACGTGAGGCCGACTATCAAATCTGACTTGTGTTAACGGCAACGAGCCAACCAGATAATAGATTTGGTATTAAAAAGCCAAAACAGTTCTAGTTTCTCTTTCGTCGGGCGGCCCTGAGTCGAGCGCGGGCAGCCGATTCCGCCTTCAGGAGAGCTTCTATTTGATCGTCACCAACGGCTTTTTGTTGGTACAAATGCTCAAGTTCGGCCTGTATTTCTGGTGCTTTGATTGATCCGGAATCAAGTGCACCCTGAGTGATGACGGTTACTTCGTTATTACCTACTTCGACGAATCCACCTTCGACAAAGGTACAAATGGTTGTTTCAGTCCCTGTTCCTCCTGCGACGCCGTGTAACTGCACCTCGCCTGCTCCGAGGCGTCCGATAAAAGGAGCATGTCCCGCGGCGATACCCCGGCTTCCGTCATCAAGAGGGAGTGATACCCCTGCAGCTTTCGTGTCGAGAACTGTCTGTTCAGGGGTGACAATGACGCAGCGAATAAGTTTCTGGGATGTCGTGGTTGCCATGATGCTTTTTACGAGAAGTTACTTTCTGTCTATGACTTTTCTGCCATTTTCTTGGCCTGCTCTTCAGCTTGTTCAATCGGGCCGACATACATGAACGCAGGTTCTGGGAGATGGTCCCATTTTCCATCAGCGATTTCTTCGAAAGATCGGATTGTATCTTCGAGGCTGGTGATTTCACCTGGCTTTCCTGTAAATACTTCAGCTACAAGGAAGGGCTGAGATAAGAATCGTTCCATTCGTCGAGCACGATGGACTACAAGCTTATCCTCTTCGGAAAGTTCGTCGACGCCAAGAATTGCGATGATGTCTTGGAGTTCTCGGTAACGTTGTAATGTGGTCTGAACACGCCGTGCGACGTTATAGTGCCGTTCTCCAACGTACTGTGGATCTAGGATCCGGCTGGAGCTGGCGAGTGGGTCGACGGCCGGATAGATGCCTTTTTCAGAAATTGATCGTTCAAGGTAGATGAAGGCATCTAGATTGCCAAAAGCGGTTGCAGGTGCGGGGTCGGTGGGGTCATCAGCAGGAACATAAACAGCTTGGACTGAAGTGATGGCACCCTTCTCTGTTGATGTAATACGTTCCTGTAACGCACCCATCTCAGTAGCCAGCGTTGGCTGGTAGCCGACCGCACTTGGCATTCGTCCAAGGAGGGCACTCACCTCGCTACCTGCCTGCGAAAAGCGGAAAATGTTGTCTACGAACAGAAGCGTATCCGTTCCAGTCGTGTCACGAAAATACTCAGCCATTGTGAGGGCAGAAAGTGCAACTCGCAATCTCGCGCCTGGTGGTTCATTCATCTGGCCAAAGACCATGCAGGTTTGTTCAATGACGCTTCGTCCGGTGTCACCAATTTTGGCATCTTGCATCTCAAGCCAGAGGTCAGTTCCTTCTCGTGTTCTTTCTCCAACACCAGCAAAGACTGAATTTCCGCCGTGAGCGCTTGCGATCCTTGCAATCAGTTCGGTCAAGATAACGGTTTTACCGAGGCCGGCACCGCCAAATAATCCCGCTTTCCCACCTCGAACGAATGGAGTGAGAAGATCAATGACCTTAATGCCGGTTTCGAAAAGTTCTGTTTTTGTTTGGGGCCGAAAGGAGGTGGTCCTCCGGTCATGACTCCCGAGTCCCGCAACGACTCCTTGAAGTCGCGCATCGCGAGGGCCTCATCGATGCTGTCCTGATCAAGTTCACGACCGTTGGGTTGGATCACGGAAGCTCCCTTGGGCACCACCCGTGCAGCCAGAGGTACATCCTGAGTAATCACGAGGTCTCCGGCGATCGCCTGTTCCGCAATGTGATTGTCGGCCTCGTCGGGGCCCGCTGCGACTTGCACAAACGAGATGAGCCCGTAGTTGGGGACTCGAAGCCAGCTATTCGCAACAAGCACCACCGCGACTTCGTGCACGTCGG
>CAXEMW010000292.1:0-3431 GCA_963997395.1 uncultured Planctomycetaceae bacterium
GATATTTTGGCGAACAGGTAGTGTGCTTGCACGTGTTGATCTTGGACCAGTTAAATAACCTTCAAGTTCTAGAGGAGAATCTGTCTCTGCCTTAGTCGGTACACTCACCTGAAAGAGTACATCGGCTTTGAGATCATCAGCTCTTCCAAGAATCACTCTGAATTGCATGTGCTGAGGAAGGTTGTGGCAGCGTTCACTATTCGGTGTCTGAGTTGTCACAAAAATATCCTTTTGCAATGTCATTTATTTTTCGCAGGTCAAGTTTGCCTGAACCGAGAACAGGTACTTCTTCTATTTCGGCAAAGCTGTCCGAGGATGGAATCCAGAGATTCGGAAGGCCTGACTGAGCAAGTTCACGACAGATATTTTGTGTGTCCGCTGAAGTTTTTGTAGTTAAGACAACAAGCCGCTCACCTTTTGTTACATGCGGCACTGCAGTGACCACGGCCAGAAGCTCGCCGTCGGTTGCTCCTAAGATTGTATTTACAGCTTCTTCAATCAACATATGAGGAACCATTTCACCACCGATCTTCGAAAATCGGCTTTGTCTGCCGGTTATTGTGATAAATCCATCGGTGTCCAGTTTTGCAATGTCACCGGTACGATACCAACCTTCACAAATGACCTGCTCGGTAAGGTCGTCGCGATCGAGGTAGCCTTGCATGACATTAGGTCCACAGATCCACAAAAGTCCCTCTTCACCGACAGGTAGTTCTTGAAGACCCTCTCTGTCAGTAATCTTTGCCGTACAGCCAGGTATTGGTTTTCCGACCGTTCCTTCACGGGCGTCGACCGCTCTGCCGGGAACATGGCGAGATGGAGGGACGTTTACTGATACCAAGGGAGAAAGTTCCGTTGCACCATACGCTTCACGGGGCCGGACACCAAATTTCTCTTCGAAAGCGTCGGTGACATCAGTTGTCAGTTTTTCTGCAGCACCGAAAACAACTTCAAGCGTCGAAAGGTCGTCCGATTCAGTACGGCGAATATAAGTTCTTAGAAAAGTAGGTGTCGCCATTAACACTGTCGCGTTATAGTCCCGTGCAAGTGTGCCAACAACTCTCGCATCAAGGGGGTTTGTGTGATAGACAACCGCAGGCTCAAGAGTGAGTGGTACCCATAAAGCAGTCGTGTAACCGTATGAATGAAAGAAAGGTAGTACACCAAGTGCGGTGTCAGCTGGGGAAAGGTGAAGTAGGTCAGAAATCGCTCGAACATTACTCCCAACATTTTCAATGCTGAGAACAACACCTTTTGGGTCACCTGTTGAGCCCGAAGTGAAGATAATAGTCAGGACATCATCAGGCTGAATGTTTTTTAGACCAAGGTGACGCTCTAGCATTGAGAGCGGCATAAGGGTTGCTTCTGACCAGGCCTGAAGCTTCTGCAGGGTCGTAAGTTGTTTCCGTAGATCAGCAGCATCAAGAAGAAAATCCCCGAGATCCAATTCGATCCGAGATAAAAATGTTGGACTGGATATCACGTGTCGAATCCCAGCGCGTTCAATACATGTTTCAAGTATTGATTGGGAAGATGTGTAGTTTAGATTCACGGCAACTCGGCCCATAAGTGCAAGTGCAGCGTTTACGATGGCAGCGCCAGCTGTTGGAGGAAGCAGAATACCGACCCGCTTCTCTGAAGGATCGAGGGTTTTTTCAAGAACAAGTCTCGCGGCAAGAATACGAGTAAGAAGTTGGCGGCCGTTGAGTCGTGTGCCAAGCGAGTCTGCCATTTTGAGCCGCCGGCCAGCGTGGCGCAGGCTTTTTAGAAGCTGATGGTGGAGCATTGCAGGGATTTCACCCGTAGGAATATGGAAGTGTTTCCCAGGTTCATCAGCAGGTGTCTCTCGATTCAAAAGTCTGGCCTCCTTGAGTTCACGAATTCTGGAAGATTGTAGGTTTTGTCGCCGTACCCGTGGCTCTTGCCGAAGCGTTGTCGGAACTTTTCGGTCTATTAGACTCATCAAATTGTAGCGTTCCATCATCATACATCCCTTAACCCGATAGCGTTGACTGACAAATGCCAAAATACGACCCGTCTGTCATAGAGCCGAAATGGCAAACCTGGTGGACTGAGCAGAAAACTTTTCGCTCACCCCGCCTACCGACCGGCAAAAAGGCATATATTCTCGATATGTTTCCGTATCCAAGCGGTGATGGATTGCACGTCGGTCATCCAGAGGGTTACACCGCGACGGATATTGTCAGCCGTTTTGAGCGAATGCGGGGATCGAGCGTTATTCATCCAATGGGTTTCGATGCCTTTGGGTTGCCGGCTGAAGAACATGCGATACGTACCGGTACTCCGCCACGAGAGAGTACGGAGCGAAATATTGCTACGTTCAAGCGGCAGTTGAAAATGCTTGGGTTTAGCTATGACTGGGAGCGTGAGACCTCCACGACAGACCCCGAGTTTGTTCGTTGGACTCAATGGATTTTCCTACTTTTGTACGACACATGGTTTGATGCGGATCGACAACAGGGCCGACCAATATCAGAACTTCCGATTCCTAAGAATATTCAGGAGTCAGGTGAGGGAGCAGTCAATGCATACCGCGATGATCACCGTCTTGCGTACCAGTCGGAGGCGCCCGTTAACTGGTGTCCGGAACTTGGGACTGTACTTGCTAATGAAGAAGTTATAGGAGGACTCAGTGAGCGTGGCGGGCATCCAGTTGTTCGATTGCCACTGCGACAATGGATGTTGCGGATTACAGCATATGCTGATCGACTTGGAACAGAGTTAGAAGGTCTTGATTGGCCAGAGAGTATTAAAAAACTTCAAAAAGACTGGATTGGCCGTAGCACGGGTGCAGAAGTAGATTTTTATCTCCCACCACAGGGCTTGTCGGCAAAAGATTCAAAAGAGGCTTTTCTTGCCTGGAAGAGTTGTCGTGAAAATAACGGATACCCGTTGAAAGCACCAACGGACTGTCTTCGAATTTACACAACAAGACCAGATACTTTGTTTGGAGTAAGTTGCATGGTAATTGCGCCAGAGCATCCACTTCGAAATCAAATAACAATTCCTGCTGAAGCAGATGTCGTTCATGAGTATTGTGAGGCTGCATGTCGTAAGAGTGATCTCGATCGAACCGACTTAGCTCAAGAAAAAACTGGTGTTTTCACCGGTTCGTATTGCATTCACCCATTGACGGGTGAATCGGTACCAATCTGGGTGGCTGATTACGTACTCGCTTCGTACGGCACAGGAGCAATTATGTCAGTGCCTGCTCACGATAGCAGGGATTTTGAATTTGCTCAGATATTCAATTTGAAAATCGTTTCAGTTGTTGAGCCATTAGGTGGCAAGGCTGGGAGCGACGAACTGTTTACTGGGTACGGAATATCAGTCGATTCGGGACTGTATACAGGTATGCAGAGCGAAGCTTTTATTGAAAAAGTTGCTGCAGATTTACTCGACGGAGGTCT
>CAXEMW010000293.1:0-3428 GCA_963997395.1 uncultured Planctomycetaceae bacterium
TCTGCTCACCCCATTTGCCAAAGTGAGCACAGCGGTAGTCTGGATTGGCACGATTGAGAGCCTTGGGAATTGTCATGTGATCAGCCGGCACCCACGAGCTTCTGAATTCGGTACCACTGCGTGCCGTTGTTGTGCCGCAAAGAATGCTGCGTCGGGTGGGTGTACATAATGGTGCTGGCGAATAGCCACTCGTAAATCGAATTCCCTCGTTCATGATCCGATTCATGTTCGGGGTTTCCAGATACTCAGACCTCGATTCCGACACGCGTGGATCCATTGGCTGTGACAGCTGACTCCAGCCATGATCATCGGTCAGGATCAGGATAATGTTCGGTGGCTTCTCGGCGCAAACACTCGACGACAGAAAAGCCAGCACTGCCAACGGTAGAAATGGTTTCATCATGAATTTCTGATATGTATGGTTCGAATTTTTGTAACAGCCAATTGGACTCGCCGCACTTACTTTTGCTCGTTTTTTATCTTGCGATTGAATTCCAGTACTGCCTCGGAGGCCATCCGCTGCAAGTAGGCCTTTTCTTTGTTTTCGAAGACCACGGTTGGTTCTCCGCCATCTGGGTCTTTCCCATTTTTCAACTTGTTCTCGGTAACTGAGTTAAATGTAAGACCTTCAGGACTCTTTCCAGTAATCGCTGCATAAAAAAGGTTGGTCACCAGAAAGGCGCAGGTCTGATTTGGATGCCCATCGTTGTGGTAACGAAAGACGAGATCAGTACCCGGCTTGTCGGCATCACCCGTTTGAATATTTTTTATCGCCAGGGGCACAGGTATCACTGCTTTTGGCTGCAAGGCCTCTTTCATCCGTCTACCCACCACCGTGTCTCGGTCGGCAGAGCCCACATTATACGGCTCAGCAACCGGGTCCTCATTTTGCGTTTCTGGTGACGTCATATACAGAATGACGTCAGCGTTCTGTGCTTTCGCGATCTCAGCAAGCTTTGTTGCGTAGCGCTCATACGCCTGATTCGGCTGATCCGACACATCTCGCCAACTCTGCAGGACCACGTAGTCCCACTTTGTCTTTGGATTATCCCGGAGCAATACCTCGTGGTTCTTGATCGCACTGGTAATGTGGCTGTGGATTTTCGCAAAGGGATACGACTTGCCCAATGCCGCCTGGTGTTGCTGCCACTCCTCAGGATTGGGCGGGGTATCAGACTTGAGAAATTCCTTCATCGTCGCAATACGGTCATTGATCTGTTCGTTGGTCAGGGTGCTTTGTTCAATAAAACTTTGACTGAAGTAGTACGTCGAATGTTTGAACATATTCTGCCCACCGTAAATGACTCGCTGCACATACACGTCGGTCGTGGGATCACCTTCTTCGAGAATCCGCTCCACGAGGCCAGCAATGTCGTGCCGAGCGGTGAAGCTGTTGCCAAGAAAAAGAACGTTGAGCTTTTTTGCAGGCTTTTCAGCGAACGCCGGGATGGCGAGAGAGTTGAAACTCAGGGCAAGGGCAATGAGAACAGAAACCTTCATCCTAACCTCGCCTTCTTGGGATCCTCGCTTTTTTGACTCTTTGACTTTTTAAGCTCATCGTGAGGATTGGACGGACTGTTAGGCTCGTGATGCGTCGGCACATGCTGACGGAGCCGGATGATGACCTCCTTGCAGCTTGGATCGCTTGCAAGGTTGGTGTTTTCGAACGGGTCGGTGTCGTGGTCGTAGAGTTCCTCGGCACCATCGGCACGCCCGCCATACCACGTATAACGATACCGTCCGTCAGTGACAGAGTGGTTCTTGCATTGATAGGTTGTCAGCGTCGGCTGATCCCACTTAATTGATGGATTCTTAAGCAACGTCGTGAAGCTACGCCCGTCGTTTTCCGGATTAGGCGGAAGACCGCAGAGCTCAATCAACGTTGGATACATATCAATCAAATTCACTACACCATCACACGTTGTGTTCGGCGGCGTGACGCCGGGAACGTTCACGATAAAAGGCACGCGTGCCGATTCTTCCCACAGACCCGTTTTTCCGTAGTGCATTTTCTCGCTCAAGTGCCACCCATGGTCACCCCAGATCATGACAATGGTGTTGTCCGAGTACTGGCTCTTTTCGAGTGAGTCAAACAGGACGCCCATGCAATGGTCAACGTAACTGACACATGCGAGATAGGCACGGTTTGCCTGCTTGTGCATGTCGTTCCCATCAGCCACAAGGAATCGGGAAGTGGGCTTAAAAATTGGCTTCCCGTCTTTTCGCACAATGTCGTCAAGATCGTCACGATTGAAGGGCGCGGCCTCGATCTCGTCTAATGGATAGAGATCAAAGAATTCTTGCGGAACATACCAAGAGAGGTGCGGTTTCGACAGGCCCACCGCCATGAAAAATGGCTTCCCATCGAAGTCACGTTCGAGTTGCTCGGCAGCCCATGCACATGTCGCGTAATCCTTGGTTTTTTCTGTGGGCCCTTTCACGGCGCCCCAGGTAAATGGAGTGCCGCCTGACTTGACACCGGCCAACGTGGGCTTTTCTTCCCATAACGTTGGGCCATTCGACCCCTTCGCTTTGACAAACTCATGAAACGCCCATTGCCCTTCATCCACTCCGCCAGGCGTATTGGGGTCGCCATGCTTGTGAAAAATCTTTCCACGGCTAAGCGTATGGTAGCCATGGTCGCCAAAATATTCTGGCAAGGTGACCAGATCTTTTGCCTTCGGGGCATGTTTCAAATTTTGCCCGTTCCCGTACACGCCCGTATGCGTCGCGTGCTTTCCAGTCAGCAGCGCTGAGCGTGTCGGGCCACAGACGGTGGAAGGGCAGTAGGCCTTGTTCATGACCATCGCGTGATCCCTCGCATAGCGGTCAAAGTTTGGTGTGATCGCCTGCGGGTTCCCACCCAGGCAACCGACCCAGTCGTTCAGGTCATCGATGGCAATGAACAGAACGTTGTAGCGCGTGCTGTTGGTTTGCTCGGTAGTCGCAGCGCGAGCATATGGAGCCGTCAGCCCGGCAAGTATCAACAAATACATCCAACGATATTTGGTCATAAGTCTCCGCCTCATCCTTTGAATACGAGGGCACGATCACAGTACGCATTGTGCACTCGTACGTGATGATCGCCATACCCACTTAAGATCCTGCGCAAATACAGCTTATGGAGAAAGCCTTAGGCAATCCGAACAGGCTATTTACTCAGGGCCAGCCTATTACAAAAAAGGGCTCGCACCCCCTCTTTATCACGGTGGAATCTGTGAAGATGAAAAATGATTTTCGAAAAGTAGTCAGCCAGTGAAAAACGCCGATTGCTTGATTTCGTACTATCGAACTCGACTTGGGGCAACGGCCAGCTGACCGCCGAATTTCGCCAATCCTTTGATTTGATTGCAGTTGGGGCGACGGAGCTGAAACAGAAAAAGGCCGCCGGAGTGAGCTCCGACGACCTTCATCAATTGAAGTACACC
>CAXEMW010000294.1:0-3422 GCA_963997395.1 uncultured Planctomycetaceae bacterium
TTGGTCGAGTGGCTCGATATGTCGTGTGGGCCTCGTCTGGTGTTGTTGAGTCAGCATAAGGGAGTGACTGACGAACCGGCTGATTCACAGAAGGACTACAACCGAGCAGTATGCTGGACGCGGCAAGCAGATAGGCGAGTGTCCCTTGTCTCCAAAAACCTTCTGGTTCCCTGAAAGCGCGGCTCATAAAACTCTCCTTGTACTTAGAGTCACTCATCTATTCACGAAGACACAACACCTGTAATTCTCAGACCGTAACACCGTGCCCTTAGTGTATCCCGTGCGGTCATATTTTTGCCAATGATAAAGAGCAGAGTGATTTAGTTACGGCCGGTTGTTATGCTCGGAAAGTCATCTGTCCGAAAGGGTGTGAGCGGTAATCCGGGAGCAGAATACATATTGCAGACCGGGTTATCAGCCCATGCATAACGAACGGCCACCGGATTAGAAACCGTTTCACTCCAGACCTCTATCCGTCCATCAGCAAGTATTCGAGCCTGTGCATCTACGAATGTCTTACTGGAATCAGCAATCGTAAAACCGACGGGTTCACGAATGTCAAAAGGTCTCCACCCACTCGCCTTTGGTTCCACATGTGCAAAGGCAAGGGTTAGACGGTTGCCGTTTTTTTGCATCGATTCAAACTGGGGGCTTCGGCACGGAATCCCAGGCATACTGTATGTTTCAGCAAGTGCCAATCGTGCTAATCGTTTTGCAACATCGATTTTATTTCTTGGATGAATGTCTTTTCCTTCACCAAGATCGATAATCACGGCTTCACCAGTATTGTCTAACTTTTTAAGAGTCATTGTTTGGGCTTCACGAAGTTCAGCCCACTCGCTCTCAGCAGGCGCAGGCTTCTCGTCTCTGAAATCTGCAAGTTGGACCCAATAAAAAGGGAAGTCGCCAAGCCCCCACTCGTTCCGCCATGATTCAATCATGAAAGGGAAAAGCTCACGGTACTGAACAGCGCGGCTTGCATTGGACTCGCCCTGATACCAGATGGCACCTCTCATGCCGTAGCCAATCGTCGGTGCGAGCACGCCGCAATAGATGTTTCCCGGTCGAGAATTTCCTGTGAGTAATGACTCTGGATGTCGAGGACGTCTTGGAGGCGATTTTTTTTCAGCCTTCGCTTTTTCCAAGGCTTGTTTCCAAAGCCCAAGTTTTTTTTCATAAGCTTTCAGAGCTTCAGGCATCTCGGACTCGGTCTTGGTCCATCGGTCAAGTAATGGCTTGAACCTGTCGTCAGACGACAATAGGTTCCTATCAATCCAGGCCTCGCACGCACTGCCTCCCCACGCGTTATCGATGAGCCCAACCGGAACATGAAGTGTTTGGTGGAGTTGACGTCCGAAGAAGAATCCAACAGCGGAAAAATCACCAACATTTTCAGGAGAGCAAACGGCCCATTCGCCTTTAAAGTTCCATTGAGGCTCTTGCGTACCCACCTGAGGAACAGAAATGAGTCGAATCTGTCCTAAGTCTGCGGTCGCTATAGCGAGGTCAGCGTCAGTGGCCTGTCGAACAGGCCACTGCATATTCGATTGCCCAGAGCAGACCCAGACCTCTCCAATAAGGATATCTTGAAATGTCTGGGTATTGTTTCCGGCCACAGTCAGAGTGTGGGGACCACCGTATTCCATAATAGCATCGAGCTGTACTGACCAAGCCCCATCTTTTTTAGCAACGGTTGCGTGGCTCTGACCAGCTATGGACACAGCAATCTTTTCACCAGGATCGGCCTTGCCCCAAATCTTATTTTGAATGCCTTGTTGCAAAACCATGTGATCGCTAAACAAATTGTTCAGTGACACATCAGCGAGAAGAACTGTTGGTGCTAGAAAAAACAAGAGTGAGAAACTGGTAATACAGCGCAGGTTCATAGTAAGTACTTCTAATGTGAGTAGAGGAGTCGAGCACCATGAAAGGAATACGAATAGATGTCTATATTCTAGGAATGTTACGAACTGAGTATGGAAACAAATTGGCTTATTGAAAACAATTTGAATAGTAACGAATTGTAAAATGTAGACTAGACGCCGCGATTTTATTGCATTACGTAGAATACGATCTACGTGAGGCAACTACGCGCGTCCCTGAATGTAGTTCTCAGCCTCTTGAAGAGCTAATTGGCAATCTCCAGCCTTGTAGGCGTTGAGATCTCCTATTGAGATAAGCCCTGCGATGTGTTGGTTATGTTCAAGAACTGGGAGGTGACGGATTCGTTCGACCCTCATCAATTCAGCAATCTCATCGAGTTGGGTGTCAATCGTACACGTGATAATCTCTTGGGTCATAACGGCACCAACTTTGGTGTGCTCTGGCTGTCTGCCTGCAGCCACGATTCGGCGGAGGACATCTCTCTCAGTAAAGATACCCACAAGTTCATCACCGATATCTGATGTTTGAACAACCAACAAAGCACCAATATGCTCAGCATTCATGAGGCGAGTTGCGTCGAAAACAGTCGTGTTTGGTGAGACACTCAAAACACGGCAGCCATTTTTGTTGGCTAAAAGATGTGAAACGGTAGCCATTTTCTCTCCCCGCATAAATCGATTGCAGGAACTGTTTCAGAAGAACATTCCTACAGCCGTTATCCTGGCCTTGACCCCATATTCACTTAACTATACGAAAATTTTGGCGACAAAGGGTACGTCCGGCCTGGAAGAGCATGGGAGTTCATCCCCTGATAACGGTAAAAATGCTGAAATTCTGGCTTTTTTCCCTGCTTGTCCTTGAAGAAAAAAGACAGCTTGGCTTCCCGTGCTCCGTGGCAACGGAAACCGCTACATTCGAGAGGACCGGACCGTCACAGTGTTCAAAAGCTAAAAACTACAAAAAAAGCGATCTCATGCTTGCGTGGCCGAAAAGTCTACGTAGTCTAGCTAAATTGACAGGGTAATCGTCCTTTTTGATTGCTTTCGTCCCAGTCTGTCACCGGGAATTTTTTCGTTTGGCAGGCGGTTGTTCCTTGTTTCAAGTTCCAAACGTTTTGAATTCCCTTTGAATAATGGAGGCTTTTGTGTTTCGTAAAGTTATCACATGTATGTTGCCAGCCATTGCAATCCTCGCGACATGCTCTGTTGCGTCCGCTGATTGCGAAGACTGCAACAAGAGTGAAAGCTGTGGCACCAAAACAGTGTGTCAACGGCAGTATGTGACAGAAATGAAAACTGTGACATGCACTGAGTATAAAAAAGAGACTCGTGAAAGGACCTATCAGGTCATGAAGCGAGTACCTCGGACTGAAGAGCGAACTCGTACGGTAACCGAATGTGTTCCAGAGACTCGCACGAAGACTGTCAATTACACAGTCAATAAAAAGGTAATGGAAACCAGAAGCTGTGATTATCAGGTTCAGGTTCCTTACTGTGAAGAAGTTGAGCAGAAGTACACCGTGATGGTGCCAGTGCAAG
>CAXEMW010000295.1:0-3421 GCA_963997395.1 uncultured Planctomycetaceae bacterium
GCGCGGTGCGCTGCCAACGCTAACCAACCTTTGAAGTGCAGAAACACCGTCAGCAACTCCGGCGCCGCGGGATCGCCCTCGACGACCGCATTCAGATCTCGCGCGAGCAAGGTCTCGTCGAGCCGGTCTTCGAGCACCAGCGTGAGCTTCTCGCTATCGAGAGCGCCGCCGAGCCGCTCGGTAAGGAGCGCTGCCGTTGCCGGGGCCAGTGAGGAGTGAGAACCAATGGCCTCATTTAGGTACGGCCGCATTAGCGCCGACAACGGACTGGTTGCTGCAACCGATGCTTGCTGCTTGATTGATTGCCACACCTCGTTGGGTTGCAACGCAGCCGCGGCGGCGGCGTGCAGGAGGACAGCTCTCATGTGTTCAAATGCCTTTATCACTTCAGCCGGGTTCATATGAACTGGCACCATTTTTTGCTACACAAGATGGCAAAGAGGTCGGAGCATATTACTGTATCGTGACAGGCCCAGGGCAGCATTAACACTGTTGAGTTTTACGACTGCAGGCTGCCGAACGGGATGTTTACGGTATCTTTCGTTGTCTCTACGATGGCCGTCTCCGCCGCATCGATCAGCTCTCCAAGCTCCGATGAGCTGATTGATAATGGCGGCATAATGACAACCGTGTCTCCAAGTTGTCTCAGGAGGGCACCGTGCTGTCGCGCCGCGAGGCAGGCAACTGTCCCCATTTTTTCTTCCCATGGATAAGGACTGCCTGAGTCCTTATCAGCTACAAGATCAATGCCTGCTACGAGCCCACATTGACGGGTGTCTCCAACATGAGGCAGTTTGGAGAGTCGTGTGACATGATCGTGAAGCTCTTGTATCCGATCAGGAAGTTGTTCCAGGAGGTTTTCCTCGTCAAAAAGCTTAAGAGATTCCAATGCAACTGCTGCCGCAAGTGGATTTCCACCAAACGTATGGCCGTGATAGAAGGCACGACCGTCCTTGTGGCTCCCTAGAAATTGGTTCCATATTGCTGCCGTTGTGATTGTTGCAGCCATGGGTAGGTATCCAGCGGTGAGTCCTTTCCCGAGACAAAGTATGTCAGGTGAGACATCTTCTTGCTCACAGGCAAACATGGTGCCCGTTCGGCCGAACCCGACTGCAATCTCATCGAGAATCAACAAAATGTTATATTGCTGTGTCAGTTCACGAACTGCGCGGAGGAATCCTGGAGGATGGACAAGAATTCCACCAGCTGCTTGTACAAGTGGTTCCATAATCAGTGCAGCAATTTCATTCCCTTGATTTTTAAAAAGATTTTCAAGTTCGTGGAGTGTCGCTGCTGCCGTCGTGCGCTGGCTGCTGGCATCTATTCGGGGTCCACCATCGCCCGTCGATGACATTGAGGCAGTCATGCCTGGACCAGCAACTCGAATCGCTTTAAATGTCAGTGGTGAAAAAATTGATGTAAATCGATCGACACCCCCAACGCCAATTGCACCGAGGGTATCTCCGTGGTATGCCTCTCCAAGTGAAACGAACTTTGATCGATACAGTGTTGACTGTGGGGCTCGGTTTCTCCCTTCTATCTCTGACTGATGCCAGTATTGAAACGCAATTTTTAATGCAGCTTCGGTAGCTGAGGAACCATCACTCGAGAAAAAAACTTTTTCGAGGCCGCTTGGAGTGATTTCGGCGAGTCGCTGTGCGAGACGCACGGTTGTAGGGTTAGAGAGTCCGAGGTTTGTTGTATGCGCAACCTTTGAGAGTTGGGTAGCAATTGCGGCATCGAGTCGTGGGTGCCGATGGCCATGGACGTTACACCACATGCTGGCAGATCCGTCGATATAACGATTGCCATCTGTGTCGAATAAGTACACGCCTTCTCCGCGTTCGATAAGAAGTGGCTCGTATTCAGCCATTTGGGTGAATGCGTGCCAGACGAGATCTTTGTCGCACGCGTGCAGGTCGGTCAAAGTTGAATGGTTGGTAGGCATGGTTTATTACAGCAGCGATCTCATTTCACAAAATGATTGTACTAAGTCTATGATTCCTGGCATCACACAGTGGCGAAGTGCGGCAGCTGTAGAAGCGTGGGAAACTGACGCCAGCCTTTTTTGTCTGTTTGAGAGTATTGTATGCCCAAGAACGCAGGTATTCACATGATTGTTCGATGAGGCTGGGTTCTTCTAGGAGCATTGCCTATCTTTATATATGTAAGTGATGCCTGTACGTACCGTTTGCTGCAGCCAAAGCACGTATAACAATACCGCGGTCGGCGACATTGTTTTTATAACTGATCTCCCCATATTAATTGTCTTTGAACTGGAATGTTTGTGACGAGTTATTTGCCGAACTGTTCAATGTTGCTTTTGCGGCGTAGTGCGGTCTCAGTGCCACAGTGGATTATGTTGTTGGGTGTGGCAACGTGCGTGTCAGGATGTGGTCCGGACACAGCGGTTCGGAGTACGGATATCCGTCGGTATGTCGCCCCCAAGGAAAAAACACTGTCAGCAGACAAGATAGCTCAGGCTAATAGGCAAACGACTGGCCGAGAGCGGCCCAGGCAAATTGATTACACACTCCCGAAGAATTGGACAGAAGTGTCAGGGCCTTCAGGCATGCGTCTTGCGACGCTTGCTATTGGCGATGGTGAGGTCGGTCATGAGATCTCGATCATTCCTGCTTCTGGAACGATTCGTAGTAATGTTGAACGATGGCAAAAACAGCTTGATAAAGAGGCCTCTGATGAAGAGATTGCCGGACTCGTTGATTCGGCAATGTCGAAGGCAGGAAGTGTTGATGTTCAGGGACAGAAAGCAACGGTGGTGTTGCTCACCCAATCAGTAGATGACGATGAAAAAGAGGCTCAGTCAATTCTCGGTGGCATGCTTCCAATTGATGAAAGTAACACCTTATTCGTCAAGTTTCGTGGTCCTACTGAGATTGCCCAAAAAGAACAAAAGAATTTCATTGCGTTCATGGCGTCCTTACGACTGCTTCAGAATGATGCGAAACAAGCGGACTAGGTTTGTGGAAGACAAGGGTTTTGATTATGGCAACAGGTAGTATGCCCATTTCATCGGTGGCATCATCTCAGATTACAGCGAGTTCTGTTCAGAAGTCCGCGTGGGAAGGTTTGCGAGCACTTGGGTCGCTGAAAATTACGGTTGTTATGTTCCTTGCCGCAAACTTTTTGCTGTTCGTGGGAACACTTGCCCAAGATGAGAAAAGTCTTCCGGAGGTCAAAGCAGAATACTTTAATTGCTGGCTGGCGAAGGTTCCGTTTTCCGACTTTTTTCCGGTGACTGTTTTCGGTGAGTCGTCACTTACCGGATGGTTTCCTTTTCCCGGTGGCGCAACGATTGGGTTCATTCTTCTGATAAATCTGATCGCAGCAAAGGCAACCCGCTTTCACATCGCCTCAAAGGGTTCAAGGCTGTTTTGGGGTACGGTGGTCTCTGTTGTCG
>CAXEMW010000296.1:0-3408 GCA_963997395.1 uncultured Planctomycetaceae bacterium
GAACGATTGCAAGAAATCTTGTTCGGAACGAACTCCGCCGACAGGGGCGACGACGTGTTTTAGCAAATGACGTTGCTGAATTTTTACTGAGTCGAGCAGACGAGAAATCTACACACCCAAGTGTTGAGGTGGAGCAGGCAGAGCAGCACAAACAACAAGTCTCTGCGCTTCGTGAGTGTCTCCAGAAACTCCCTGAGCGAAGCAGGAGACTTGTTCAACAGCGATATTTCGAACAACTTTCGTTAGGTGTTATTGCTGCTGATGAAGAGACGAACGCAAATAACGTAAGTCAGATTTTGTTTCGCTTACGAGCAGCTTTGTCAGACTGTATTCAGAAGCAACTGGGAAATATAGGAACGTGATTTCTTGCACTTCGGGCACGTGCGTACGGACTAATTAAAGAATGACTAAGCCAAAACTAAAATATGATTCTCTGCCTCAGCATCTAAAGCAAAAGGCCGATTCGGTTCAAGCAAAAGAAGCAGCTTCTTTTGATCAGTCAATGGGCAGGATTGTTGACGGGGAGCCGCTCCCCGGTGATGAGCAAATTGTGATCCAGCATTTGAGGAGCCATCCGCAATGTGTTCAACAGGTCGAATGCCATCTCGCAATTGATGCCATGCTTTTTGCAGAAGCAAGATGCGATTCACGCGCGTTTGTTGAGTCGGTAAGGGTGGCGATCGAGGCAGAGGAAACAAAATCTGTTTTTGTGAGAAGTGTTCAGGAAGCCATCTTTGGAAGCACATTCGGCCGGTCTGGTTTGAAATGCGATCTTGGTGATTCAGGCATGCAATCCAAAAAATGGCTTGGAAATTCTATAAGTTTGGTCCTGGCTTGCTCACTACTTCTTGCAAGTTTGATTGCCGGTGGTATTTGGAATGCTGCAGCCATTGGGGAGCCAGTCCTTGTAGAAGTTGACCGGGTTGATGGAACAAATGCTTTCGCGATAGGTGATAAAGTAAATCTCCGAGCGCTTGTGTTGCCGGAGGGTGCCGTTGATTTACGACTGCCATCAGGTGTTTTGTTGGAATGCCAGTCACCTCTCATGGCTCGCTTTGAGCATCCAATGCGGCTCCACCTTTCTCAAGGACGAGTGGATGTAGACGTAGGGGAAGAGGGCGTTGGCTTCACAGTTGTCACACCTGTTGGTGAAGTTGTTGACCTCGGCACAAGGTTTGCCGTGAATGCTTCCGTGGACGGAGAAGTCCGGGTAGCAGTTTTGTCTGGCCAAGTTGAGCTACGTTCACAAAAAGTTGGTACCGTAAGCTTGATTGATGGAGAGGCTGTTCGGCTGAGTGGGACGCAGGGCCCTCGGCGACTTCATAGTGTCGAGATTCGAAATCATGGAATTGATCACGCCCGGAAAGACTCGGTCATTCATTCTGTGAGTGATAATGTTGAGCTTCCAAAAAATCGCAGATTTTATGGTCTTGTTCCGTGTGGCATGCGAGATGGCGTGCGGGCCTATCGTGACCGTAAAGCACCTCGATGGGAAGCAGATCCGAGCGAAGACTTTCCCGAAGGACTACTCGGTGCCGACCTTATTCAGACGTTTCAAACGCATCGACTTCAACCTGAATTCCAATTGCAATTCTCAATCTCTCAGCCAAGTCGTGTTTATATTTTCTACGATGCTCGCTACAGCCCGCCGAATTGGCTTACTCAGGATTTTGTCAATACAGGCATACAGATTCGGTCAGTTGGCTGGTCGTCGACAGCAATCATGACCAAAGGGATTGATCCTGATGCGTGGGGCAAAATAGCAATCCCACACGATATATGGTGCCGGGATCTCGTTCATCCAGGGTCCGTGATTTTAGGCCCACCTGTGCTTTCGAAAAAAGATTTAAACACAACTTCGGAATACGAAGGCGTGAAGCCTTCGATGTATGGCATTGCTGTTCAGCCAGTAGCTCCCCCGAGTCAAAATATTGGAAAATCTGCTCCTGCGAAGTCCCGAGTGAAGGCACTATCAGTCAGTGTTCAGCAGTAAGAAGTCTCAATCTCTCGCTAAGAGCCTTCAGACGGAACATTTTTCTTTAATAATGAACGGTCAAGTGGCCAGTGCAGTCGTTGGCCGGTAAGTGATGAGGCGTAGATCGCTTCATTCATTTCTGTCAGCGTGAGGCCCGTAAACATGCCTGTTTCGGGTTCACGGTCTGTCTGAATTGCATCAATAAGATCTGTTACAGCCAAACGGCCCCAAGCCGCTCTTTCTGCTGATCGATCGACTCCTTGATCGGTTAAGTCAGTCGCGAGGCCTTCATCACCAATTGGTATCCATGGGTACGATCGGTTCATGCGCCAGGCAGGAGCAGCACGGAAGTATGCTTGTGGGATGTAGTCGGGGCGAATGTGTATTTCACCCTTTGTCCCAAGTAAGGTGAGGCCAAAATTTGGCTGCTTGAGTCCGGCTTCACGAGTGCTTGCAAAGAATCCAGTTGGACCATCAGCAAGACCAAAGGAAGCATTAATGCTGTCACCGGCTATCACGGGGAGTCCTTCAGCGCCTGCTACGAAATCATCAGGCGTTACTGGTTCACCGTTCTTTATAACCGTCGCATTACACCACTGAGGTGTACCACCAAAGTGCACCATAAGATCAAGAACATGAGGACCAAGTACCCAGAGATCTTCACCTCCACCGCGTAGGTCTTCTTTTCCACGTGCTCGTAATTCGAGTAACGTCCCAATTTTTCCGTCAGCAATTAATTCCCATACTGCGGTAATCGTCGGGCAGTATCGGTTGACAAGGGCGAGATTGAGCTTGGTGTTTGATTTCTCACATGCTGAAACAACGGCATCTGCTTCCGGGACAGATTTTACAAAGGGCTTTTCCATAAAAATACCGCGAACACCGGCCTCAGTTGAGGCTATTGCCATTTCGGCATGCTGCTGGATGTTGCGAGAGCAAATTGCGACAACATCTGGCTTGACATCAGCGAGCATTTTTCGCCAATTGAGGAATCCACTTGCTGTCTGAGTGAGTCGATGACGCGTGATCGCATCACCAACACCAACGTCGGTGTCGTCGGCTACTGCGACGGTGCGAAGACCAGGTACGCCAATAAAAAGCTCGTCAATATTGTGCCCCCACCCACCGCTGGAACTACTACCAATGACTGCTGCTCGTAGTACTTGGTTCATAACAATCTTTCGTTTGTTAAATTCAGTAAAATAGTCGATCAATGCTGCAGCAAATGAACAGGACAGCGCTGCCGGAAATGATTATGATTCTATCATGTGTTCCTCAGCAACCGTGATCATTGGGATAATTTCACTCGACCATTTTGAATAGTATGTCTGGTCATCACTCACACAACCACTCTCACGCAATGACTCCGGATAGTCTTGATCGGGCTATGATGATCGGTGTGAGTCTCAATCTGATTTTCGTCTTGGTGGAGT
>CAXEMW010000297.1:0-3406 GCA_963997395.1 uncultured Planctomycetaceae bacterium
GGTGTGCTGGGACTGGATCTGCTGCTCGACCCAAAAAGCCTTAGAAATTTGATCATTGGAGAGGCCAGCAAGCCGTCGATGGTTGTGCTTGTTGGTGATGATCAGTTTGTGAATCACCAGATCCTATCTCGGCTACGAAAGTGTATCCACCCGGCCGAAGATGACACTTCGTGGGCATGCCGTGAATTCTCAGGTGACGATCAGCCTGACCCAAGAGATATTCTTGACGAAGTTGCAACAGTCCCAATGTTTAGTGATGCAGCACGAATTGCTATTGTCCGACGAGCTGATTCGTTTGTTTCAGCGCATCGAGAAATTCTTGAACGTGTTGCGTGTCAAGAATCCGGCCCCGTTGGATTCCTCATTCTGGAAGTGCGTAGTTTTCCTTCCAACACCCGACTAGCGAAAGCGGTACATCAACACGGTCTCGCTATCACCACTTCAACACCTCCCCGATTCGACCTTGCAAAATGGCTTCGCCAATGGGCACGCCAAGCACACTCGATTGATTTGCCTGTAGTAACAGCTGGCACGATACTCGAACGTCTTGGTGACGAACTTGGCCAAATCGATCAGGCTCTCACAACCTTTGCGACAGCCTTGCCTCAGGAAGGAAACCGGACACTTCTGCCAGAAATGGTTGATTCACTCGAAGGCATGGGGAACCAACGAACCGTCTGGGAAATGGTTGACGCAGCGGCGGCAGGTCGAACAACTGAAGCCATCTCGCTCCTTGACAAGCTTATTCAATCCGGCGAAAGCCCTATTGGACTGACTGCACAAGCAGCAACCGTACTTCGACGCTATTCGACAGCGGCACGATTGCTGAGAGGTCCCAAGCGTCCAGCAAGTCTTGGCGCAGCATTGAAAGAGGCCGGAGTCGCAAGCTGGCCCAAAGCCATGAACCAGGCCGAAATGGCGTTACGGAGTCTTGGTAGCCATCGATGTCGACAACTCCCAAACTGGCTGGAATCTCTTGATCGATCACTGAAAGCGGAAGCATCTCGAGGCCCACGAGCAAGGCTAGCTATTGAGCGTTTCTTCTGCATGATGTCAGCATCGACCGGAAAGCCACAAATACAATCTAAGAACCGAACACATTCTTAACGAAAGCTAGCGATGACGGAAAAAACCATGAATGAGCAGTCCGAGGGAACTGAACGGTGGGGCAATCCACTGGCCGATCGTTACGCCTCGAAAGAGATGGCATATATTTGGAGTGATCGGCATCGATATGGGTTATGGCGGAGAATGTGGCTCGCGCTTGCTGAAGCAGAAGCTGAGATGGGATTACCCATAACTCCCTCCCAGCTTGATCAGATGAGGTCACATCTAGACACTGTTAACTTTGCGAAAGCAGCCGCGTTCGAACGCCAGACACGACATGATGTATTTGCTCATCTCCATACCTTTGGAGAAGACTGCCCCGAAGCCAAACCTATTATGCACCTCGGGGCAACAAGTGCCTACGTAACAGACAACACCGATCTTTTCTTGATTCGTGAATCACTCGACCTTACAACAGCCCGTTTGGCAACTGTTATTGAAAGGCTCGCGAGCAAAGCACGTGAAACAAAGTCAACAATCTGCCTTGGGCGCACGCACCTACAGCCAGCTCAACCAACTACCATAGGAAAGCGAATCTGCCTCTGGATCCTTGACCTCCTTCTCGACCTTGAGGAACTCCATCATCGACGCGCACACCTGTGTGCCCGTGGCGTAAAAGGAACTACTGGCACACAAGCCAGTTTCCTCGAGTTGTTCAATGGAGACCACGACAAAGTAAGACACCTTGATGAACTTGTTTCGAAAAAAATGGGTTTTGAGAAATCGTTTCCAGTCACGGGACAGACATACCCTCGGAAAATCGATTCCCAAGTTCTGGCAACTCTTGGTGGCATCGCAGAATCGTCTCACAAAGCTGGAAACGATCTTCGGATTGCAGCAGCATGGGGTGAGCTCGAGGAGCCTTTTGAAACTGATCAAGTAGGATCATCTGCAATGCCGTACAAGAGAAACCCAATGAGGGCGGAACGAATGTGTGGCCTCGGTCGTTTTATCATGGGCCTTCAGCAGACGGCCAGCCAAACGGCTGCAGTGCAGTGGTACGAGAGAACACTCGACGACTCGGCCCCTCGCCGCCTCGTACTACCTCAGGCTTTTCTTGCAACAGACGCGGTGCTCGTAATCTATTCAAACATCGCTGGTGGACTTGTCGTCCTTCCCGGAAGCATTCGTCGCAATCTTGAGCAGCACATTCCATTCTTGGCTAGTGAACGCCTCTTGATGGCTGCAACCACTGCCGGAGGTGATCGACAAGAACTTCACGAGGCCATTCGCCGCCACAGCCATGCAAGTACAGCAAGCATTCGCGATGGCCGTGATAACGATCTGGTTGAACGCCTCGCAGCGGATCCGCTTTTTGAGAACGTTGACCTACAAGCCGCGCTGACAATAGAAGGCCTTGAAGGACGAGCTGTTACTCAGGTAGATGAGTTTCTCGATGGCCCGGTGAAAGAAGCCCTGAAGAACTGTCCTGAACGGACTGACGAAAGCGAACTGCGCGTGTAACCACGCTACCCATTGCGCTGCCATCGCACCTTAGGATCTGCTCGCAGGCTCCTTAACTCTTCACGCAACTCACTCGGAGTCATCCGAATCTTTCTTTCAAAACGGAATCGCTGGAGCCACCAATCCACAACAGAGACAATGCTTGCAACTGCCAAAATGCCCCATAGATAATTCACAGCCGCAGACAGCACTTCACTGCCCTGCCCTGTTCCACGACCAAGGCGCACCGGCAAATCACCCAGAACAACAATAAGCGGCCCTGCCAACAACCAAGACGCAGTCACAAGAACAGCAAAACCAACAAAAGAAAGTACGACCCGAACAACAGTGACTGCGGAGAAAATACGTTGTAAACCAATGCTTGGGTCAATCCGCTCAAATCGAAAAACAAGGCGGTCGATTCGCCATGCCGCACCGTCAAAAAGTGTACGAACTAGCAACAGAACACCGAGAGCAAGCACGACAACAACAACTGTGGGAAAAATGAGTGGTAGAAAAACATGATAGCTCCAACCCTTGCCAGTCATTTGAATATTTTCGATTGCAGCGACTGCAGCTGAGACAGTCGCACGAAACCAAATTGGTAGTGCGACCAAAACCACTGCTGCCATGGCAGGCCACCCCAACACAGCACCCGTTGGAGCCAGACCTTTATTCCGAGCGTCCTCCCTGCGACGAGGCGTGGCAGGAAGGGTTCGATCATGGCTTTCACTCACTGATTGAACCTCCCGTCTCTACAGCACCCTGACTGACTGCAGGATATGCCGAGTCTGCTGATCCAAAACTAGCTTCGAATGGGGTGCGAAGAATTTCTCCTGCATGACCAGCCCACTGC
>CAXEMW010000298.1:0-3382 GCA_963997395.1 uncultured Planctomycetaceae bacterium
TCGCTTGATTGAATTGCTTTTTCGATGTCTTTTATTGTTCCTGGATCGAAGGGTCGAATAACGATCTGATTCGGTTCAGGTGCTCCAACATTTGCCAAGGATTTGATTGGTGTAGGTGATCCATAGACTTCAGCACGTAATGAATCGACCAGCCCTGGATTTGCGCGACCGGTACGAATTCCGGTTAGTGAGTTCCGAAACACATCAACTGCTTTTTCCATTCGTTCTTCTGCACCAAGAAGAATTTCATCGGCTGCCATTTTCTTTTCTCCTTACCCCAAAACAAGAGGAATTGGTTCTACGAACAGACTTTTGTTGACATGGATTGTCACCCACCTGCCACCAGAGAGCAAGTTTTGCTCACTCTAAGTAGTCTCCTCACGACTACTTACCAGCGTGCCACACTTTTCACCGGCAACTGCTCGCTCGATATTGCCGTCTTTGCGATAATTAAACACGAGAATAGGCATGTTGTGTTCCATGCATTGTGAAATTGCGGTCGCGTCCATCACCCTCAGGTTTTGTTCGCGCACCTGCTGGAACGTAAGATCACGATAGAGGACTGCATGAGGGTTTTTCTCAGGATCATCTGAATAAACCCCATCGACACGAGTCGCCTTCATCAAGATATCCGCTTCTAGTTCAAGTGCACGCTGGGCCGCGGCTGTGTCTGTTGTCACAAATGGACTTCCAGTGCCTGCGGCCAAAATGACAATGATACCTTTGTCGAGATGATGTCGTGCTCTGCGGCGAATGTATGGTTCGGCAACACCGTCCATTCGGATAGCAGTCATTAAGCGAGTTTCAACACCAAGTGTTTCGATTGCATCTTGCAAGGCCAAGCCATTAATCACAGTTGCTAGCATGCCCATATAGTGAGCGGTCGCTTCCTGAACACCGCTGTTCCCTGCCGTGAAGGAGGCGCCCCGAAGGATATTGCCACCACCTATGACGACGGCCAGCTGTGTTCCGCGAGCAGCTGCCTGCACAGTCTGATTTGCGATGTGAAGAACCTCTTCCATCGCAATGCCACGTTCACCAGCGTGAGAAAAGCTTTCTCCTGAAAGCTTCAAGAGTACTCGTCGGTAAGGATCAGATGGCATGAAATCTACTTTGAATGTATAGCCAGAAAAAAGAGAAGGTGAGGTGGGTCAAATGCTGAGCTGCGTTTCTATTCACTCGACACATTAATCGGTACTACCGATTTTCCAGTGCTCCATTCGTTTGACATTCAGGCCAACACTCTTCAGAAGTTTTCCAACGCTTTGCTTGTCATCTTTGACGAAGGGCTGCTCAAGAAGAACACACTGGCTGAAGAAATTGCGAAGTCGGCCTTCAATCATTTTTTGAATGATATTTTCGGGCTTGCCTTCCTGCTTTGCAGCCTCTGTTAGAATCTCACGTTCTTTATCAACAATTGATTGATCCAGATCTTCTTTAACAATTGCCTTGGGTGACAATGCCACAATATGCATCGCCACATCTTTTGCGACTTCTGCTGCTTGTGGGCCAGCCGTTTCACCAGTGATCTCAACAAGAGCTGCCTTTGATCCATCATGATGGGCGTATCCACCACAGGGAGCATCGATACGGCAGATTCGAGAGAGTTCAAAAACTTCTCGCATTCGATTGAATAGATCGTCCTTGATCTCTCCAAGTGTCTTATCAGGATGCGCTTGGCTTTTTTGGGCCAGGAGTTCTTCTGGCGAATTGGCACCAGATCCAAGAGCAAGTGTCTTCGCTATATCATTCACGAAATCCTTGAAATCAGGACTGCCCGCTACTGGTGCACTTTCACATTTAAGTTCGACAAGAGTCCCAACACCCTGTTCAAGGTCAGTATAGATGGCAAGCCGGCCCATCGAAGTTTCACGATCAGCTCGCATTGCTTGCGTTTTGACACCTTGCTTTCTCAGCCATTCAACGGCTTGTTCTGTGTCGCCACCACATTCAGTGAGAGCTTTTTTGCACTCCATCATTGGTAAACCAGTTTTTTCTCGCAGTGCCATCACTGCGGCGGCTGTGACTGCTGCCATTGTTCTTAAGTCCTCATGTCGTGTGGGAGATTGTGTTGAAAAGCAAAATAAGTCAACTTGTTGAAGGGGGTGTGGTGTGACGTTCGAAGCCAAGTACACACGTCTTCTTGTAACTACAAAAGTACAAGACCGGCTATGCGGTCTTGTGAATCAAGTCTTTGCAGGTTTTGGAGAAGGTGGCGTGACATTCCCGCGAGCTTTTGGTGCAGGCTTCGCAGGCTTTGTTTCCGAACTGGCACCCTCATCCTTTGATTGTTTTTTCTCTGCGACGTCCGCCTTGCCTTCAAGGATAGCATCGGCCAGCCGAGAAGCGACGAGTTCGATCGAGCGAATGGAATCGTCATTTCCGGGAATAGGAAGATCAACGACGTCCGGATCGCAATCGGTATCAATGAGAGCAACGGTTGTGATTCCCATCTTGCGAGCTTCACTGATTGCGTTTTTTTCTTTCTTCGGATCAAAGACAATCAGACATTCTGGTAGACGGGAAAGAGTGCGGATACCACCAAGATTACGGAGCATTTTTCTGTGCTCTCGTCGCAACGAAGACTGCATTTTCTTCGAATAGTTATGGAAGGCATCAGAAGGAAGTAATTCCTCTAGTTCCTCGAGCCGAGCCAATCGATTACGAATCGTGCGGAAGTTAGTCAGCGTGCCACCAAGCCAGCGTTCACTCACGTAGGGCATTCCACAGCGCTCGGCTTCACGCGAGATGGCTTCTTGTCCCTGTCGTTTGGTTCCAACGAACAGAACAAGGCTGCCGGTTGCAGCAACTTGCTTCAGGTACTTCTTTCCACGGAGAAGACCACGAATCGTTTCGCGGACATCAATGATATGAATCAGGTTTTTGCGACCAAATATGTAGGGCCGCATTTTTGGGTTCCAGCGGCTCGAGCGATGGCCAAAGTGGACACCAGCTTCGATTAATTCTTGAGCGAGGACATTCGACACGATAAAAGGTTCACTTTCTGTTGGTATCTGAAAAATCCGTGCACCAGCATTGGGCGACACGACTGCCCGGACTCCAAGAATGAACTCCAGCGAGTACTGCAAATATCGGTGTTTTCTGTCATTTGTCAATCCATTGCGTTGTTGTCTGAGGTGAACGGGGTGCGCTTTCATGAAGGAAGTGGCTTGAATTCAGCCTAGGATCGAAATTAGACTGATCAATTCGGTCAAATACTCAATTTCACCCGTAGGGTAGACGCCAGCAGGCCGGCATGGCACTCCCAGGCTGAGGCCATGCTGATGCGACACGTCCTTTCTGCAACCGTCCAGAATGTTCCTGGTGTACTTGCCCACATATCGGGAATGCTTGCTTCCCGTGGCTATAACATTGATAGCCT
>CAXEMW010000299.1:0-3375 GCA_963997395.1 uncultured Planctomycetaceae bacterium
GATCCGGAGGCCCCTTTCTGCGGATTGGTTTTTAAGATTCTTGCTGAAAAGCATGGGGATATCGCATTTGTCCGGGTGTACTCCGGGACACTGAAGGCTGGAAGCAGGGCCTGGAATCCTGAGCGGCAGAAGAAAGAAAACATCGCGCAATTATGGCACGTTCAGGCTGATCGTCGGGAGCAGGTGTCGTCCTGTTCAGCGGGTGACATCATTGGGGTTATTGGCCCACGTCAAAGCGTAACAGGCGACACGCTTTGTGATGCTCAGGCCCCAGTTGTGCTGGAGTCAATTGAATTTCCAGAAACAGTCATTTCAATGGCGATTGAGCCAGAGACAAGTCTTGAAAGAAAAAAACTCTCCGAGACACTTGAAATGATGAAGCGACAAGATCCTACGTTTCGGGCGATTGAGAGTGAAGAAACTGGGCAAACATTGATATCTGGAATGGGTGAACTGCATCTCGAGGTGATCCGTCATCGGCTCGAACGAGAATTCAACCTACATTGTCGGGTGCATAAGCCTCGGGTGAGCTACAAAGAAACGCTCGCAAAATCAGTACGAGTGCAGGGCGAATCGAATCGTCAGGTGGCCGGGCAGACGCTTGAGGCCACGGTCGCGCTCGCTGCTGAACCGACAGGGGAGCAGTCTGGCGTGACTGTTGAGCAGGGCTGGTTTCCCGAGTCTGAGCAGCTTGCTGAAGTTGCTCGAATAATGACTGAATCTGTGCGAGAGAGTGCTGAGAGAGGGGGCCTGAAGGGGTGTCCGCTCTGGGGCGTGCGGATTGTAGTGCGTGAAACGTCCGTTCCTGAGCCACTCCCGACAGATGTCGCAATTCGAATCGCCGCTGCTGATGGTATTGAACGGATGCTCGAAGCGGCTGGAACAGTCCTTTTGGAGCCGGTCATGCGGGTTGAGGTGAGTGTGCCAGAAGAGCATTTGGGTGATGTTATAAATGATTTGCAGCAGCGTCGAGCTATTATTACAGCGACTGAAATACGAAGTGGCATGAACGTTCTGACCGCCGAAGCCCCACTTGCCGAGATGTTCGGTTATTCAGCGGCCGTTCGGAGTGTTAGTCAGGGCAGGGCAAGCTTCACAATGGCTCCATTGAAATATGGGCCGGCTTCTGCGGAAACCGCTGAGTCATTTGTCTGACCAGATGGACCGGCGGTGCACAGAATACTCCGAAAAGTAGGCCGGTGTGTTGACATCTCTACCCTGCGGTCTTACATTTCGAGGTTCCTCCACATTCGGCCCCCGGTTCCTCATTGGGCTTGGCTGAGGTGGAGTTTGCCGTTTCGACGGCTTTTTTTAGTCTCGGCGACAGTCCTGTCGACGTCACTCGCTCACTTTTCAGTGGGTATCGGATGGCGTTCGCAGAGCAGTGGTCATGACAGTGTTCAGAGAAAGTGGAATTGGAGTTTTGCCGTGGCTGCGCCGACGCAGGAAATAATTCGCATTCGTATGGAAGCGTATGACCATGCTGTACTCGACCAGAGTGCTGCCGAGATCGTTGATACGGCCAAGCGAACAAATTCCGAGGTACACGGACCAATACCACTTCCAACACGAATTGAACGATACACGGTGCTTTCGGGCCCACATGTCGATAAGAAGGCCCGCCAACAGTATGAAATTCGAACGCATAAGCGGGTTGTAGATATTGTTCAGGCCACGGCCAAGACGATTGAGGCTCTTAATAAACTGAGCCTCCCAGCTGGTGTAGACATCAAGATTAAGGCCTCGTCGGCGTAACTCGTCGAGGTTGAAGAATGAGAGTGAAACCTGCGGGTTTCAAGGGTAAAGAAAACGCAAACTAGGAGCGCACAGTTCATGCTTGGAAGGCTTCGCGGGTAAGGGTCGAAGGGAAACGACTTCTCCCGCAGCTAAGAGGCTTCAGGTGTGACGGAAGAGGCTTCGTTGGCTTTGGCTGACGAAGCATCTATTAGCGAAAAAAATATGGCTGCAGAAGATCAAAAAGACGAAACACCTGAAAGCCAGGCGGATAGCGACGTGTCAGCGGTTGCTACGGCACCTGAGCCTGCAGAAATGGGGCGGAAAGGTCTTCTGGGTCGCAAGGTTGGGATGACCCAGATTTTTGATGACGACGGCACAGTTGTTCCGGTAACTGTTATCGAGGCAGGCCCCTGCACAGTGCTCCTTTCCCGTTCTGCTGATCGAGATGGCTACGATGCCATTCAGGTGGGTTACAGGGATAAGCCCCGCCGCCTAGCAAGTCGTTCTGTGCGTGGTCAGGTTGTCAAACTTGATAGTAAGCGTGCGAAGAAACGAAGCCATGCCGGGGTCGAAATGACGGCCAAGGCCGACTGTGAGCCACAGCGTTTTGTCCGAGAGTTTCGTGGTGAAACAAAGGCTCGGGTTGGCCAAAAAATTACAGTTGCAGTATTTGAAGGGTGTGATGCCGTTGATGTGATCGGCGTATCCAAAGGCCGGGGAACAGCCGGTGTCATGAAGCGTCATGGTTTTAGTGGACAGCGAGCAAGTCATGGCGTGAAGAAAGTGCATCGGCATCAGGGTGGTACAGGTATGTGCCAGTCCCCGGGTCGTCTCTTCAAGGGAAAGAAGATGGCTGGACGCTTTGGGAATGAGCGGTCCACGATGAGAAATCTTCGTCTTGTAGATATCGATAACGATCGAAATCTACTGGTGGTGCGCGGCGCAGTGCCTGGGCCAAATGGTGGTTATGTCGTTGTGCGGCAAACCAACAAAGTTAAGCGTTCGGGTGGTGTTGGAACGCCCACTATGAAGAAGAAGGGTGCAAAATGAACCTCACTGTCTATAACGCAGACGGAAAACAAGTTGGTGAGTACGAGATCGACCCGTCAGAGTTGTCTCCCAAAATCAACAAGCAGTTGTTGCATGACGCGGTTGTGATGTATCAAGCTAATCTGCGACAAGGCACGTTTCGTACAAAGAGTCGTGGAGAGGTTTCCGGCACGACAAAAAAAATGTATCGCCAGAAGGGTACCGGAAATGCCCGTGCTGGTTCGAAAAGAAGTGGTGTTCGTCGTGGTGGTGGGCATATATTTGCGAAACGCCCGCGAGATTTTAGTTGGAGGATGCCGCGAAAAGCGCTTCAGTCAGCAACCCGAATGGCGTTAGCGGCTCGTCTCGCTGATGAAGAAGGAATTTCGTTTCATCGAGCTCGTGGGAGCCTTGCTTGGCTTTCTCATCGGCTGCTTACAAATTGGCTTGACCCTGGCGGGACAATAGAGAACTCCCCCGTATCCTTCATCCCGAACAATAACTTGTTGCCTCGAGGCTCCTTGACCCCAAGCTTGTACCCAGCTTGACATGTTGATTTTCTTAGCAAATCCGAACTGGGATAAAATCCTTGAGTTTTGGCTTGCCCCC
>CAXEMW010000300.1:0-3353 GCA_963997395.1 uncultured Planctomycetaceae bacterium
CTCGAATGGTGACGGCAGTTCGCTCAAGTCCAATGTCATCGAGTTTTTTTCCCCATTCTTCATAGAGTTGTGGGTTTGGGTCGAACAGTGGCATTTCTACGCCGTCATACCCCATCTTTTTGATGGTCTCAACTGTGGGTATGAGACCGTCATGCATCGAATCAGTCCAAAGAAGCAGATTAATTCCGTATTTCATAATGAAGTGCTTTGCTGAAGGAGGAGTGTTCCAAGGCCCGATACGAGCTATTCGATCATTTATTCAACACCGTTCTGTACAAGAAGGCAAGTGGGAAAGAAAAGGTGTTGTTATGACTTTGTTCGACGGCGGCGAGAAGGCTTTTTGAGAGGTCTGCCTTGTGGCGTGGAGGGCACACTTTTGAGTGGCTCAGGGGATCCGTCAAGCGCCTGGCCGTTCTTAATGGACGCCAGCCGTTTTCGAATATGTGCAACATAATCAGCTGAGAGTTCAAATCCGAGGTATGAACGATCGAGTTTTTTTGCGGCAGCCAGCGTTGTGCCACTTCCAGCAAATGGATCAATGACGAGATCTCCTGGGTGACTTGATGACCGAATGATTCGTCCAAGAAGTTGTTCGGGCATCTGACATCCATGCCAACCCGACCGTTCCTTAAATGTGCCACACACTCGAGGAAAGTACCATGTGTCGTCGTCTGTATTAAAACCGCTTGTTAGGTCCTGAGGTCGCAAGATCCAGGTGTCATCTGGAAGTCGTCCTTTTGGATTTGCTCTGCGATCACCGTAGACCAATTCACGGGCTGATGGCACTCTGATTGCATCGTCGTTAAAGGTGAAAGACTTTGGGTCACAGACAAAGTGGAATAGGTGGGCATGTGAGCGATTGAACTTCTGCTGACAATTCACGCCAAAAGTGTAGTACCAGACGACCCAACTACGGCATACAAACCCGAGTTCTCTTGTAGCAATGACCTTGAGTTCGGCGGCGTATTCATCACCTATGGCAAGCCAAAATGTTCCATCGGGTCGTAGGACGCGATGGATTTCACTCATCCAACGAGTAGACCAGTCGAGATAGTCATCAGTCGAACGGCGGTCATGATAGGTGTCGTATGAATAGCCAATATTAAATGGTGGGTCAGCAAATGCGAGGGGAATACTATCTGTTGAAACACGACTTAATAAATCAAGACAGTCGCCCTCCCGGACTCGGCTTGGTATCCGTTTGGAAGATGACTGTCGACGTACCGGTTTCCTTTTCTTAATCGTCATAATTTAGGAATGTACGTGCCACATAGCTTGCCGTCTATCTAAATGAGTGCTGCTGCTGTGTTTTTCAGTCTTAGAACCAATGGTGGCTTTTGAAGCGAGGCTCAATCGCTTACCCATCGCATGATACTTTCAATAGTCGGTACACGATATTTATCAATGATGAGAAATGCTGGGATAACAAGAGCACAGAAGAAAAAGGCAAGTGTCGTCGAGAAGATGACGGGCATGATTTTCTGCCAATGAGTGGTGGGTTCACCCACGGTCATAAGCCCATAAATCCAGAGCGGCCAAAGATGAATCATGTGATGTATGAGGTAGATCGATAAGGAGTGTTTGCTGATGACACGGAAACATTTTTCAAGACCTCCGAAGGTCTGAGAAGGGATGTTCTGATCTTCTTTTTTGTCAACGATCCTATGGAGTGCGAATAGGCTGAGAGTAGACACGCCGATCGCTCCAAGGAGATAGCTACTTGAGGCTGGAAACATTGTCCTTCGACAAATTAGTGGAGACAAGAAAGTGATTTGTTGTAATACGAGCGATGCTGCAATGCATCCAATGCTGAAGCAATTTGCCAAAAGCATGTTAGAAGGCTGCTGTCTCCGGGAGTGCGCTGCAGCCGATGGAAAGAGTAAGGGTGTAATAACAAACCCAGTAGCCGGAAAAATGATCCACGGAAAAATCGGGAAATATCCGGTTGCAAGGTATCCAAGGACAACGTCAGAAAGGGTTAAGTCATATTCGAAATATCCATTGATCCAGAAAGCATAGTAATCGCTGATTTCCTGAAGAGCGGGGCTCATGATAGCCACAAGAATAATGCCGAAAATTAATGCCTCTGTCGGTATCTTGCGGATGATGTTTAAGAGAATGAGTGCAGATCCAATAAAGGTGAGGATGTCCCAGTTGAATGTATCTTCTGGTAACCAGACAACTACGTTGAATGCAAAGCCAACTCCAATGAGGAAAAAACCACGACGAACAGTTCGTTTTGAGATTGTGCAATCGTCGATTCCCCTATCTCTTTGGATGATCACCCAACAGTGATAACTCACGCCGGCCAGTAACGTGAAGAGAGGCGCCGCCAAGCCAACTGGGAGCCACCAGAGATGTTCTCGAGAAGCCAGGTTAGCAGTCGATAGGCTGTAGTGAGACGAAAGGTTTTCCACAAAGTGGACCAGTACCATCATTCCGATAGCCACGGTTCGCAGGATATCAATAGACAGGAGTCGCACGAGATCAATTTCCTGCGGTTGAGACCAAATCAACAAGGAGCAGTACAATTTCTGCTGTGAGCAAGAAAACGATCGCCCAGATCAGAATATATTCGCGCTGTGCCAACGCATATTCGCTTACACGTTGCCCTGTGGTTTCATAGAGGCGAATGATGGTGTCAAGCTGCTCGCTGGCAAATTCCTCACGGTCAACCAGCCGAGAGCGATCTCGGAGCCGCTCGCCAAGTTGGCCAGCGAGAGTCGGTGGGTGTTCAGGTGCTAGATGAATGTGAGGTGAGAGTCTGGAAAGTTTTCCTGCTAATGACATCGCTTGCTTATACCGATGAGCTAAAGCAGCGGCACATTCTTTGTCTGAATCATGAAACAAGAATCCGTTTGGTATGTCATTCTCGTAGTGTTCCCATGCTGAAGGGAGTGCGTCTTCAATAGCACCGACTTCAAATGCCGTCGTTGTGAAATCTAGTATGGCCTGCTCGGCCTTCTTGAAGTGCCGAGGTGCCGTGACCAAGACCATTCGTGTTTGTGTCCAGATGACAAGCGTTCCATACAGTTCAAGAACAATCGGTGTGTCATAAGATTGACCGGTATTCACCCAGGCAATGCAATCATTGAAATGACTTTCGATAGGATCCTCGGTAGCAATTTTTAAAAATTCAACTGCTTTTTGCTCTGAGATTGATGGGAAACGAACTTCCTCTACATGTCTTCCATAGGCAGGATTCATGGATGCATTTGCGTTCCCTGCTGGGCCATCTCCCGGGGAATCATGGAAAATGTTTGTATTCATGCTTGTGTTCATGCTTGTGTTACTCTTGGGCTGCTGCCATCGATGTGATCCAGCCTGCAGCATAATCGGCAGAATCCAGTACG
>CAXEMW010000301.1:0-3343 GCA_963997395.1 uncultured Planctomycetaceae bacterium
ACGGAATGCTGCGTTTTTATTGGTTTCGCCTCGCGGATGGTCTTCTTCCTCTTGGACTTTGTGTCCTGCTCACTCAGTTTCTTCTATCAAGAAAATTACTTGAATCGAGCGATCAACAGACGTTGAGAAAAACTTGTTTGGTTGCCGTAGTTCTTGCTTTTTTCACTTATGATTCGTTTGTTCAATCAAAGCATTGGCCGTTGCTTACCGAGGATTGTCTTTCGCGAGGCGATAAACTCATTGACGCTAATTCATGGGTAGATGTGTGTCAGTGGATTCAAGAAGAGACGTCCCCTACGGACTGTTTTCTGACGCCACGCGGTGCATCAAGTTTTCTCTGGCGGGCTCAACGGCCAGAGGTTGTTGCGTGGAAAAATGTGCCACAAGACCCTGTTTCAATTCTGGAATGGCGACAGCGAATCATTGATTGCTTCTCCTATGATGGGACAATCAAAAACATGGCCCGAAGCACTTGTGTTTTAGGCGTGTCGCGGCTGAACCAGGTGGCAGATGCCTATGGTGCTAACTTTGTTGTTGCGCCACTAAAAAGTTTTGTTGCCATGCCTCGACCACCAAAGACGTCATACAGAAATTCAAACTATGTTGTGATAAAGTTGCCCATTCAAGAGCAGCATGTTAATGATCAAACTCGTGGTGTACCTACCAACTAATGCCAAGCCTCTGGCATTGCAGTTCAAGAGCTTTTGCGAAAGCAGGGAGTGGGTAGTCTACCTTTTTTGCAGTGGCCCAAAAGTATGTTGAGTCAACAATTTTTGTCGGCAGTTTTCCTGTGCGGGTGGCATTCGCAACTCGTTCGCAATACTCGATGTCTTCGGGTCGTGTTGCACGTAAGCCGGTGACGAGGCGGTCTTTCAATGAGACTTTTTCATTTGCCAATTTGGGTACTTCGGCGTGAATGACATCCGTGAGAGGACCTGTCAAAAGTGTCGCCGTAATGAGTATGGCGAGCTTTTTTGATGACATCAGGAGATGCTCCTTGTATTTATGTACGTTTCGTTCGTCTGTTAGAATTTAGTAGGTATCTGCCGGAACTACTTTTCATTCGAATCGTGCGAGGGCATATGATTTCTTTCCAGATCGCAATACGAGAGCTGTTCTTCCAGCCAAATCGGTAGTGGTGATGCGATGCGCCGAATCGGATACTCTGACGTTATTTATGTATGCTCCACCTTGTTCGATCGTGCGACGAGCTGCTGACCGGCTTGCGGCAAGTTTCGTGGCCGTCATCGCTTCTACGAGAAGAAGCCCTTCACCAGAAAGTGTCTCGAAGGAAAATTGATGGCTTGGAACGTCAGCAAAAATTTCAGTTAGTGCTTCGTCGGTAAGGTTGTCGATCGCTGCTCCAAAAAAAGCGGCAGTAGCCTGTTGCGCTGTATGGAGACCATCGGGGCCGTGGACAAGTTGAGTAAGTTCTTCCGCGAGCCGTCGCTGCATCGCTCTACCAGCAGGATTCGTTTCCTGTTCTTGTATGAGCGACTGACATTCCTCGAGTGACAGTTCAGTGAGCCTGAGTAAACATGTCTGTGCATCACTGTCGCTGAGGTTTATCCAGTACTGGTAGAAGCGGTAAGGGCTTGTTCGCGAGGGGTCTAGCCACACTGCACCGCTTGCAGTTTTACCCATTTTCGAGCCATCCGCCTTGGTCAAAAGTGGGCATGTAATTCCATGCAGATTGAGGCCTCGTAATCGCCGCCCAAGTTCAATACCTGCAGTGATATTGCCCCATTGGTCGCTACCCCCAATTTGGACGCAACAGTCGTATTCATCTGCCAGGTGTACGAAGTCCCAGGACTGAAGGAGCATGTAACTAAATTCGGTGTAGGAGAGGCCACCGTCACGATCGAGGCGACTTTTTACTGAGTCCTTCGCAAGCATTTGGGAAAGTGGGACATGCTTGCCAACATCGCGAAGGAATTCCAGATATCCAACCCCCTGCATCCAATCGGCATTGTTGACAACATGAATCGTTTGATTGGTTGATTCGAGGAGGCCCCGTATCTGATTTCCAACCGCTGCAATATTTGCAGCGAGTGCTTCGTGTGAGAGAAGATTCCGCTCTTCACTTCGCCCACTTGGATCGCCAATCATACCCGTGGCTCCACCAATGAGCGCAATGGGTTCGTGACCAGCGCGAGCCACCCGTCGCAGTAAAATAATAGCGACAAGATGTCCTACATGAAGACTGTCTGCAGTTGGGTCAAATCCGGCGTAGATCCGTCTTCCAGGTGTTGCAAGCCAGTCGTGCAGACTGTCAGCGTCTGTGGTTTGATGTATTAATCCGCGTTCTTTGAAATCAGTAATGAGGTTTTTGGACATAGGCCTTGATTAGTGGTTTATGAATTACCGCCAGATGTCACTCCCCGAAAAGGGATGAGCCTGGTTGTTCAAGTTCGGCTTTGGCAATACCTTTAAAATCTGTTCAGCGAGCCGGATATCCTCTTTTGAAGTGATTTTAAGATTCATTGGCGAGCCATTGACTACTGTTACGGTGTGTCCTGCTGCCTCAGCCATTTGTGCTTCATCTGTAGCGGTTCGCTGTGTGTCTTTTTCAAAGGCGTCGGCAAGTAATGTACGGCTAAATACTTGAGGCGTCTGAGCTTCCCAAAGATTTGTCCTGTCGACCGTATCTTCGATGCACTGCTGCTCATCCGTTCGCTTGAGTGTGCTTACAACAGGTGTCGCCAAAATAGCAGCTCCCGTCGTAACGGCTGTCTTGAATACGTCATCGATCCATCGGACGGCAAGGCAAGGCCGGGCGGCATCATGAATTGCAACGAACTCAATTTCTTTCTTCAATGCAGCGAAACCGCTGAAGACAGAGTCTGATCGGTGCTCTCCACCTTCAGCGACTTTGATACCAAGGAATGCAATATCAGCACCAAATTTATCCATGAAGTACTCACGGTCTTCCGGTGCAATGACAATGACAACCTGTTTCACGTCATCATGGTCGAGAAATTTCTCTGCAGCGTGCAACCAAACAGACCGTCCGGCTAGCGGAGCAAAGGGCTTTTTGTAATTGGCGTCACCAAAGCGGCTGCTTTTTCCAGCTGCTACCAGAATTACTCCAAAGCTAGCCATTTGAATAGCCTCATTAATGATCAAGAGTGCTGTTGTACGTTTCGTGATTTGTCGAGATAGCTGCCTCGGGAAAGGTGGTCCAGAGTGTGTTCAGCTTAGAAGCAATCAAACCAGCAGCACAGTTCAGCAAGTATTGAACACTCGAAGGAGCGACCAAGCGATGAGATCGTGGTGGCTATCCAAACTACATCATTCCGCCACCCATTCCGCCGCCACCCATGCCACCCATGCCACCACCCAT
>CAXEMW010000302.1:0-3318 GCA_963997395.1 uncultured Planctomycetaceae bacterium
TTGCCGCTGGTGCAGGTGTCGCCTATGAGTCGCTTGTTGCGATGCATATTCAGATCGATCCAAGTCTTGACGGTGGGTGTGTTCAGGCTGTCTTTCCCGCAAGTGTCACTCGCACCCGCCGACTGCTACAGGGTGCGAATGAAGATCTGCCGGCAGCTCTGGTTCTGAGAGATAGCATTCGTCGTTGCATTCAGTTCCGAAAGCCAACTGGGCAACTCGCATCGGTAGCGTTTACAGCCGCTGGGGTGTTGTCCGGGATTAATGGGATGAATGAATGTGGTGTGGTTGTTACAAGTTCAATGCTCCTTGATCAGCCTCTTGGCAATAGAAAAGTCCGCGGTCTTATGCATTCTGGAATCGTTGACCGCATTCTTTCCACAGCTACAAATGTCGATGAGGCGGTCGCCATTGTTCGGGCAACAAAGCGAGATGGCTGCTGGGCAATGATTATCAGCGACGGAGATGCAAACCGTTCGGTGCATCTTGAGTACAGTCCTGCCGACGTTATCGTTCAAGACATATCACATTCTTTCTGTATCGCGAATCACTCATTTCAGCTTCGTGCAACGGGAGCGATACCGCCGCACTCTGAGTCGCGTCTGAAAAGATTTGAGGAACTTGTAAATGCTCCCCAGTGCAATGCGACACCAGAAGCATTTTCAATGATGTTGCGTGATCGCTACGACGTCGTTCGTCAGGCAGAAGTCAAACACTCGACCATGAATACAGTCCGTCGAGTTGATAATCAGCTAAGTGTTGTGTTTGATCCAGAAGTTCGTCGCGTATTATGTGCGTGCCGATGTCCAGAAAACCAGCAGGTTGATTTTCAAGAAATTGACTGCCGAGAATTCTTTGAGACACAGGGAAATGCCATAGAAGACAATGCTGGGACGTGTTTTTACGAGTCAGGAAATAGAGGTAACAGGACTGCCGTTGTCACCGCTGAGGATTACTCCAAGCGAGGGACGTCAATAAATGACCAGTCGCCTGTAGATACATCAGATCGAATTTGCACGCGATTCTCAGTTCATCTGGTTCCGTGGCCAAGAGAGCAAAAGAATCGGTCGCTTCGTGGCGGTGCCATCGTTGTTGGACAAAGCGAGGCTGCTGCTGCCGTTGCTCGCCTGTTGCACGAGCAAGGAATTCAGGTCATACGAGCCGCTGATTCTGCGTTGGACGAAGTGTCTTCGCTCCTTATGGATGAGTCGCTCGATGTATCGCATTTATTCATGCTTGATGCATTTGACGATGAGCGACTTACTGATGGAGAGCATCAGTGGAGCCAGAACAGAGATGTGCTGGTTGCAAGATATGAACTCATTCAGCAATGGTTTGCCCGTCAGGAGAAGTCTCAATCACTCCCTAGCGCTACGCTTGTTGTTGCGACACAATTGGGTACCCCTGGTGGCCTTGAAGACGGTGTCAGTCACCCGGCGGTGGGTGGCTTAGCTGGGCTCGTAAAAGGAATACACACAGAGTCACGGGATCAGCGTCAGAACGGGTTTCATGCGGTTGTTGTTGATTTTGAGAAGATTGATGATTACGACTCGGTTGCTGAGGCTTTGGTCGACGAGGCCTGTAGTGCAACAGAAAACCCCGAGATTATTTATCGGAGTGGCCAGCGTTTTGCCGTGCGCCCTGTTAACAATCCGCTTGTTGAAGACTTGCCACCTGCTGAAGTAAGTGGGTGCTGGGTTATCACAGGAGGCGCGAGAGGGGTGACTGCTCAGGTTGCACGAGGCATTGGTCGATTTCCAAACACGGTGCTTCATCTTGTTGGTTCAAGTCCGGTGCCCACTGTTCATGATGAGTGGAAAAATCTTGATGCTGCTGGTCTCAGAAAACTTCGTGAAGGTGTGATGCGGGAGGCGTTAGCCCAAAAGGAGTTGCCTGCTGATGCGTGGGGGCGTATTGAGAAAGCAATTGAAATCAATGCGACGCTAGAAACTTTAAAATCAGAAGGCATCGAAGCGTTTTACCATGCATGTGACGTGGGGAATCGCGAGGCATTATCAGACCTCTTGGGGCAAATCCGGAAAAAGTCAGGGCCAATTGTTGGTGTGATTCATGGGGCCGGTTTTGAAAAGGCATCACGTTTTTCCAAAAAGAAGCCGGAGCTTGTGCGCAGGACTGTAAGGGCAAAGCTTGATGGGGCCTTGAATCTTATGGATCTGACAAAGTCAGACGCCTTGCGTAACTTCGTTGTGTTCGGATCAATTAGTGGTCGCTTTGGTGCGGTTGGACAAACCGATTACTGTATGGCAAACGAGGGAGTGGCCAAACTTGTACGCTGGTATCGGGAGCAACGTCCAGAAGTCGCATCTGTTGTTATTGCCTGGCACTCATGGGATGAAGTTGGCATGGCAGTGCGTCCCGAGTCAAAATTTTCTAAATCCCTTCTTAAGCTTCGGTTTATGCCGCCCGCGGAAGGAGTAGAGCACCTGCTTCGAGAAATGCAGGCTGGCTGCCCTGAGCCAGAAGTTGTTATCACCGATTGGAGATACTTCAAGCTACGACATCCAGATCCGTTATGGCTACCTGAGAGTCCGCCTGCAGCGAATCCGATTTCGACTCGTTCAAAGCCTACTGCGAAACCAGATTCACCGAAGTCTGAAGAAAGCGAGTCGCCTTCGGTCCGCAGGCATGTTCTGCGCATGAGCGACGCGCCTCGGGTGTCTGCGGGCACACATTCCTTGTCTGGCCCAGTCCTTGTTGTTGGAGAGTGTGAAGATGCTGACGCAGTTGTTCGTTCTCTCAAAGCGGCGGGTGTACAGGTTGATCAGTTGTCGACGCAATCCGATGAAGATCAGATTCTGTCTCGGCTCGATTTACTTCTGGAAGAAGGTCGAGCGAAAGATCTTCTCCTCCTCACAGGTCGTGAATATGCGGCTGGTGATATTCGTCGCCGAAGCGACTGGGTTGACAGGCGGCAACAGGGAGTGGTGAAGACATTTCTGATTGCACAAAGATGGTTCACATGCCACGCAAAAAAACAGACATCCTGCTCGGCTGCAGCCTGGGTATCTCTTGGGGGTGACTTTGGTACAAGTGAGTGTCCAAGAATGCCCGAAGGATTTGCTGTTGCTGGGCTATTGCGATCAATTCGTATTGAAGCGGCATCCAAGAATTGGGCCGGTTTGAGAGTTGCTGTCGTTAATACTGCCCCGGCAATGGCCCCAGCTCAGCCCCCTGCCTTTTTGAACATGTAAACAGCAATTGTTTTTGTAAACGGGAGTGTACAGAGACAAAGTTTTATCTGGGGGGGGCTGCCCAGATGTGTCGTAGATGTGTCGTAGATGTGTCGTGAATGTGTCGTAG
>CAXEMW010000303.1:0-3278 GCA_963997395.1 uncultured Planctomycetaceae bacterium
CGGACGACTCTGTCTTTCCGCGCCAAATGTTCGGGGCGGTTATGCGATTTTGGATGCCTGCCTTCAATTGGCATTTCTTAGGCTGTCTGCCTGACTGACTGACTGACTGCCTGCCTGCATCGTCTGCCTGCCTGCCTAAGGAACCTTTTGTTAGTTCCAGGAATGCCGTTTCCAGGTTTATTTCCTCTTCCCTCATACCAAGCAACCGTTCACCACTCGCAACGATTGTGGCTGGAAGAAGTGAGATATCAACCGAACGGTCGTCGAGTGTTGCACGGATAATGCCTTCGAGGATGTTGACCTCAGCGATGCCAGGACAATCTTCCAGAAGGCGGGCTGATTTCTCCGGGTCACCTTCCACTTCAATGCAGATGACAGGTCGGCCTCGTACTTTAGCAAGAAGGTCTGTTACGTCGCCCTGGGCAAGAAGTTGTCCATACTCAATAATTCCGACACGATTGCAAATGTCAGCCAGTTCGGGAAGGATGTGACTTGATACAAGAATGGTTTTCCCGAGATCCTGAAGTCGTTTGAGCAGAGCCCGCATTTCAATGCGAGCTCTTGGGTCAAGACCGCTGGCAGGTTCATCGAGAAGAAGCACTTGAGGGTCGTGGAGAAGCACTCTGGCCAAGCCAAGCCGCTGAGTCATGCCACGAGATAAACTGGTTACAAGTTCATCTCTTTTCACTCCTAGATCAACCAAGTCGAGCGAACGTTCCGCAACTTTACGTCGAGCGGGCCCATCGATGCGATAGGCAGCAGCAAAAAATTCAAGGTACTCGATGACTCGCATGTCGTCGTATACACCGAAAATATCTGGCATGTAGCCAATCGCCCGACGTATTTCACGCGGGTGGGTGTAAATTGAGTAGCCGCATACCGAAGCTTCTCCCCAAGACGGTGATAGAAGTGTCGATAAGATTCTGATAGTCGTTGTTTTCCCCGCGCCATTTGGGCCGATAAAGCCAAATAGATCTCCTTTCTCGAGTTTTAATGTCAGGGACTCAAGTGCAAAAAAGTCACCATATTTTTTTGTCAGGTCAACGGTTTCGATCATGAAGATGTTTCAGGTTTTGTGTCAGGGAGTTAGTTGCGAAGCTCGAGAACAATTCTCCAGAGAGTTGTGTCTCCTGCATCTTTAAAATGTTTGAATCCGGATTCACTTGGTTTTTGTGGCAGCCATTTTGTGGCAGATGGTCCCTTGCCCATAAGAATAATACGGTCTAAAGCAAGGAGGTGAGTCATGTCAATGTGCTCTAGTCGCCCCGGTTGGAGTCCAGTGTATTCTGATCCGCCGGTCGCGCGATGCATGCCAGCTACTTCAAGAATTCGTGATATGTCTCGATCATCTGATTTCCATCGTGCTGAGACATTACGGTCTTTAACAGCTCGTTTTTTTGTTAAAAAAGCCCCCAGAGATCGTGGGCCTTTTCCTGCTTCGAGATCAAAAGTGTCACCCGGGCGAAGGGTGCCAATATCGTAAAGCCAGCCAGCGTGCATGAGGACGCAATCGTTGAGTGATATATGAAGTTGGTTCGTGATTGTTCCACGGAGGGTTCCCTGCCCCGTTCTGCTAAGCGTCGATTGTATCGAAACAGTTGGCAGTCGGCTGGTTGAGTTGGCCTCAAAGAGTTGGCTTGAAGCTGCTGCAATTGAGATGTTCTGAAGTCTGGCTGCGGATGATCCGTATTCGTAGGGGGCTCCAGCAAGAGAAGGATGTGGCGTTAATGCATCGGGGCCGCCGATGTTTCGTCCAGATGCTGCAAACCAACTCACCACTGAACGTGAATCTTCTCTGGAGGTGTCTTGCACAGGGTTGGTAGAAAGGTCGAATCGTCCATTGTTTGAAGCCCAGATGCCGGCAAAGCTGGTTGATCGACATGTTTGGGTTGCCTCGTCAATATCAAAGACACCGGCAGTGTGGATCTGCCATCCGTCAGATTTAAATTGTCGTGTGGTTGACCAAGTGATTCCTGTAAAGGCGAGGACAATGAGCGGCAAGGTCAGCCAAGTTATCCATCTAAAACGCTCGCTTCGTCGGGCGATCCACCAGTCAAGTGGAAAGAGTGCAGCAACATAGAGCATCCCGATGAGTGCAATGAGCTCAAACGGAATAACTGAGACACTCAGGTAATTGTCAACTGCAAGCCTTAATTGTCCTGCCAAGTCGAGGCCGCCCCGCCTCGCCTCCCCTGCTCTTCCTTCAGAATCTCCACTGTCCTCGATATCGAGTAGTTTCAGCACAAGTGAGTCGGTGCCAGGCCATGAGGCAAACGTTCGTGTATCAAGATCGATACCAATCCATGTAATCCGTCCAAAGCCATAGGCACGGCGCACGACAAGTGGCGGGTCGTTTTCGGTACCACCAACTGAAGCCTCGATCACCCCCTGTAGTTTTGGAAGATCTTCGAAGATTGGAATCTGTAGCTCTTCAATAGCTCGGCGGGCGAGTGGTCGACTGGATCTCGCATATGTTTCAAGCGCAGATGCCCGACGTAATGGGACCAGCCGGCTGAACTTGCCAGGCAGCCATGACTCGAGAGATGGAGACGTTGATATAGCAGCCGGAAGCGACATTCCTGACATGAGAAGGAGGTCACCTCCCTCCCGGACCCATGCATCAAGCTCAAGAAGGCGATCGTCTGAAATGCCTCGTGTCACCGCATTTCCACAGATTATCGCCTTGTCGATGCCGTCAAACGTTAGCCCCGGAGGGCCAAAAACAGAAGAGAGTGGAAGCGATTCGGAACGTGGCTCAGGAGAAACCACAAGCATTCGTGACCCATCTTCCCGAGCCGCAAGTCGAGTTGCCCTGTTTGCGTTCTCCAAATCACCAAGAAGCATCAAGACTTCCTGGCTTGAATCCAATAGTTGTGGAATGCGCACTATTTTTGAAGTCACTACCTCTGCGAGATGCGCACTTTCTGCATTTGGTTCCGTTGTGTCGATAACCACGACCCGGATGGTGCTGTCTCGGCTACCAATCTTTACGAGAAGCCTTGCTGCCCATTGTGTATCGTTCATCAGGGTGGGACGAACAAGAGGTGAGCGAAGCCATTGTCCGTCTGGATCCTGTGCTTCAACGGCAACATAGCGGGTCGGTGGCTGTGCAAGGGACTGTGGAATGTGGAGCATCACTGGGTTCCAGTGTCCTGCACGAACTATTCCATCAAAGCCAATTTCAACTGATAATTCGTGGTTGTCAGGTGTCGCCATAGCAACCGTCGACACAGCAAACAAAAAAAAGAGCAGGAGTTGCCTCAAAATCATTATGGCTT
>CAXEMW010000304.1:0-3216 GCA_963997395.1 uncultured Planctomycetaceae bacterium
CTGCAGGCGCAAACGGAGTTACAAGTTCAAAAGTGTTTCCGTCAGGCGTAGTAGATTTACGGCGAAGCATAAATTACTTTTCTGTATGGTGATCCGGGATTGTGCGAATAAATGGCCGCATGTCCTGGAGAGTAATTTCGCCAATCCCTGGCACGTGGATAATGTCATCAACACTTTTGAAGGGCCCTCGCTGCTCCCGTGTCTCAATGATACGCGATGCCATCGCCGGGCCAATCCCAGGGAGGAGTGACAGTTCACTCGGAGGAGCACTGTTAATATCAAGGTTGAAGTGTATCGTTCGTTCAGGAGGAGAAAAAAAGTCGACAAGTCCGTGTCGCGAGAATGACAACCACAAGATCAAAGTAGCCAATCCAGTCACCGTCAGGGCGATGATCGCACGCTGTTGTTGGGGAGAAGGTGGAGGGTCATAGGTCTGCTGGCCATGCATGAAAGAAGACGAAGTTGTATCAAAAGACGATTTCATGGGAAATTCCGACCGGGATCGATCCTAAGCGGCGTGGCAGGATGAGCATTTCCTCGCGTGCCTTGCCTTTTCATTATGATATGTCTTTGGTGCCAAATACTCTAGGAACTAGTCTATATGGTTTTACACACTGCCAATCCGCCGGCGGGTTCTCGTGACCACGTACAGCTTGTATGGAATGAATATTTGGCCGCAGAAGTAAGACACTCTGCGCACATATGGTTCCGGGAAGATTGTGGGCTTGAAGTTGATTGGACAAGTGCAGCGTTGGTGGATGAAACCATCGAGCGCAGTCTGGCTGTTACGACGAGAACAGACGGCGTGATTGCTGGGCTCCGGGTGATCGAGGTTGTTGTAGACGAATTTCAGGAAAATCTGGTGTGGTCGTCGGTGGTTGATGATGGAGATTGTGTTGAGGCAGGCACTGTAATCGGCCACCTAAGTGGTTCCATGCGTTCAATACTTCAGATTGAGCGAGTAATTCTCAATGTACTTGGAAGGTTGTCAGGCGTGGCAACCACGACGCGTGATTTGGTTGAGGCAATTCAGGAAACACCGTGTCGGATTTACGATACTCGGAAGACAGTACCTGGTTGGCGATTACTGGATAAGTATGCAGTCTGTTGTGGTGGAGGATTTAATCATCGTATAGGTCTCTACGATGCGGTTCTTATTAAAGATAATCATCTTGCGGCAATCCATGAAAGTGGTCTGTCTCCAGCAGATGCTGTCCGCAAATCACGTGAGTTCATCTTCAAGACATTTCCAGCGAGCAGGGCAAATCAGATGGTCGTCGAGATAGAAGTTGATTCGCTCAATCAGTTGGCAGATGTTTTGCCGTCAGAACCTGATATCGTTCTGCTTGATAACATGACTGTCGAGGATCTTTGTCAGGCTGTCGCACTCCGAGGAAGAAATTCCCCAGGTGTGATTCTCGAGGCTTCTGGGGGAATAATGCTTGAGAACATTTCCGATGTCGCCAAAAGCGGGGTCGATCGAATCAGTACCGGTGCTCCGACACACACATCATCCTGGATTGATATCGGACTCGATTGGGACGGTGTGTCTTTTTCGAATAGAAAAAATAGCAGCGGCAAAAACTAGAAGTTTTCAAGCGGACGTGCCGATCTATCGATTCTATCGACTGCAAAGCGATCAAACGCCCAGCAGTCGATTTCTCTTCATCCGACGCTCTGCCCTCAGGCGAGCCCGTCGCTTCGTTTCACTCGGTTTCTCAAAAAATTCTCGTCGTCGCATCTCTTTCTTGATGCCACTTCTTTCAACGAGTTTGCGGAAGCGGCGAACAGCTTCTTGAATACTTTCGCGATCACGAACCGTCAGCTTAACCATGGAATCCTTTGACTGTGTTGAACGACAAACAAATTGAAAAATGTATTGAATGCCCTTAGGGGTTATCACAGAGAGCAATAATCAATTCAAGCCCTAAAAGATACCCTAAGTCCCTATGGCTCGTCCATGCCGATACGGAAAAACAGCATTCTTTTCGCATTCAAACGGCCAAACTTTGATAATCTTTTCACAAGCCTCGGTGAAAGAATGGCGGGTTGGAATTCGTGTAGTGGAGAAGTTATATGGACAAGTGCATCTGATGATGGTTTGGAACGATACCGAAACAACTCGGCAACTTCTCGGTGCAGTGCTTGCACTTGTGTTGTTTGTAATAACCGCACCAAGGGGACGACGATGGGTGGCACGAAGCCCACTTGTACTGCTCCTCCTGTCTCCGCTACCGCTCGTGTTGCCCCTTTTGTTCCCATCAGTGCAATCGGCTGTCGGGCTCTCCCAGCAGGCAGTCCGTTTTTTTGCCCTCGCATCCCTTTTGCAGTCTCTGGTTCTTGTCGTGTTTGTTTCAGGGTGGGAACGTATTCGAGATCCAGTGCCCAAAATTTTCCTCGACGTTCTCGTGATTCTATTGGTTGGGGTTGCCCTTGTCACAGCACTTTGGGAGGCGGGCGTTGCTGCAGGTGAGCTCTTTACTGGCTCAGCTGTTTTGACAGCAGTCCTTGGATTTGCGCTTCGAGATACCCTTGGCAATGTTGCTGCTGGACTGGCTATCCATGCAGAGCACCCGTTTGAATTAAATGACTGGATTCAATACGACACGCATGCAGAGCATATTGGAAAAGTTGTTGAGATTAACTGGAGGGCTACAAAAGTGATCACTTTGGATCTCGCTTATGTGGTGATCCCGAATAGCCAGTTGGCGCAAGCATCTATACGAAATTTTACCAAACCAGATACATGGTCTCGACGAAGTCTTTTCATTGTAGCACCGTACGAGGTGCCGCCACAGAAAGTGCAGTCGATCATGCTCGATGCTGTTCGGGGTAGTTTTGGCGTTCTTGATTCTCCGGCTCCCTCTGTTGTTACAAACGGCTACACCGATCGTGGCATTGAATATTGGGTTAGAATTTTCACAACTGAGTTTGGACAACGAGACCGGGTCGATGGTATGGCACGAGATCGTATTTTTTACGCGCTTGCAAGGAACGGTATCCGCATTCCTGTTTCCACTCACCATGTACGACTAACTCAACTCCCGGCCATCGTTGAAGCTCCCCAGACAACCATAGTTGCAGAGCGAGTACGTCGGCTTGGGGCTGCTGGGGTTTTGGGAATGCTTTCGCGAGAACAGCTAGAGAAACTTGCGAGCGAGCAGGACGAACAAACCTATGCGGAAGGTGAACAGATTATTTACCAAGGTGAGCCTG
>CAXEMW010000305.1:0-3189 GCA_963997395.1 uncultured Planctomycetaceae bacterium
GTGAAAACGTTTCCATACTTCTGTGTCATCACCAGCGTAGAAATCATGATTACCAGGAAGAACAAGAACTGAAGTGCCCGAAAATTTATTTAGTATGCCGACAGTACGTTCGATGTACGGCGTCTTCACACGGGTGGAATCAAAGAGGTCACCACTAATGATGAAGAAATCAGCATGACTGTCGTTCGCAGTCTCGATAAGACGTTCGAGGGCTTCAAAGCGTTCCTCGAGAAGCTGGTTACGAGCCTCATCTCCATGCTGCCGAAACGGCATTCCGATGTGATTATCTGCAGTATGGACGATGCGAATAGTCATATGTGCTCGTCCTTCATAAGGTGTGGTTTGAACGTGTTCTTAGAATGTCAATTGTGCTTGTGACAACCGATTATGAAGTTCAGCCATAAGTTCGTCTTCAGCCGCTTCATTGGGAGCTTCATAGGTGACTGAAAATCGTGTGTACGCCCCACAGTCATCCCATGGAACTGTTGAAATTGACAGTTCTTTAATCAGGAATTGACCGGCCTCAGAAGCATTCGCAAAAGTTTGTTTGCCAGCGCCTTTTGGGCTTTTTGTGTACAGGAAGTATGTGCCTCCTGGCATTTCACACTCAAAGCCAACGCCTCGAAGAACACCAACAAGCTTTTCGAGTCGACGACGATATTTTTCCCGAACTTGATTGGGGATAGCAGGGTCTGCAAGCGCAGCGGCAGAAGCTTTTTGAATTGCGATAAATTGACCAGAATCACAATTATCTTTTACATCGGCGAAAGCTTGCACGAGCTTTTCATGACCACAAACCCAGCCAAGCCGCCAGCCGATCATGTGAAATCCTTTTGACATTGAGTGGACTTCGACACCGACATCTTTCGCGCCGTCGATTGACAAAAAAGAGAGGGGTGCTGTTTCGTACGAAAGCATCATGTGTGCTGCGTCTTGAACAACAATGATCCGATTCTTTTTTGCAAAGTCGACAACCTTTTTGTAGAAATCTTTAGTCGCTGTTTGACCGGTCGGGCTGTTCGGATAGCAGAGTACAAGAATCTTACTCCGAGAGAGAACGTCTGCAGGAATACCATCAAGGTCTGGGAAAAAGTTATTTTCAGGTACAAGCGGAAGCTTATGAACGTCGCCACCAAACCACTGGGTTGCAGTGCCAGCAACTGGGTAGCCAGGCACAGTCATGAGAGTAACATCTCCCGGATTTATAAAAGCAGCTGGAAGCATTGCATAAGCAGTCTTTGACCCAATGCAATGATTAATTTCTTTTGCGGGATCAAGAACAACACGAAATTCCCGTTCCATGAAAGCGGCGACTGCTTCTTTGAACTCCAGAATACCGTTGTCAGCGTAACCACGATTTTCTGGTCGATCAATTTCTCGCCTCATGACATCCCGAACACTTTCGGGTGCCATTTCATCATTTTCACCGATACCAAAGTCGAGCATTTTCCGTTCGGGATGTTCGGCTAAAGCAAGGCGTTTGGCTCGCTTGATGAGTTCAAATTTGTAGACCTCAGTGCCTTTCCCATAACCGGCTCCACCAATCCGTTCCGCAAATCGATCCTGAAACCAAGGGTCAGTCGTAGGTGGGCTAGTGGGACTTGCAGTCGACATGTCGATCTTTCTGTCAGGAGGTAAATAATCCGTGCAGGATATTAAGGGTTCAGCGTATATTTGAATTACTGAAGATAAAATTTTCCTGGAAGAAATCCAAGCAGTACGTTGAGATTACCCTCAATGATGGCCTTCAGTATCAAATACTGGTGAGGTATCATCATGTGGCAAGAGGTCAAAATAATGAATGACACATTCCAGATATCTACCAGTCGCGTTATTTCTGCATCTGATTACGGACCACTGGACGGTTGTTTTGATCCGTTTGAGGACGAGGATGCTATCGAGGAACTGATAACGTTTGAGTAGCTCTTGTAAGAGACTTTGGTCTATTCGTTATCAGTACGTCTGAGCACAAGAACCCTGCACGGGGCGTGACGTAAGACGCGCTCAGCCACACTGCCTAAGAAGAGTCGTTTCATGCCGTGGTATCCGTGTGATGGGATAAGAATGAGATCAGCTTCATGCCGTTTTGCATAATCAGAGATTTCAAGACCAGGTGTGCCAATCATTACGGCAAGATGAGCACCGTCTGCATCGTGGTCATCTGCAAGTTTTTTGAGGGCAGTTGTTACTTTTTCAGTTCGAGAGACATCAGTGATGTCGCCGAGCAAAACACCAGGTGACATCGTCTCAAGTGGCAGCATGACGTGAATGAGATGAAGTTGTGATGGACTATCAACAATCTCAAGAGCAGTCTCTATTGCACCAGTTGATGCGACTGAGAAATCAATTGGTACAACAACAGTAGAAACATGAAGCGCCATAGCACACCTTCTTCAATTGATTAGTCGTAGACAACAAATTCGTTGTTTTTATATCGTCGCCAATAGTCTTTTAAGAGAGCCTTAACACGGGGAGCAAGAATGACTCCTCCGATAATATTCGGAAAGGCCATAGACAGAATCATGAGATCAGAGAACTCGATAACATTATCTAAGGACGCAACAGCTCCGAGTATGATGAATCCGAGAAAAATAATTCGATAAACAATAACGGCTTGTTTTGTTGTCCCGAAAATATATTGCCAAGCTTTCTCCCCGTAGTATGACCAACTGATCATTGTCGAGTATGCAAAGAGAAATACCGATATATTGAGGATGGTTGGAAACCAACTGAGTGTTTCAGAGAATGCCCAGCGAGTCATTTCAACTCCTTGGCCAGCTTCCGGTGTGTTATAGGCCCCACTCACAATGACAACCAGCGCTGTCATTGTGCAGATAACAACCGTATCAATGAACGGTCCAAGCATAGCCACGAGACCTTCACGGACGGGCTCATCTGTTTTTGCTGCTGCATGAGCAATAGCAGCAGATCCGACGCCAGCTTCATTCGAGAAAACTGCTCGACGAATACCCTGCACAAGTACACCAATAAAGCCGCCGTATGCGGCCTCTGGTGACACGCAGGATCGCACAATGAGCACAGCCGCATCAGGAATTTGCTTTATGTGAATAACGAGAATGACAAGTCCAGCTAATACATAGATGCCACACATAAGAGGAATAATTTTCTCAGTAACCTGCCCAATGCGCTTAATTCCACCAATAATGACAAGGCCAACGAGGAAGGCGA
>CAXEMW010000306.1:0-3167 GCA_963997395.1 uncultured Planctomycetaceae bacterium
TGTCAGGGATTTGAAAATACGACACCTCTTCAAAAGCAGCCGGATCTGCTTTTACTAAAGCAAGAACGCCATTTTCCCACTGCACATACAAGTGTCCATCAGCTGCAACAATAGCTGCTGAGCCCTTTCCTCCAACATCACTTCGATTTTTCCAAACCACCTCTCCTGTCATTAAGTCAGCGCTGATAAGAAACGTTCCACTATCAGCACATCCGTAGAGGTGATCGTCGATGAGGACAACTCCGCCATGCTTATTTGCTAAGTCTTTTTTGAGAGGAAATATTTCCTTCGATGTCACTGATCCACCTGGACCAGGAACTTGCTGAATGAGTGCTCCTCCTCTTTTGTATCCGGCTACAAAATAGACAAGGTCGTCTTTGATAATTGGTGTTGGAATAACAGCCGTCGTCTTTTCGATTGGAAATGTCCATTGGAGTTTGCCTGTTTCAGCATCGACGGCAAACCCTCCAGATCCAGTCGTTTGTACGTATATTTTTTTTCCAGCAATTTCGCTGATGACAATCGAAGCATGGCCAGCACCGCGATCATTTGGAACAGGGCATTTCCAGATGACTTCACCATTGTTTTTGTTAAGAGCTACCATCGTCGTTTGGCTACCGCCTGGGGTACAAACAAGTTTGTCACCATCAATAAGAACGGATTCACTGTATCCCCAAGCATCATCTTTCATTCCACCGAAAGCAGACTTCAAATCAATTGCTTTTCCAAATTCTCCGGTCTCAGCGTCGCAGCCAATAAGCAATCCAAAAGGTGTGATGACATACACAATTCCGTCAGAAATGGTTGGAGTACTTCGAGAACCATTCCAGCTTGGTTTTTTATTTTCGTTATATGCTTCCCCTGTTTTCGTATGCCAGAGTGGTTTCCCAGTGGTACGGTCAAAGCATGAGAGGTATTCATCAGCATCGGATGCAGTTGAGGGGCCATCACCCAGCGTAAAAATTCTATCGCCCACGATAGCCAAGCTGGCATAGCCACGGCCGGCACCAGCTGCACGCCAGACAAGTTTGGGACCTTCATCTGGCCATGATTCGAGCAAGTTGGTGTCGGGAGCAATGCCAGTACGGCTGCTACCACGAAACGTTGGCCAATCAGTCGCATGCGCTACTTGAAGAAAGAAACAGCAGAATAGAACTAAGAAAATATGGTGAAACTTGCTCGGGAAGCACTGCATGGAATTTTCTCCAGATGTGTTGGCCGAAGCTTCGTGCACCGGCAATGTATTGTTTTAGTATGACGATTCTCGACGGTTTCGACCACTCACCAACCACGTCAACCGGATACCATTGATAGTTGAATAAAATGTTGGTCTCATTGGCTCAGAGTCACGTCCATTCATGTGCAGAATCATGTAACGAGCATGGGCATTCTTACAGGTGAAGAAAGTCACCCACGCGTTTGTGAAAACAATACAACAGGCAGCACAACACCGAGACTGATTCACGGAAGAACTGCCTTTTTCGTATCATTTTTTGGACTAAACCACATGATGACTGAGTAAAAGACCGGCGTGAAGAAAATGCCGAAGACAGTGACCCCAAGCATGCCAGAAAAGACTGCTGTTCCAAGAGCAACTCGCATCTCAGCACCAGCACCTCGGCCAATGAGCAGTGGCACGACACCAAGAATAAAAGCAAGAGACGTCATCAGGATTGGTCGTAAACGCTGGGTTGCTGCCTCGAGAACTGCCTGCGTTCGTGGGAGTCCGTCGGCCTCACGCTGCTTGGCAAACTCAACAATTAAGATCGCATTCTTGGCTGCCAGACCAACAAGAACAAGAAGCCCAATTTGAGTAAAAATATTGTTATCGCTTCCAGCAATCCAGACACCCGATATTGCTGCTAAAAGACACATTGGTACGATCAAGATGACAGCGAGTGGAAGCAGCCAGCTTTCGTACTGAGCGGCGAGAACAAGAAAAACAAAAAGAGTACCCATCGCAAAGACAAAAACCGCTGTATTCCCGGCAAGTATCTGTTGCAAAGACAAGTCGGTCCATTCGAAGTCGATACCTTGTGGAAGAAGTCCTTGGCCGGCTGGTGGTTGGCTCGCTAGCGTTTCAACCAGTGCAATGGCGTCACCAGAACTTGTTCCAGCGAGTGTTGATCCTGAGAGGTCTGCCGATGGTGCAAGGTTGTATCGTGTGACAACAGCCGGACCACTAGTTTCTTCTACGGTCAGGAGGGTCGCCAGTGGCACCATTTCTCCATCGTTGTTGCGAACTTCAAGTCTCCCGATGTCTTCAGGAAGCATTCGGAAGGGAGCATCAGCCTGAGCCATAACCTGCCAATTCCTTCCAAAGGCCGTGAAGTCATTGACATAGGTACTTCCAAGATAAACCTGAAGTGTCTGATGAATGGATTTGATTGAGACGCCAGCAGCTTTTGCTTTTGTCCGATCAATATTGATAAACAGTTGTGGCTGGTTTGCCTTGAAACTGGAAAAGAGTCCGACGAGTCCTGGTTGCGCTGCAAGCGCGTCAGCGAGTCCGGCGGTTGTTTGCTCCAGTTCGGTCGCTCCATGACCTGTACGGTCACGAACCTGCAATTTGAAACCGCCGGTGTTTCCAAGGCCATCAATTGGTGGAGCATTAAAGACCACGCAACGAGCATCACGAACCCGATAAAAAGCTTTCCGTAGTTTTCGTGCGATTGCAAAAGATGACTGTTCAGAATGCACGGCCCGACTTGCAAAAGGATCAAGAATGACAAACATGCCACCAGCATTCGATAGGCTGACGCTGGATAGTAAAGAATAACCAGAGACAGAGATCGTATGCGCAACACCTGGTGCCTTGGCGGCAATCTTCTCTAATTCGGTAATAACTTCTGCTGTTCGTTCATGACTTGCTCCTTCAGGGAGTGTCGCATTGACAAGAAGATACCCTTTGTCCTGTTCTGGGATGAAGCCAACGGGAACAGTATTAAAACCAAAATAGGCAAGTCCCATCAGAGCGATGTACACTCCGACCATCACGATGCCAATTTTTAAAAGAAGTCCAACGGCGACTCCATAGACTCCTGTTGTGACATCAAAAAAAAGATTAAAGAGTTTGAAAAAACCGGCTAGTAGCATGTTGAAAAGGGGTGCAAGAAAAGATCCGCAAACAAAGCCGACGCCAAATACACAAAGTCGGAGAGCCCACG
>CAXEMW010000307.1:0-3149 GCA_963997395.1 uncultured Planctomycetaceae bacterium
TTCCGGAGCCTACAGATGAATTTCATCATCGTTTAGAGAAATGTAGATTTTTGCAGCTCCAGCACCCAAAGAACCACCAAGAACAGCACCAGTCCCGGCCCGTAAAATCGTGTGCAGCTCTGGAAATTTTTCCCACAATTCTCCTGAAGGTGCTTTCAGCGCAAATACACCAACGAGTGCACCGATCACCATGAGAGGCACTACACATCCGACCATTATGAGAAGCTTTGCGACGAATGACATGAAAGGGGTCTATCCATTCTTTGAGCGTAATAAAATTATGCTTTTCAGCCTACGAAATATAACAAGACGCGCCTTCTGAGAATCCGTAAGAATCATAATCCACTTTCGATTTGCTCCTTTAGCGTCTTTTAGGACGACCAAAGAAGCAAGTGGCTACACTGACTGTCAGTGGGTAGCAATCCGATACGTTTGGTACCTGATTTAAAAAGAATGTCGGGGCGACAGGACTTGAACCTGCGACCTTTCGGCCCCCAGCCGAACGCTCTACCAGACTGAGCTACGCCCCGTATCTGCCGGGCCGAGCGACACCCTCTCGCATCACCGACCAACGACCGTCACACTATCGCATACGCAACACATTAGGACAACACACATAGAAAATGATGCAGGCCTCTTTGCCGCCGTGGCATCTCCCAACAACACAACCGCACAACTTCTCTCAGAATTCATCACAGATACAATGACGCACAACAACGACTCGTTCTCAGCACGACTCACCGCTGCCATCCAATCAAAGGGCACCCCCGCCTGCATCGGCCTCGACCCCAAAGCATCAGCCCTGCCCCCTGCACTTCTTCAAAACATTTCTACACCAGAAACCGCACCACCACACCAACTCGCTGAAATCTACCTGGAGTTTTGCAAAGGTGTTATTGATGTCGTTGCCCCCCTTGTCCCAATCGTCAAACCCCAACTCGCCTACTTCGAAGCACTCGGCCCCCACGGCACCACCGCACTCGCAGAGGTCATTGCCTACGCCCGCGAAAAAGAACTGCTTGTTCTCGCTGATGGCAAACGAGGTGATATCGGCTCAACAGCAGAAGCCTACGCAGCTGGCTGGCTTGCTGGACCATGGGCCGCTGATGCGTTGACAGTGAATCCTTACCTTGGACTCGATTCAATCGAACCATTTATCAAACGAGCAACGACAAAGAAAGCCGGCATTTTTGTGCTTGTCAAAACATCAAACCCCGGGGGAAAAGATTTCCAGGACCTTAAGGTCGATGAAAGCCATGTCTATGATTATGTCGCCAAAGGTGTAGAGGCCACAGCAATCGAAACAGCCGGTGACCAACAGTACGGTGCAGTCGGTGCTGTTGTCGGCGCAACATGGCCAGAACAACTCACGACACTCAGAAACGCCATGCCCCACACATGGATTCTCATCCCTGGCTTCGGCCATCAAGGTGGAACTGCCGCCGGGGTCGCCGGTGGCTTTGACGAGCATGGCCTCGGTGCTCTCGTAAACTCCGCCCGCGGCGTCATCTTTGCGCACAGCCGACCAGAAATAAACGATGGACTTCAACCACACCAGTGGCAGACCGCCGTTGAACGTGCCTGCTCACAAATGATTGATCAACTTGCTGCAGAAACACCCGCCGGCAAACTACGCTAACCAGTTTCGATATCTGCTGATATCTAGTTCGCGTTTTTATTTAAGGGTTCATCAACAACAAAGTCACTCGGGAAATTCGCGGCCTCATCGCCTTCACGCTCTCGCAACCGCTTGTTGTTAAACCCACCGCGTGGCGCATTCATTGGAATATCCATCCCGCCGAGATCAGCCATCATTTCGTACAGCCGTTTCTCCATGGCTTTCATTTCCTTCTTCATCGCAGGATCACGAATCAAGTTGTTCTGTTCGTTAGGATCTGCCTGAATATCGTAGAACTCATCGGTATCCCAAAGACCATAGTACGTCGTGTACTTATACTTATCGCTCCGTAGCGAAAAAACAGTTGGTGACTGTGGAAAGTTTTTCTCCCAGTAATACGCATACAAAAAATAGTCACGCCACGGCACATCAAGCCCTTTACCAAGATCAATAAAACTTTCTCCATCCATATGCGGTGGCTTTTCAACTCCCATTGCTTCCATCACTGTTGGGGCAATGTCAATATTGGCAACCATCTCTTCAACAACAGTACCGCCTTTAAACAGGTCAGGGCACTGCATCAGCATTGGCACTCGAATAGATGTTTCATAGGCAACTCGTTTATCAATAAGCCCATGCTCACCGAACATGAAGCCATTGTCGCCCATGTAAATAACCAGCGTCTCATCACGAATACCCATTTTGTCGAGTTGCTCAAGCACTGTTCCTACACTGTCGTCCACTGAACAGAGCGCCTCGCAGTACCGCTTGTAATACGCTTCAATGTCGAGCTCACTGTGATACGGAAAGTCGACACCATGCCAACTATTCCGTTGGTCAAGAAGCCATCGCGGAAGATTTCGGTCATTGCCAACAACTTTGTCTTCACTATCTGGTCGATCAAACTCTTTTCCATCAAACCGACCCTTATAGCGATCTTCTGGTGTGAAGTTTGAATGCACTGCCTTGTGCGACAGGTAGAGAAAGAATGGCTTATCACGCTCCGTCTGCTGCTCAAGAAAGTCGATCGCATAGTCCGTCAACAATGTCGTGATATAGCCATCTTGTGGCACCCGCTTTCCATTGACATTGATTGTGTAGTTCGGGTTTGGTGGAAAATAGTTTCCCTGGCCTTTAAAACTCACCCAATAATCAAAGCCCGGACGTGGATCATCATGATGTCCGCCCATGTGCCACTTTCCAATAAAGCCGGTTGAGTACCCGGCCTTCTGCAGATACTGCGGAAAGAAAAGCGTTCCATCAGGAACCAATCGATTGTTGTCGATAACGCGATGCCGAAACGTGTAGAGGCCTGTCAGAATGGATGCACGACTCGGTGAACACAACGATGTGGTGACAAATGCATTTTCAAAATGCACGCCGTTTGCAGCAAGCGAATCAAGATGCGGCGTTTCGGCAAACTGATGCCCCAGAAAACTCATGGCATCGTATCGATGGTCATCCGAAAGAATAAAGACAACGTTCCGGGGTTTTACTCCCGCTACCTTCGCGACCTGAACATCTGTGGGTA
>CAXEMW010000308.1:0-3103 GCA_963997395.1 uncultured Planctomycetaceae bacterium
CCAACACCTCGTCCATTGGGATTCCTGTAGGAAAAGAGATCGTTGCCTCGGCCTGCTCGATCGGAAATTTCCAAGCATTCCCGGTAGCATTCCAGTAGACCTCGTCATGGCTTGTCAGAAAACGTAGTTGCCGCGTTGTGTATTGAATCGTATAGGTGTGTGGTCCTACAGGAAGTTCAACGTTCCTCGATCCAATATAGATGCGTCTGAAGATGCCATGGTTTTCTTCACGGTAGGGTGACTCCGTTCCGTCACAAGAAACCGCTCTGAGTTCGAAGGGGATGTTTTGTTTCAGGCCAAAGAAGGCTGTGTCATAACGAACGGGTATGTCGCGATAGATTCCTCGCCTGATCTTTTTCCCTTCTGCAATCACTGAAATGGTCTCGGTGATTGTCATTAAACCATCAGCAGCTATTGCAATATCGCTTTGGAAGCTTGTAACGCATTCTGCTGCAAGAATTGAATTGGGAGCCCGTAGGAAGGAATCGTGAAGAAAAATTAATAAGAATACGAAAAGGAAGCGACAGGATATTGTTTTCATGATAAAGCCTGAGCATCGATGATTGGGGTAGCGCGTTCCGTGACGGATTCGACTTCAAAGAATTCTTTTGTTGTGAAATCAAACAAATTAGCTACAAGATTTGATGGGAACGATTCAATTGAAATATTCAAGTTTCGGACAGCGCCATTGAAATACCGTCGGGAATATTGAATTGCGTCCTCAAGTTCTACAAGTTGAGAAGATAGCTGCGAGAAACTTGTGTCTGCCTTGAGTTCAGGATAGGCCTCTGCGACTGCGAAAAACTTCACAAGATCAGCCGTCAGCCCGTTTTCCCTGGCATTGAGACCTGCCATGTCATTGGTAGTTGCGGTTGATGAGCGAGCGGCGACGACATCCTCAAGGAGAGAACGCTCAAAGGCAGCGTACTCTTTGACGCACTCAACAAGATTCGGGATGAGTTCGTGCCGACGTTTCAGCTGAACATCAATGCCGCTGAAGGCTTCGTCAACAAGATTGGTATAACGCACCAGTCGATTAAAGGAGACGGCTACGAAGAGAAACAAGGCGATAAGAATAACAACGCTGAATGCTAAAGCCGCAATGCCAAATTCTGCTGTAAGGGCAAGGATCATTGCGTTCTCTCAAAAGATTTCCAAAAGCCCGTGCCCTCCTCGTTATGGGAGGGCACGGACATTTGCGTACGGAAAGCAAACCAGTCAGGCCTGTTTTAGTGGAAGTCAGGCTCTTTGCCTTCATAGGCGCGATACAGTTCATGAATGGCTTTTTCAAGTGCAGAAGCAGTCGCCGCATCGGTCGACTGTTTGCATTTCATTGCGGCAACAGTCACGGCATGTGCCGCTTTGAGTTGATCAGTGTACCGCGGTGAATCAGATTTTATCCGCTGGGCTAGGAAGTAGTCGGCGATGACATTTTGAATGGACCCTGCATGAGCTTCTTTTGTGACAACCCAGCGAACAAGCTGGTTACTGTCTTGGCCACTTTTTGCAGTTGGGGCCACCTCATTGATCTGCCCTTGTGCCTTGGCAATAGTTTTCGTGTCTTCTAGTAATTTTTCGAATCGTAACTGATCACCATAGATTCCACACGGGACCTGACAGTGTGCGAAAACGGTAGAGCAGAGAAGAGTGGACGCAATGAGCGCAAGCAACGTACGTGACATGGGAAACGTGTCTCCAGGGTTAATTTGAGATACTCAGGAAGTACCACGATACACCAAGAGACGCTATGGGTAAAAACCCATCGCTTAAAGCTTGAAGTGCGTAATTTCTCCATGGAGATCGTTTGCTGCTTGCTGGACGTCGGTTGTGGCGTTTTGGAAGCTGTCTAGGGCCGATTCACTTTCGGAGACGCTCTCTGCTAGATGTGCCATGGCGATCCGGATCTGCTCGGCACCTTGGCTCTGGGCTTGCATGCCTTCGGCGACCTGCTCAAAACGCTCAGATATCCCTTTTACAGATGTGATGATCTCTGCAAGCTGCCGAGAAACTCCACCAATTTCCGGCGCTCCGGTCTCGAAGCTTTTCTTTTATCCCTTTTTGGGTCGCTTCGCACTTGTTTTATTCTCCCGAAGAGTCGGTTGTTGTTTTCGTTTTCCCTGAATTGGGGCTATTTCCCGAATCCAGATGTTTCGGAAACGTACGGGATTTTTGTGGTCCTGCAGTCGGATTGGGAGTTCTGGCGGATGAGGCTTGTACTGAGGAGGCCGATTAAATGGAGTGTCTCCAAGCAGCTCGAAGTTGTTTTGTACAAGCACGCCGTTGTGAAGTACAGTCACAGTGGCAGGTTCTGTAAGCTTCCCTTCTGCATCAAAACGTGGGGTGTTCCAGATAATATCGTAGCTGTTCCACTCTCCTGGTTTTCTCATGACGTTAACCAACGGCGGTGTTTGTTTGTAGATCGCAGCGGCTTGTCCATCGAAATAGGTCGCGTTCTCGAACGAATCGAGAACCTGAATTTCATACGGCCCAAAAAAGACGCCACTGTTCCCGCGGCCCTGACCGGTTCCCTCAGCCGGGAGTGGACTTGACCATTCCACGTGAAGTTGGCAATCACCAAAAGCTTCTTTTGTGCTAATCATGCCTTTTCCAACAATCAGGAAACCATCTGTTACCGACCATGTCTCAGCGTTATTCCAAGCGTTTGTATCCACACCGTCAAAAAGAATAACGGCGTCACTTGGAGGGTCCTGATTGTTTTTTCCCGGTGTCACCTGCCGGGGCTCCTCCCATTCAATGCCAGGAAGGTACTCTGCGGCGGTTGCATTTGGTGCTGGACAGATTGTGATGCAGATCGTGCACGCTGCCAGACGGAGTCTGGTCAGTTTTGGCAGGCACCTAAGTCGAAGATCAAATTTTTTCATGTGCAGGTGTTTCTATGTTGTGGACTGCTTGAATACTTCCAGTTCGAAAAAATACCAGATCAATGGAGGAACTGAAGAAGTATGGCAACGGTTGTGCATCTTGTCAGGAGGCATGACTTGGGGCCGAAAACCAGCATGATCCCTACAGTCGGGCATGATGAACAGGAGACAGTGAGGTCGTGAGCCGAAAAGACAGCCCATCCGTTAAAGTCGCGTCCTAA
>CAXEMW010000309.1:0-3035 GCA_963997395.1 uncultured Planctomycetaceae bacterium
ATTAATTTTTTTCCAGCAGGATAGCTCAGAATCATCGGGCGATTTCAATGCGAGTAACGAGAGAAGGCGATCGCTGGTCTCCGGCAGTGTGTTTGTGGCTATTTGAATCGCCGCGAACACGCCTCGCTCTAATGGTTCAAGGGTTTCGGACTTCGTGCCTTTGCGAGTGAATACTTTTTTTGAATCACCCCAAGGTGGTCCGCGTCCTGCACGATAGTCATCGTGAATATCATTTTGTAATTGAATAAACTGGTCTGCTACCTTTGTGGATAAATGATCACATTGCAGTTCATCGATCTGCCATGATGAGCTACCGATAACAAGCGGCCCAAGGTTTGGTCCGTAGCCTGCTTCGTCAATGCCAATGACCAAAGTCATGAGCTCACACCTGTTGAGGGCTTTGGTGTGCCGTTTGGAAACTGCCGGCAATATTCGTATACGGCGACAGCAGTTGATGTCGCTGCATTCAGACTATGGGGTAGCCCAGCCATTGGAATTTCCGCAACACGATCGAGTCGGCTCAGAATCTCTGGCTCGATGCCAAGCCGCTCATTCCCAATGACAAGGACCGTCTTGCTTACAAACGGAAATGAAAAAAGGCATTCAGAATGGGTTGACTGTTCAAGACCAACCAGCTCCCAGCCTGCGTGTCTCATTTTATCAAGGACAGGCGGTAGGCTTCGATGAACCTCGATTGAAATTTCCTGTGCTGCTTCCCGAGCGATTTTCTCATCGAGCTTGCTAGAACCGCAGGTAATTAAATGACGGATGCCAAAACATCCACAGGTTCGTACGATATTGGAGAGATTTACTTTACTGCGAAAAGCAGGGCAGGCCACAACCAGGTCACGAGGACCAGCCAAGGGGTGTGGCGGTCGATGTCGAATATGTTCAAACGATGGTCCTGTAGGCGATGACATGAGCAGTAGCATGACACGAAACGCACAATTTCCAAAGCGGCTCATGTTGTTCGTCGGTGCAATTTTGATTGCTGGCTGTGGGTGGTATGGTGATTCACCTGATGTTCATGGTCCGCAGGCCGTCGCCCAACAGCCGGTCGCAAACCCTGTGTCTATTGCCGTTGCTGATCATTCGGAAATAGTAAGACGGATCGCGTCACATCGTGGACGGGTCGTTGTCCTCGACTGCTGGAGTACATCATGCCCACCATGCGTTAAGGAATTTCCGGGTCTTGTCGACCTCAAAAAAGACTATGGTGACACAGTGTCGTGTCTTTCACTATCGTTTGACTTTGAGGGGTTCGGTGTGCCTGAAGACGTACTCGAGCCAGTGAGGAAATTTTTGGAGCAGGTTTCGGCGGGCGATATTGAGAATCTGCTCAATCGTGATGAGGCAGATGCCTTGTATAAAAAAATGAACATTACAAGTGTCCCCGCCGTTATGGTCTGGGATCGTAATGGTACGCTGATACAACAATTTGATGATGAGTATGCCAGTGAAAAGCTTGGAAGAAATTTTACCTATGATGACGTACGCCGAGCAGTTGATCAGGCACTCAGTTCCCAGTCGAAGGAATAATGCACAATGGTAGATGGGAAAAATAAAAAGAACCAACCGGTAATACCTGGTCTTTCAGATGAAACTGCGGATGGGCCGACACAACAAGATGTTGTTCGTGGTCCTCTAGGATTTGGAAGAGAAACAGTCGAATCTCTCGTCATTGCATTTACACTGGCTCTTCTATTTCGTGCATTTGAGGCAGAAGCTTTTGTCATCCCAACCGGCTCCATGGCTCCAACGCTCATGGGTCGACATAAAGATCTTGATTGCAGTGAGTGTGATTTTAATTTTCAGGCTGGAGCCAGTCGAGAAGAAGATGATCAATCGCACACCCTGCGAACCGAATTAGGTCGATTGAATCGCGAGCTTGAACGGCTCCGACGGTTGGCTGCTGATTCATCCGCAGGGCTACAGCAGCGAGACGTCGCGCAGCAACAGATTGCTGACCTTGAGTCACCAAGTGGAAAATTGGCGGTACTTAAAATGCGACTCGCCGGCAAGATGATTGCCTCGGCGACCTGCCCAAATTGTGGAAATGTGATGAAGCTGATTGAGGGCGAGGGGCCTTCTGTTACATACGACGCGCGATATCCTTCGTACAACGGCGACCGAATTCTTGTTGATAAATTTGCGTATGACTTTCGAGAGCCAAATCGGTGGGATGTTATCGTCTTCAAGTATCCTGAAGGAGCAAATACAAACTACATTAAAAGACTTGTCGGTTTGCCGAATGAATTGGTGAGTATTGCTGGAGGAGACATCTGGACGAGTCGTGACGGGCAGCCAGCTACGATTGCCCGGAAACCGCCGCATGTGATGCAGGCCATGTTACAGGTTGTCCACGACAATAACTTTCCGGCGCCTCTTATGCAGACAGAGGGGTGGCCTTCTGCCTGGACCGATTGGGCCGATACGAGTTTGTGGAAGTCAGAAAAGGGCCGGCGTCAGTTCACAGCAACATGTTCAGCAGGACAGTCAGCAAGTCTTCGGTATCAGCGATTCAACCCGACGCCAGATGACTGGAAAGAAGTTCGACTCGGGCTGGAGGTCCGTAAAGGTGTCAGACCTGCCCTCGTCAAAGACTTCCAGGCTTACAATGCGATCAGTCAGGGTGGTCATTGGGTTGGTGATCTTGCTGTTGAGTGTGCTCTTGAAAGCAAGTCCGACACTGGTCGCGTCGTATTTGATCTCGTTGATGGTGGGCAGCAACATTCTTGTTCAATTGATCTTACTGACGGTACGGCAACGCTCGAAGCTGCGAGTGGTATCACTGCATCAACACCAACTCCGATTCGGGGCAAGGGTTCGTGGGAAGTACTGTTCACGAATGTGGATGATGAGCTGAGACTTTTTGTTGATAAAAAGATCATGCCAACAGCGACACCAGTCCTCTGGGATTCTGAGATTACCAAAGAGTCAACTCGTGATCCCGTGCTTGAAGTTGTCGAGCCAGGGTCGACTGTCTTAACAGACCTTGCGCCTGTTGGTATTACAGTAAAGGCAGAAGATGAACC
>CAXEMW010000310.1:0-2980 GCA_963997395.1 uncultured Planctomycetaceae bacterium
AAGAGCTCTCAAAGCATATGAACATGTTCAACTGAATGATCCCCGTGGATCACTTGCTGACGATAGCCTGATGGCACAAGCAAATGCCCATTTCCTTGAGGAAGAATGGCTTGACGCCGATTACTTTTATTCAGTTCTGCGGACAGAGTACCCAGACAGCGAATTTCTGATGCCGGCCCACCTATTTGCACTCCAAGCAAAACTTCGGGCGTATCAAGGCCCCGCATACGAGGGAGGCATGCTCGATGAGGCAGAAGTCTTGGCAGACCAGATTCTTGTCCAATTCCCACATCAATTGGGTAGTGACGAAGAGGAACGCGTTGTTCGAATACGTGCTGAAATTGCAGCCCAGCAGGCCCTTCGTCACTGGAAGAGGGCTGAGTTTTATGCAAAAGGAAAACACTATTCTTCTGCTCGTATCTATTACGCACTTATTGCCCAGGACTACCCAAAGACCATGCTTGCTCAACGTGCACGAAAGCAACTTGAAAGCATCGCAGGACTCGATGATTTCGACGACAATCCTTGGCCAACTCTTACAGCTTTCCTGAACCCAGATTCTCTGAAAGAGGCTGAACTAGATGCCATGGCTGAAGCCGACACCGTTATTGCCAGCCAGGACAGTACTGGTGAAAATCAGCCACTGAGGTGAGGTTCATAATGGTCCCATCAATCAATCGCCGGAAAGTTTTGTACGGGCTTACCTGCTTTCTGCCGGGAGTCGTGGGGTGTGCTGCATATCAGTTTGGGAACAGCACTCTGTATGCGACAAATGTTCGCACAATCTATGTACCACTCTTTCAATGTGACAGCTTTCGTATGACGCCTGCTCTCGATATTGGTGAGCGGCTGACTGAGGCCGTCTGTAAAGAAATTGAGAAGAGGACCCCGTTCAAGGTTGTTGATAGTGCTGGCGCTGACAGCATTTTAACCGGTCGCATCGTTGCTGACACCAAACGCATGATGGTCGAGAGCCCAACGGATCAATCGAGAATGGTTGAAATGAATCTACAAGTTCTTGTCACCTGGGCAGACCGAGGTGGAGCCGTTCTAGCTTCGGGCTCCATCCCAGTGCCTGCGGCAAGTGTTGATGTTGGTCAGGCAGCTGCACTCGTTCCAGAATATGGTCGATCCGTAGTCAGCACCCAGCAAGAGGGCATTGTTAAAATGTCGCAGCAAATTGTTGGACTCATGGAAGAACCGTGGTGATGAAGCCACATGTTGCTGATCCTGCTGAGTGGCAACTTCGTACACGGAGTGTGCGTCTACCCAGATCTGACGAATTGCCACTTTTAATGGGGATCGTCAATACTACGCCGGATAGCTTCTCTGACGGCGGTCTGTGGGCACAGACCAAAACTGCGGTAGCGCATGGACTGTCCCTCATTGAGGCTGGCGCTGATATTCTAGATATCGGTGGAGAGAGTACTCGGCCTTTCTCAGATCCAGTCGATCCTGAGGAGGAATGGCGGCGAGTCGGAGAAGTGGTCCGGATTCTTTCACATGAATCGGACTGCCCCATATCTATCGATACGTCGAAGGCTTATGTGGCAAAATGCGCGTTAGAGAATGGCGCTGAGATAATCAACGACGTCACAGGTCTTGAGGGCGACCCCGCAATGATCCAAATTGCAAGTGAAACTGGTGCCGGAATTTGTGCCATGCATATGCAAGGCACCCCAAAAACAATGCAGATCAACCCGACGTATGAAAACATCGTAGAAGAAATTCATAACTATCTAGAAGATCGAAAGAACTCTCTGCTTTCGGCTGGCATCGCCCTTGAATCAATATGTCTTGATCCGGGTATCGGCTTTGGAAAAACACACAGTCATAATATCGAACTGATGAAACATGCGTCAAAATTCCTTGACCTTAAATGCCCAATTCTAATTGGCCATTCCCGCAAAGGGTTTCTTGGTAAATTAGTGAAACAGACACTCCACAGAGAAGCATCTGTACACGAACGTGATATCGCAACGGCTGCAACAGCCTGCAGTCTAGCTGAGCAGGGCATCCACATCTTGCGAGTGCATGACGTGGCAACCGTGCGACTTGCTCTCGCTGCCTACGCATCAAGCAGAACAACCGAGTCGCAGTTATAAAGCCATTGCTGTGCGGGCAATGGCAACACACTGCCGAATGTCATTCAGGGGATTTTCTGGGTTTTTCTCATATTCCAGAGAAAGCGCACCATCTTCTGGGAACCCAACCCTATCGAGCGCAACGAATACAGCCGGGACGTCAAGATGGCCTTGTCCTAGAATGACGCCCTCTGTTTTTTTCTGCATTTCAGCAAAGTCTTTGAGGTGGATGCCGTACAACCTGCCTTTTAAAAGCCGTATCACTTCGACCGGCCGTTCAGCTGAACGAATATAGTGCCCAAGATCAGCACACGCTCCAATGCGTTGATCCCGGTTTTCAATAGCGCGTAAAACGTCAAGGACTTTGCTGTAGCGATGACCTGGTCCGTGATTATGAATAGCAATACGAATATCAAATTCCTGAACAAGTTCCTCAAGATTATCAAAGGAATCTGCTGATGGATCCGCTGTCAGAATTTTTATTCCAGCCTGTTTTGCAAAGGAAAAAACTTTTCGATTAGCTTCCCTGTCTGCAGTGAATTTATTGACACCATGGGCAGAAATCTTCAGCCCCTGATCTTTTACCTTCTGCAACACTGTCTTGATTTGTGACTGGCTATCCGTCACTGAAAACATTTTTGGATAGAATTCAATCGCGTCAAAACCTAACTCTTTTGTATGACGCAAAGCGTCGTCAAGCGAATATTTTCTCAACGAGAATGCTTGAATTCCAAGGCTGAATTTGGAGGGTACTGGTGCAGCTGCATGGGTGACAGAAATTCCTGCAACACCTGCAGCAGCCGATGCAATAAAAGATCGACGACTATGAGTAACCATAAACAAACTCCTCCATATCGGTGCAATTCGACGTACACTGGTCTTTGGTCCTGTGTGCT
>CAXEMW010000311.1:0-2956 GCA_963997395.1 uncultured Planctomycetaceae bacterium
TCCCGTCGATTGGATCAACTACCCATTCAAATTCAGATGTCCCTTTTGTGCATCCTGTTTCTTCACCCAAAAAACCATCGTCTGGAAAGGCCGTGAGTAACTCCTTCCGAAGGAGATCTTCAGCAGCGAGGTCAGCGGCAGTGACTGGAGAACTATCTTTTTTTCTGTTGATTGTAAGATCATCTGTTCGGAACCACTGCAACGTTTTTTGGCCCGCCATTCGAGTGGCTGCGATCGCGACTTCCAGACGTCTCTCCATGCTGGCGTCAGGCATTCGTTGGCTCCTTAGGGAGTGTTTTTGTGGACATGCTGTCCGAAGGAATAGGTTGAGGAAAAAATGAAAGTAGCAGGAGGAGCCCTGCCCCAAGAACGAGGAAGCTGTCTGCAAGGTTGAATATTGGCCAGTCGATGATGCCCTCGAGCCGGAAATGAATCCAATCGCGGACTGCAAAGACCGGTTCACCCTGTCGATCGAGTGGTGCATGCCAGCGAAGCGAGGGAATGCCGAGACGATCGTAGAGGTTTCCAAGGATGCCGCCGGTGATGCATGCAAGAGCGACAAGAAGAATAGCGTCGTTTCTGATGCAAAGCCAGGAGACAGTAATCAGAATACCTATGAGTGCAGCAACCGAAACGGAAATAAAGAACCACCCCATACCCTGACCAAGTCCAAAGAGTGCACCTTCATTCAGACTCGTTCGGTACCAAAGCATGTTCTTGACGACAGGCCACCCCGGGTTGGTGCCTGGCATCCCAAGATTGTTAAAGGCGAGAGCCTTTGTAAGAAGATCGGCTGCCGTCGTCAGCGTGACAATCGTTGTGAAGACTGTCCACGTCATGACATTCGCCCGTTGTGAACTGGACGAGGGATCAGTCGGCATGGTTTCCGTTCGAGGCGGTTGGGTCACGGCACGTATCGATCTACAAAAATTGAAAAGAACCGATGAGTTGTACGAATTTCTTATCTCAGAAGTCGAGGTTGAAAACCCTGATTTTGCTCAAGTCGCTCGGCACAGCGAATGCATGTTGGGGCATATGGTAATGCTTCAAGGCGTTTCTTTGGAATAATGCCTTCACATTCGACACACGTTCCGAATGTTTTTTGGCGGATCCGTGCGAGTGCCTCTTCTACTAATTCAAGGGTGTCCTCCTCGTTTTCCATAAGTGTGAGAGTAAATTCCTGTTCGAACGCATCTGTCCCAATGTCAGCCATATGCACGGGCATGGTTGATGAATGCCCGCTGGGTTCATCGGTATTGGTGCCCAATGCCGCATCGGCCATCGTGTTGACATCACCACGAAGCCGACTCCTCAGTTGTTCCAGTACCTTGCGATACGACCGCATATCAGCAACTTTCATCGTTTTCCGCCTCTCTCACTTTGCGACTGGCAATCGATCCGCCCCTACGCGTGTGTCAGGCAGTAATTGACAGGACACGCTCGCACAGATGATCACTACAAATGATTCAACTCGAGCACAAAACCCCTCGCCGGGGTGGGTTTCTGCTGGTGTTTTAGTTTCTATAAGACTATGTTCTTTGAATACCCACATCTTACGGTCTAGAGTTCTTACACAGTGAGAGCATGTTCACCTGCTGAGATGTCCTTAATTTAGTGTATTTCCGTTGGAGCAGTCGGCTGAGTTAGAGTCGGATGCCTCGAAAAGCCGAGAATAGAGAAGGTAGGGCGTTCGTATCAGCCCTTTCATCTGGAGACGATAACTTTGGCTGTTGCCGCCCGAACCGATCTCGCATTTCAGCAATGTATCGCCCCGGCGTGTGGTGCGACTTTTTCCATAGACGAAGTGCTTACAAGTTGCCCTTTGTGTGGAAACCTTCTCGATGTGACCTACGATTGGGATCGGCTTCCTGCACCAAGTTCTTTCGAGGTGTTTGAGCGCAAATGGATGCGTCGGAGTGACCCACTTGCTTTGAGTGGTGTTTGGAGGTTTCACGAGTTACTTCCTTTTGCGCCCCGTGAGTCTGTTGTGACAATTGGAGAGGGACAGACCCTACTCTCTGTCTCTGATGGTGTTGGACGGTATATAGGGATGAATGCTGGTCAGCTTCATCTGCAATATGAAGGGCTTAACCCGTCAGGATCGTTTAAAGACAACGGTATGTCGGCAGCGTTTTCACACGCTCGCATGATCGGCGCGACCCGTGCAGCGTGTGCTTCAACAGGGAATACAAGCGCCTCACTTGCCGTCTACTGTGCTGTGACGCGGCTCATGCGAGGCATTATTTTCATTGGTTCGGGCAAAATATCGTACGGGAAACTTTCGCAAGCCCTCGATTACGGCGCACTCACAATTCAGATCGCTGGTGACTTTGATGACGCCATGGCACGTGTCAAAGAGGTAGCGAGCAAGATGGGTATTTATCTGGTGAATTCGGTGAACCCATTTCGGCTTGAGGGACAGAAGACCATTATGTTTCGTGTGCTTGAGTCACTTGGCTGGGAGGTCCCTGACTGGATTGTTGTTCCGGGTGGCAACTTGGGCAATTCTAGTTCCTTTGGAAAAGCGTTTGCCGAGTTACGTCATCTTGGGCTCATTGACCGAATCCCTCGGCTTGCAGTTATTAATGCCGCCGGTGCTAATACGCTGCACGAACTTTTTCATAATCGGGGGCTCCGGTGGAATGGTGGCCAGACCGATCTTGCCCCTGTCTGCCACTATTATGATGAGTTGGATCGGGATGAGAAACGGGCAGATACCCTCGCAAGTGCGATTGAGATCAACCGTCCAGTCAATCTGAATAAGTGTCTGCGGGCGCTTGAAGTGTGCGATGGTGTAGTGCGAGAGGTGTCAGAGCAGGAAATTCTTGATGCAAAAGCCCAGGTTGGTGCTGGTGGTCTTGGCTGTGAGCCGGCGAGTGCAGCAAGTGTTGCCGGGGCACGGAAACTTGTGAACGAGGGTGTTATTGGTCGAGATGATCGCGTGGTATGTATTCTT
>CAXEMW010000312.1:0-2956 GCA_963997395.1 uncultured Planctomycetaceae bacterium
ATCCAGACCAACTGTCATGCAGATCGTGGAAACAAACATCAGCAGATGGAAACGTACGGAATGTATTTTTATGGACTTCTTCGAGGTGGTAACTCTCGAGAATATTTTCAACGAGACCCTTCCAATTCGCTTTCACTATCTGTGGAGCAACAAGAAATCGCTGCCATTGACCACCAAACAGATCCCTGATGTATTCGTAGTGCGTTCCTAGGAATTCACGTAGCGTTTGGCCGGCATTACATAGTGAGACAAAAACAAGTTTGCCTACAACTTGCACGCGTCCAGAAAAACACAGGCGGTCACTTCTACTCTGTAAAGGTGTTGCTGCCACCCGAATACTTTGACGAGATCCATCGATTTCATACGTTTTCCCAAACAGATCAAATCGATAGCACTCTTTCCCCTGCGACAGATCATCTATATTTCCAACACAGTGCCACGCTGGCATCATGAGCTTTTGTACTTCACGTTCCAGCAAGCCCGGATCAGAATAATGCACCGGGGCCAAAATGTGTGGCAAGTGGGTGTCACTCTGAAACATGGCACCCTCCTTCACAGGAAGATAAAAGAACCGGCGTCTCGTCATGCTCTCGAACACCTGATCCCGGTTGTCTCATTTGCTGTAAAACAAATTGCTGGAAATGAAAAATGCGTTCCTCTCGAGCTGAAATCAGACCGCCACTTGGCTGCTCCTCTGCTGCCATCCCAGCCTGAACACCGGGCATCACAACACCATCCTCGCGCATGGCTTCTTTGAAAAATTTTCGGCCATGCCTTCCTACCAAGGTTGCTGCAAAATGAGCCCATGGTGTCTTTGAGTGCCCTCGCAAATAAAATATTTGCCAGTAATTAATCGACTTCCCTGGAGCAACAGGAAGTATTGTTGGCACCCAGTTGAAGAGCGTCATTCGAGACCCAGCAAGATTCGGATAACAGAATATATGGTGATACTCAGGCTCTGCCTTGACGCCCATAAGGCGTGCAAAGAAATCTGCCTGCAATTGAACACGGCTGTTCTCCTCAAGTGACTTTTCGGTATACGTTGTAACGCGATCAAAAAGCTCATGATGGCAGGCTTCGGCAGGGGCAAATTTCTTAAACGTATTCTTGTGAACCTCTTCGAGGTGATAGCCCTCAAGAACATTCTCTGCAAGCACTTTCCAGTTGGCATCTACTTCTTGCGCAACAGTTAACAAAGGAGCCCAACGATCTGAAAAAAGATTCTCGAGGTAAGACCGCTGTCCGCCAAGTTGCTCATCTAAAGGAGTCGGATTCGTCGCTAGGGAAACAAACACTAACTGCCCTACCAACTCAACGTGGTACCGGCGGAGACCGAGTACCCCCGGTGCAAGTGGACGAAAACTCTTGGCATCGGGGATTCGTTTCGTATCACCCTCTCTGTCGTACTCCCAGCCATGATACTGGCACTTCAGGAGTGGCATTGTTCCATCCGACTTACCTGTAAGCAGGCAGTGTCGATGCGAACAAACATTGAGATAACACCTGATCTCACCCTCAGTTCGCCACAAAATGAGCGGATGCCCAAGAAGCGAAACTGTTTTGAATGATCCCTCTTTAGTGACATCGCTTGTCTGGGCAACGCAATGCCAGGCATCCTGAAAAAGAGCTGTACTCTCCCGACTAAACTGATCCCATGACGTATATGCTTCAGCTGGAAGCATCTGAGGCAAATGGGTTTTTGATGCAAATGTCATGACGTAACAACCCCCGTGCCTTCAAGCACAAGCGCTTCAAACCCTTCTGCCGAAAGAATGGTCTCACCCTTAGAATTCATCAAAATAAAATCAAATGTTGCTTTGTCTTCAACGCGACCTGTTTTGATAATCCGCTGCACACACACCTCTCCAGGCGATGGCTGTTTCAAAAATCGTAGCCGTCGAATGCCGCTTGGAATTGCAACAACGTTTTGTGAGTCAATCCATTCAAGCAGCCCGCACCCGAAGAAACATGCATCCAAGACAGCAGGAGAAAGGACCCACCCCCGGTGATTCCGATCGCCAGCGACTTCTGATACCTGACCAGCCACAATGCGCATCCAGCCGACACCATCAATTCTTCTGGCTCCAGTTAATCGACGGAACAATGGGCCGTGATAGATCACCTCTTCACGCTCTGCTGGATATTCAACGTCACTCCAATCTGTTGGCGGCTTTTCGTTACTCACCACACTATTCTCTATTTGTTGAGTATCACCACAAACAACCTGTCCCCTGACATGCAGCCGGTCTCGTTGCAGAACGGCTCCCTTCCTGTTTCGGAAATCACTGAGCACCTGCGCACTTAGTTCACCGGCATGTTTTGTTACAGATGTACGGACAGCCTGCGGTTGGTCATGAACGAACTTCAGGCCTGAAACAATTTCGACATTGTCAAACCCGCAGAACTGCCCAGCGCCTTCACAGAGGCGGGCAGCCTCAGCGAGCATCTCGAGTGAAATCACAAAGGGTAGTAACGGACGATCACGAAAACGGTGACCAACAAGAAACGGTTCTCTTGTGGGATCGAAAACAGCGTGAACTGATACTTCCTGTCCAGTCACGAGATGGTCTACAGAGTCAATAAGCGGATAGACTTCGGCCTCATTCTGCGGCTGTCCAGCAGTTACAGAATGATCTTTGGACTCGATGGCGTCTGCTTCAGCAAAGAGCGAGCCAAGCCATCGCTGGTAGGTCCCGTCTGTGAATACAACCTGTGCATCAGGAAGCCCTGCCGTTAATTCTTGCTCAAGATGACGCAAGCCTTGATCGACTGGCATCAGCGGCAATTTCATGATCTGGCGAGAAGCAAAACTGGATGCTCGCATCATCATCCCCACCTCATCCCACGGATGCCAATGCATGCCGACCGTTCGTAATCTCGGATACATAGCTCGCCACCAGGCCATGACGCCGCACTGCATGCTCGATGCCATGGCATAGTCAGCGTTGCCGTTTGT
>CAXEMW010000313.1:0-2887 GCA_963997395.1 uncultured Planctomycetaceae bacterium
ATTTGTCAATCTTGCAGCAGGCAGGTCTTTCTGCTGAGCGATTTGCTACGTCAACCGGAACAATGCCAGGCCTTGAGCCAACGAAAACATAGTTTGTTTCTCATTTTTTTACACGGGAGTAAGAACAGTGTTCACACGAGCCACGTGCCCTGAGATGAAAAATTCAAAAAAGTCACTTCATAAGTCGAGTGGTTTTACATTAATCGAACTGCTTGTCGTTATTGCGATCATCGGAGTCCTCGTCGGTCTATTGTTACCGGCAGTTCAGCAGGCTCGAGAAGCGGGTCGCCGTCTGTCATGTGCAAATAATCTCAAGCAGATGGGGCTTGCGGTTGCCCTTCACGCAGATGCGCAGAAGCATTTTCCAAGTGGTCGGAAAACACGTGATCCGTACGATGTGTCGTGGGCATTTCGATTACTCCCGTTTCTTGAGCAATCGCAAATATTCAATGCCAGGAATCCGGATACAACAGTCCCATGTTGGGATCCTTCAAACGCAACCGCTTTTCGTTCACCCGTTGGTGCATTTTACTGCCCAAGCCGACGGAGTCCGGCAGCTGACAGGAACTTCGATAACAACAACCAACCGCCAGTTGCCAGTGGAATTGGCGTTGCAGCAGGTGGTGATTATTCCGCCTGCGGTGGCACGTATTTTAATTATGCAACACCATCAACAGGTGGGCCCGACCCGAAACGTGCTGGCGTGATCCATACGTTTTCAGAAGTTCGGCCTGCTCAAATCACTGACGGACTGTCGACAACAATGGTCATTGGAGATCGCCACATTCCCCCGGCTATTGCGGGAGCGGGCGTTATGGAACACTACAATCAGGGTGACACGGCGGTTTTTGTCTCAGATACTCCCCACACATTGTTCCGGGACACCGCTCGTGGCTTGGCTTCAAATCCCCTTGATACAAACAATCGAAAATTCGGCAGCCTTCATCCCGGTGTGACTCAGTTTGTCATGTGTGATGGGCATGTCGAAGCACTGAGTAACGACATGGATATCGATGTACTTCTTAAGTACGCTGCTATTGGAGATGGTGATGATCCATCTGATATCGATGAAGGCGATGGAACATGATGTAGAACTCTTACCCACATTAGCTTGAAATTCTCCTGAGAAATTCTGTCATGGCAAAAAAGCAACAAAAACAACCAAGTGGTTTTCGAAAACTACTTCTGTATGGCATTGGTGGTTCTGTCATGGGAGCCATTCTCATCTACTCCTTCAGAGGACCAAATCTTGCGGCAGAAACGATGTCGATGCAGCAAAAGGTTCTCATGGAAGGCAAAGACTTTGCATCGAGCAAAGAAAAGATACGAGAGATCATGCAGAATATAGATCTCATGCCACCAAAAGAGATCTATAGAGTGAGAAGAGATCTGGGGCGCTCTGTTGGTCAGCTGGCAAAGCAGTCTGCTGAAAAATATGTTCAATTGAATACAGCGGAGCAGGCAGCGTTTCTCGATGAAGGGATTGAGAAAATGCAGTTGGCCAAGGCACTGTTCGATGCAACCAATCAGGGTGGTATGCCTACGCGAACTGAGGCAGATATTGAAAGATACAAGCGATACCGCGAGCAAAGAGAAGCTGCAAAGAAAAACCCACCTCAAAGTAAAGAGAAGAAGCCAAAGCTAGAAGATGGTGAGAAAAAGAGGCCAAAGCCAGATGATAAAGAGAAAAAGAAGCCGACTGTCACACCAGAGAAAGTATATTTCGAGGCCCTCATGAAGCGGGCGGAAGAAAGAAACATTGATATGGGTCGCTTTGGTCGATACTACGCCTCAGGCGGGAGAGGTCGCCGTTAATTAATCACTCGTTCGTCTGTTGCATTACGGCTCTGGGTTTATAGCCGCACAGTTGCTTGGCAGTTTGGCAAGCCTCCAGTCGATGCTGATTTTGCAGCTACCTGCTTTTGTGCCCCGCCAATCAAGATGCACGTTTTGGTTTTGTGGCTAGTTGTCAATTCGTACTGTGAGTGGCGATGGTGGCTTGTCGCTATGTCAAAACGATCGATAAATTCCCCAAAGGTACTAGTTTGCTTGAATTCAATCGACTAATTCGACTGATTATCTCCAATTATCTTTACAAACTCGCTCAACGAAACTACAAATAAGGTATCAGTCGAAGGGGGTTCTAATGTGTTCGCATGATTCCCCAAGTTTATATGTTTATGTCTCTAAATCTTAGGAATTGCTATGAAACTACATCAAAGACAGAAGGGTTTTACCCTCATCGAACTTCTCGTCGTTATTGCAATAATTGGCGTACTGGTTGGTCTTCTTCTTCCAGCTGTCCAGCAGGCAAGAGAAGCAGCTCGAAGAAACGCCTGTGGAAATAACCTCAAACAACTCGGTCAAGCTTTTCATAATTTTGCAGATGCAAATCAGCGTAAAGGAGATTCCCATTTTCCTGCAGCAGCCAAGATTGGTGATGCCAATGGGGTCTCGACAATGACGAATGTAAACACACGAGGTTACACATGGAATATATGGATCCTCCCGTTTTCTGAGCAGATGCCTCTTTATAGTGCGTTGGAAACAGAGTCAACGAATAATGGCGCGCAACAGGCTTGGACAGCCCCTCACGATTGGCAGGTTGTTACAACGGCTCGTAACTCAACAGTTTCCATGTTTAACTGTCCTTCTATGACAGGAGACTTGAGAGACAAAGATGGCAACCTTTTTGCACTCAATAATGGTCGGACCGAAGCAAAAGGTAGTAATAATTATCGTTACAATCTCGGTCGAAGATATTGGAAGAATGTTATGGTAGGTGATCCACTATACAAAAAAAATAATTGGAGCACTGTACGGCTTGGTGCTGCGAATGGTGGCGCTACGGCTGGTTACAATAACAACGATGGAGAGATGCCATTTG
>CAXEMW010000314.1:0-2759 GCA_963997395.1 uncultured Planctomycetaceae bacterium
CTTTTAGCGCAACATTTTCACGCATTAAATAATCTATTACTGTTTGCCATCCACCTGGGTACATCCAATATTTAGCATGCGCTGAGTACCGGAAAAGGACTGACGTTAATTTGTAAGCCGTATGATTTGAGGGATCTCTTCGCCCGCTTTGTAGAATTTCATTGAGATACTATTCACACAGTGACGGGTGTTCTTTTCGGTGAAGGTAATGGTCGAACCGTTGGTAGCTGTACCAGTCGTCTTCGGGTTTTTCTAGCCAGCGTTGGGTCTGACGGATTTGAGCCAACGCCATCTTCGGTCGCAGCACATACAACGCATCAGATTCAAAAACAGCCGATGCAATCGACTGAGCTGGCAATGCCACCTGTTCAAGCCTCTTCGCGAAGTCCTCGCATGTATCCCACAACTGTTTCATCACCAGTGCAGCCAATGCCGCAGACGGCTGCGATGCCCTATCAGTCCATAAGCCAGCAGTCGATAAGCCAGCAGCCGGCTGCTCCGTGGTCTCTATTGGGAGATTTCTACATGTCGGATGCGGTGAAGGCTCATTTTAATATATTCACCAATACAAAAGCATTGTTAACCGCATTTGCTGGCATGTCTCTTGTGCTGTTTGGGTTGCGACTTATCGTGCGAAGCCGCCAGCAGGTGTCATGACCTTGCAAAGGTCAGGCAGGCTTGAGCGAGGCCTCCTGCCCAACTCAAGCCGCCTTCTCCGCCTAAACCTGATTTGATTAGGACTTTGGTTTCTTTGTGACGACGGCCTTGGTGATTGTGACTTCTTGCTGAGGTCGATCACCGGCGCCGGTGGGAACGTCACCAATTGCCTTGACAACCTGAAGGCTGGCATCATCTGCTGTACGACCGAATGCCGTGTACTGGCCGTCAAGATGAGGGACTTTTTCTAAGCAGAGAAAAAATTGACTACCTGCTGAGTTGGGGTCACTCGTTCGCGCCATTGAGAGAACGCCAGGTTCATGCGGGGTGTCATTAAATTCTGCATCGATTTCGTAGCCAGGCCCACCACGGCCACTTCCTTCGGGGCAGCCTCCTTGAATCATGAATCCAGGGATAATTCGATGGAAGCACCCAGCGTCATAAAAGCCATTTTCAGCCAGCGAGACAAGGTTGCGGACGTGGCCAGGAGCATTCGCAGCATCGAGCATGAGTCGAATAGGACCGGCTGATGTTTCAAGTGTGACTTCGTAGTCGAAGCCATCAAGATCAACCGCTTCGGCGGCTTGTTGTAATTCACTGGCAGAGGGCTTTGCCATTCGTTCTCCTTCTCGAGATACTAAAGGTAGGGTGGTACATGCTACTATTATGAGAGCGTTTCCGCAGAACAGTCAGTAGATCAAAGTATATGCAAAACCAATCTGATACTACATCGCCCGGCAGTGATCTTTCAGGTCGCACACTCGGAGGATATCGACTCCTTCGCAAACTTGGAAGTGGTGGCATGGCGGACGTGTACCTTGCGGAACAATTTTCACTCAATCGGCGGGTTGCAGTGAAAGTCCTACGTCCTGCAACACTGATGCATCCTGAGGCAGTTGATCGTTTTGCCCAAGAGGCCCGTGCAGCCGCAGCGCTTATTCATGGCAATATTGTGCAGATTCATGAAGTCGGCTGTGTCGAAGGCATCCATTTTCTTGCTGAAGAGTTTGTTGCGGGGCCGTCCCTTCGTGCGTGGCTTAAAGAGCAGGGGCCGTTGGGTCCTGATGCCGTGCTGAGTGTCCTGATGCAGGTAGCCGCAGCGTTGGAATGTGCGGAAGGTGGCGGTGTTGTTCATCGAGATATTAAACCAGAGAACTTGCTGTTAACGCCACGTGGAGAAGTCAAAGTAGCTGACTTTGGATTAGCGAGAGTCCTTCGTGATAATTTGGAACTGACCCAGACCGGCATGGCGCTTGGTACGCCTCTATATATGAGCCCAGAGCAATCGCATGGTGGAAAAGTCGATGTCCGTAGTGATCTCTATTCCCTTGGTGCGACGGCTTATCATCTTGTGGCGGGTCAACCTCCTTTCCGTGGAACAACTGGTGTTGCTGTTGCGCTCGCCCATGCGAAGGAACCGTTGGAGCCATTGGCAGATGTTCGCCCGGATTTCCCTGCCGTAGTTGCTGGTGTGATAGAGCGATTGCTTGAGAAAGACCAAGGCAAGCGTTTTCAGAGTTCGAGTGAACTTCTTGATGCGGTGGAGCCCTTAATTGCACAGAGAGCACCTCCGTCTCGTACCGCTGTGCTGCCTCTAAGCTGGAACCCTGAGACAGCTTTTGGCTCAAAATTCTCAAAAGACTTTCTTGCGAAGTCAACTTTTTCTGCATCCCAGATTCATTCAGGAACGAGTCAGCATGCAAGTACAGTTGCATCGGCAACGGCGATGCTAAAGGCGTCTCTTGACCGAGAGGAGATCGACAAAATTGTTTCGCGTCGAGTGTGGGCAGTAACAGGCGCGCTTGCAGCATTTGGTTTTGCAGTTGGTTTTGCAGTTGGAAGGCGACGTCTACTTCCGCCAGGGCGGCGGCCTCCTGCCCGGCCTCGGCAAGATGAAGAGTGATGTTTCAAGAGCTTTTGGGCTGAAGTCTTGAAAAGGCCAGTGTTGGCCGCTACTGTCAGACTGTTCTGTCACGCCCCCATCGTCTAGTGGCCTAGGACATCGGGTTCTCAGTCCGAAAACAGGGGTTCGACTCCCCTTGGGGGTATTGTTTTTTCGACAATGAAAGCGAGTTTTTGCGAAAAGCACAAACTTGTGTGCT
>CAXEMW010000315.1:0-2756 GCA_963997395.1 uncultured Planctomycetaceae bacterium
ACGAGCTGCGGCATCAGTTGGTACGGCTCCTGCTGCTGTGCTGGCTGTCGGAACAGCAGTGTATGTCGTGCCATTCGTCTTCTTTGCGTGGCTCGCTGGTTGGCTTGCAGACAGATATTCGAAGCGATCTGTTGTTATCACCTGGAAGTTTGCTGAGATACTGATCGGCATTATCGCCGCGATTGCGGTTGCATGGGGTGCGGGGTCTGGCGTTGTATTGGGAGGCATTCCTCTTGGGCTCTGGCTGCTGCTCGGAGTTGTTGGTCTTTTCGGCTTGCAGACGACATTACTGAATCCAAGCCTGCTCGGAACAATTCCTGAAACAGTGCCTGCGGCAAAACTCTCTTCAGCAAATGGGGTTTTCGCGCTTGTGTCCCTTGCTGCCACACTTGCGGGAATGGCCGCAGGTAATTGGTTGGCTGACATCACATGGCTTACTCCGCAACCCGATGCAGACCGTCCCCTACCCTCTTGGATGATTGATCTTCCCTTTGGCTATGCGTTGCCAGCAGCGGTAGGACTTTTTTCAATTGCCTCAGTGGGTTGGTTGCTTTCTCTACGACTACCAAAAGTTCCTGCTGCAGACCCACAGGCGGCGTTTCCGCGTAATGGGATATCAAAAACGATAAACGACCTTCGTGCTCTTTGTGGTTCTCGCCGGCTCATTGGTGCGGCAGCAGGGATTGTATTCTTTTGGGGCATCGCTGCAGTCGCCCAATTGAATGTTGATCAATACGCGTTTGAATCAGGAGCGACAACCCAGGGTCAAGTGACCCCGCTTCTCCTTGCACTTGTGATTGGCATAGGAGGAGGCAGCCTGCTTGCGGGTCGGCTTTCTGGCCAAGGAATTGATGAAGATTCCCAAGTCAATCTTGGAATCGTGCCAGTTGGTGGCATCATTATGTCACTCGCCTGCCTTGCCCTCTCCTTTTCCAGCCAGGAAATTTTTCAGCCAAACGGATCGCTTTCCTTTGGTTTGATTACAGCTGCCGTATGGCTTTTTCTTCTTGGCGTTGGCGCAGGCATGTTTGATGTGCCTCTTGAAGCCTATCTTCAGGAACAAAGCCCACCGGATCGTTTGGGGGCAACACTGGCGTCGACAAATTTGCTGGTATTCACAGGCATGTTGGCTTCATCCCTCGGGTATTACCTGCTGCGAATGCCCGTTGGCGCTGAGGAACTGGCGAAGCCACTGTTCTCAGCACGAGGGGTTTTTCTGATCTTTGCACTACTTGCGGGCGTTGCAACGGTTGCTGCGATTGCTTCAGCGCCTCGATCGTCTCTGCGTCTGTTTGTAGACTGGACGGTGCGACTGGTGTACCGGTTTCGCATTCAGGGGGCAGAGAGTCTTCCAGCCTCCGGGCCAGCTGTCATTGTCGGAAACCATATCTCATGGCTTGACGGTTTTTTGGTGGTCCTTGCAGCTCGAAGACCGGTGAGGATGGTTGTCTACGGCCCAAATATTCATGGGCGGTTTCTAAAGAGACTCGCAGCGCAATGGCAATTTATTCTTTTTGATCCCCATCCAAAATCGATTGCTCGGGCGCTCAAAGAAATAGAAAGTGGATTAGCCAACGGAGATTTTATTGGAATCTTTTGCGAGGGGGGCATATCAAGGACAGGGCAAGTGCTTGGGTTTAAACGCGGGCTCGAGCGAATTCTGAAGCGTGTAGATGCCCCTGCTGTCCCCTTGGCTATCGATGGTCTCTGGGGCAGCATCTTTTCATTTTCAGGTGGCAAGTTTTTCTTTAAAGTACCGTGGCCATTACGGCGAAGAATCACCATGCGATTTGGGCCGCTTGTTCCCAGTGGGCAGAGTCCTTCAGTTATCCGTCTCGCGCTTCAGGAAACAGTAGCTCGAGCGGTGTTCGATCGATTTCATCACAATCCAAAGTGTGATGTTACGTATGCGGCCTTTGCAGAAGCATTAAGTGGGTGTTGTGTTCTAAGACGATTTGATCGTCTGCTTGTGACGCTTCAGAAAGATGATCCGCTGCATGATGTATTTGCTGACGCCCATTCTCATCAACTATCCGTGTCGTTTGAAGCCTGCCAAGAAGCAGTCTCTGCTGATGAGTTCGTGCGTTTGTTTCAGCGCCGTCGAGTTACAGTATGGATCGCCCGACACCAGCAGCTCAGCGAAATTCTTGCTTTTGCACGTGGAGAGCCACCGAAGCTCATGGCATTTCCCGAAGTGATCATCGTGCCTGTTCGGTCAGCAGCTGAATTTGAGCATGTTGCGAAGACACTCTCAGCATTCGAGACAATGTTTGGTGTTACGCCTGTTGTTGCCTTTGCTCCGTCTGGGTGTGGTCTTCTTGCGATGAGTACGCCGCCATCACGGTCGGTCAGCAAGGAAAACACATATGCCAGTGATTCAGTTGGGAGAGTTGTCAACGGAGCTGTTGTGTGGCCGCGCGCATCGCTAAGAGGGCCAGCGGGGTTTGGGCCTTTGACTGATGAGGATTCTCAGCCCGATGAACACAGGAGCTTGGTTGTATCGGCAATGAGTCAAGGATCTGATGGGATTGGCTGGAACGTGCTCGATGAGCAGTTCGATGTCGATGAAAACGGGTTCCTGAGACTCCGCTTGGACCGTGAGGAATAACGGTGTATTGTTGTGTGGAGAAACTGCACCCCTAGCTCAATTGGATAGAGCATCGGTCTACGAAACCGAAGGTTACTGGTTCGAATCCAGTGGGGTGTACTTCAATTGATGAAGGTCGTCGGAGCTCACTCCGGCGGCCTTTTTCTGT
>CAXEMW010000316.1:0-2708 GCA_963997395.1 uncultured Planctomycetaceae bacterium
GCATTGACCCAACGAAGGAATACCACACGAGTACCGGTCGACCAGTTATGATCGTTCGAGACGGAAGTGTCATTCCAGAACTGATGAGTTAGTTAGAAAGCAGACCAATAGATGTGTAGCCGTGTGCCGTGTGGCCTACAACTCAAATGGGCCACGATCTTCCTGTACCTACTGTGCACCACAACTGCCACGAGCACGTTTGCAGAATCATGGGGGCGATTTCGTGGCCCAAATGGTTCTGGAGTCGCCAAGAACACTGGTGCCCTGCCAGTGACTTGGTCAAATGAGAAAAACCTCGTCTGGAAGACCCCTGCCGCTCGCGGCTCAAGCTGTCCAATTCTTGTGAAAGACTTGATCGTGTTCACAGGGTACAGCGGGTACGGTGAAAAGCTGGATGATCCGGGAGAACGCGAAAGCCTGAAACTCCATATCATTGCGATCTCTCGAAATGACGGCACCCCACGATGGACGCTCACACTTGATCCTTCTCCTGAGGAGCAAGAAGCAACGCCTCGTGTTGCAGATCATGGATATGCCTCACCCACGCCCTGCACAGATGGTGAAAAAATCTACGCTGCTTTCGGCCCGTCTGGGGTTGTCTGCTGCTCTCTCGAGGGGAAAGAACTCTGGCGAACAAGTATCGGTACGGGCGTTGCCGGGTTTGGGGCGGCTGCTTCACCGATTGTCTATGGAGACTTGGTGTACATCAACGCTGCTATTGAGTCACAAGCACTCGTTGCCATTGATAAACATACTGGGGAAATTTCTTGGAAGGTTGAAGACATCAACAGAGCATGGACGACACCCACGATCGTCACGCCCAAGAGCGGAACACCCGAACTCGTCATGCACCACAAAGAACTCATCCGCGGATATGACCCAAAAACCGGAGCGGTTCTTTGGACATGCCGGGGGATTCCCGATTACGTCGTGCCTGGCATCGTTGTTGTCGACGATGTCCTCTATTGCTCGGGAGGCAGACAAAATCGCACAATCGCCGTCAAAGCTGGCGGCCGAGGCGATGTGACAGAGACCCATAAACTCTGGGAAGTGACAGTTGGTGCCAACGTAACCACTCCCCTCTTTCATAACGGCTACTTATTCTGGTCGCACGACAAGGGGATGGCCCAGTGCTTGAATGCTGAAGATGGCAGCACGCTCTTTCGGGAACGGTACGAATCCCGTGACCGGGTGTACGCATCGCTTGTTCTCGGAGATGGTCGCCTCTATGCCCAGCTCCGTGATGGTACATGTATTGTCATGGCAGCAGATCCTGAATACACCATTCTTGCTGAGAATAAACTGGGAGATGGAGACGAACAATTTAATGCGACACCCGCATTGGATGAGGGCCGCATTATCTTCCGTTCAACCAAAGCCGTCTATTGCGTTGGCAAATAGGAGGCGATCAAATTTCCTTTTGGTTCTCTAGCAATAATGTTCATGCACCGACTTGTATCAGTTGCGATTTTCCTTCTGCCGGCTGTCTTGTTTGCAGCCGAACAGCCGAACGTTATTTTCTTCATCGCTGATGATGTCAGTTGGAACGACTACGGATGCTACGGCAGCAAGACCGCTCGCACACCCAACATCGATGCACTCGCAGCACACGGACGTCGATTTGACAACGCTTACCTGACGGCAAGTAGCTGTAGCCCGAGTCGCTGTAGCGTCATAACAGGACGTTTTCCGCACAACAATGGAGGAGCAAGCGAACTCCATCGACCTCTGCCGTGGCACCTCGTCAAATTTCCGTCGCTGCTGCGGAAGGCTGGTTACTACACGGCGCTCTCCGGCAAAGATCACACGCCTCAGGACGATCCACCAGAGGGCAACCCTACTCCGGAAAAAACATGGGATCACAAAGATAACGGCAAAAACAAAGAGAACTCGGGCGGTCACGCAAACTGGGTGGAATTGACCAAAGAACGCCCGCGGGACAAACCTTTTTTCTTCTGGTTTGCAGCCTATGATGCCCATCGTGGCTGGGATGCCGACCGACAATGGCAAAAACAATACGGCCCGAAGCACCAACCGGGTACGGTCACAGCCCCACCTTTTCTCATCAACGATGATGCGACCCGCGACGATCTGGCTTCATACCACAACGAGGTGACTCGGTTTGATCACTTTATTGGACTCACCATTGCCGAATTGCAAAAGCAAGGAGTACTGGACAACACGCTGATCTTTGTGTTCGCCGACAACGGCCGCCCATTTCCACGAGCGAAAACCCGACTTCATGATAGCGGGATGAAGACAGCGCTCGTTGCCCATTGGCCAATCGGAATCAAAGCGGTTGGGCGACCATCTCAAAGCATAGTAAGCATTATCGATCTAGCACCAACGGTCCTCACCGCTGCAGGCGTCCGTCCACCAGAGTCAATGCAAGGAGTCAGTTTGCTGCCTCTGTTTGATCAACCAGAAGCAAACGTCCATCACTATGTGTTCTCCGAACATAACTGGCATGACTACGAGGCTTATGGTCGCAGCGTACGTGGTGATGGCTACTTATACCTAATCAACAAGCGGCCTCATCTCCCGTGGCAAGGACCAGCAGACTCTGTCAGATCTGCGTCTCACATCGCCTTATTGAAAAAGAAGCAAGGGAACCTCACTGCCGCACAACAGGATGTATTTCTTGCACCTCGTCACCAACGATGTGCACGAGTGCCCCCATCTCCGCACAGCAGTAGCTCACACCCACA
>CAXEMW010000317.1:0-2665 GCA_963997395.1 uncultured Planctomycetaceae bacterium
ATTTCCTAGAGCCAGAGAAAGAAAACTGGGAGGGAGGTGCTGGCTTAGTGCCAGTTGAAATGTTCGCCCGAACGTTAGCAAAAGTTGACAGTGTGGCGGAACGCGAGAGTCTGGTGGAGGCCTTTCTTGGAGAGCAGGCTGTCGGCTGGATGGAAGAATTGCTGGAGGCAGTAGCGGGGCCGGTATCACCGAAACAAGATAGACAGAGGCGAGAGTCTCTTGGGAAAATCAATCTGACTCCGGAGCAGGTGCTAGCCGATCCATTAACCTCATTTGCTCGAATTGTGAATGAGCTTGAAAAAGCACCGGATATGAACATTCGACGTCAGGAGGCAGCAGGATTTTTCGGAGAAGCCTCGGCTGTCCTTGAGCAAATTTCTCATGAGGTAGCAATTGCTCGCACCGCTGCGTTGTTGCATCTCATGCAGGTGGATGGCGAGAAGCTTCAGCAGGCAGGTAGTCGACGGGCACTTGACGTTGTGTTGCCAAAGCTTCTTACGGTGGCAAACCCGGCTGAAGATGACACGGGACGGGTCGGTGATCGAACTGACGATGATCGCGAGGAACTTCTAAAAGGATTGTTTGGCCATGAGGGCCCAGAACTCTTTAAAAGGGCCATGAAAGCCAACGAAGGCGAGGAATATTTATGGGACTTCCGCGATGCCCGGCAGGAGGATATTCTATAGGCTCCAAAACTGGGCGCAGTGGAACTGCCAGTTTCGTCATTCAGTAAATTTAGAAGATTGAGGATTGAGCGATGGCTCATAAAAAAGGACAAGGCTCCAGCAGGAATGGGCGAGATTCAAATGCCCAGCGACGCGGCGTGAAAAGGTTTGGTGGGCAGACTGTAACTGCGGGCAGCATTTTGGTTCGTCAAGTCGGTACAAAGTTCCACCCTGGCTCAAATGTCGGTATTGGCAATGACTACACCCTCTTTGCTCTCTCCGATGGTGTAGTTCGCTTCGATCGCAAAGGGCGTCGAGTGAATATCGATCAAGTTGCAGGCTAATTTTTTCCAGTACTGGGCCCGAGAGGCCATCACGTGTTTGTGGACCGAATCAAGGTCGAGTTAGTTGCTGGCAACGGCGGCAACGGCATTAGTAGTTTTCGTAGAGAGAAATATGTTGCCCGCGGCGGCCCCGATGGCGGGGACGGCGGACGCGGTGGCAGTATTATTCTCGAAGCAAAGGTCGGGGTCGATTCACTTGCAGGTCTTTCTCACAGAAAGCAATGGCGAGCTGATCACGGAAAGTCAGGTGGTCCTCACAATCGCCAGGGGCGATCAGCCAAAGACGTCACTCTTTTTGTCCCGCCGGGCACAATCGTTGTAGATCAATCGACAGGACTTCAGATCAAAGACCTTGCTCGCCCTGGTGAGAAAATCGTCGTGGCGAAGGGTGGAACTGGGGGCCGTGGAAATGTGCATTTCAAGTCGTCAGTGAATCGAGCGCCCCGTGAGTCAACGACTGGTGAAGTAGGTGTCTCGAGACTGGTGATTCTGGAGCTCAAGGTCATCGCAGACGTGGGTCTGGTTGGACTACCAAATGCAGGAAAAAGCACCTTGTTATCGAGGCTGTCCCATGCACGTCCAGAAATTGCAAACTATGCATTTACGACAAAGTCACCAGTTCTTGGGATTGTCGAGGTTTCTCCAGAACAGAGTTTCGTATTAGCTGATTTACCGGGTTTGATTGAAGGTGCCCATGCCGGTGTTGGTCTTGGCCATGAGTTTCTGCGCCATGTTGAGCGAGCAGGTATTCTAGTTCATGTTGTGGAGCCAGCTCCGCTTGATGGCAGTGATCCATTGACGAATTACAAAAAAATACGTCAGGAACTGAGTCTCTATGATGAATCCCTCGGTGCTCGTCCGGAGATACTTATTGTAAGTAAATCAGAGTTAGCGGAGGCCAAAGCGGTGAGAGAAGAGCTTTCCAGCGAGACGGGACTTCACGTGATTGCGGTAAGTGCCGTGACCGGAGATGGGCTACCTCAGCTTCTTCAGTCCATAATGAAAAAGCTTAAGAGCACCCATGACAGTGATGCGCAGTAAGGTTCGATGGAAAGATTTGGTAATGTCCGCTGACGTCTCTACAAAAGAAATTGATCGTACGAGCAATGTGTTGCTCGCTGATGTCGGTAACTCAAGGATAAAACTGGCTCTTGTTTCAGGGGTTAGTCAGGGTATGCCTCTTTTGGAAAGACGGTATGAGCTAGATAGTCGTGGCTTCAGTTATGACGATTTTGAAAGCTGGTTGATGCCAGTAGTCTCTCCTTCGACAATGTTTTATATAGCGAGTGTTTGTGATGCAGCGGCAGCGCAACTCGAAACAGCTATTTCAGCCATTAGCCGCACTCGGCAACTTCTTGTCCAACTGCACCGAGTTCATTTTTCAGATCTTCCTTTAGAAGTGAAGACTGAACAGCCAGATCGTGTGGGAATTGATCGGCTTGCTGCGGCTACCGCGGCAAGCCATATTGGTTCGTCAAATAATGGCTGCATTGTCATCGACTGCGGTACTGCAGCTTCTGTTGACATGGTGGCATCAGGCAGGCAGTTTCTAGGTGGTGCCATCTTGCCAGGACCGGCATTATTAGCTCGTTCCCTTGCTGATGGAACAAGCCTTTTGCCGGAAGTGTCTTCACTTGGCCACGCATCGCCTCCACC
>CAXEMW010000318.1:0-2553 GCA_963997395.1 uncultured Planctomycetaceae bacterium
GCACGCTTAGAAGCAGGATTCCCCCAACGTTTTTCTTGTCGGGCGTACTTTGCCTCCGTGCGAAGGGTTGCGAGAGTGCGGTCGTGATTGAGAGAGTTCTTCATTGTTTTTCCTGGTCTATGTGATGTGCTCAACAGTTCTTGAGCGTGCAGAGAAACGCAAGGCTTTTGCTATTGCTGTTTTTTGCTTTTCTTGTCTTTCTTTCCTCCAAGAATGGAAGAAAGGTCAAATTCTACTTCCTGCGGTTTTCCGGGAGTGCTGCGGCCTTCGTTAATATAACGAAGCATCATCGCTTCGAGTGATTTACTGATGTCAGTGTGAGAGTCAATCTGGTTTGTCGTCTCTCCAATGTCTGAAGCGAGATCAAACAATTCACGTTGGCCACTTCGGTGAAAAATCAATTTCCACTCGTCCCTTCGGATTGCTAGTCCCCCGGGTGCTTGGTGAATGGTCGCCTCACGAGTCGGTCTATCAGTCGTACCAGAAAGCAGGGGCAAAAAACTGACACTATCTTCAGCGGCGTGACTAGGTAACGATTTGTCCAGAATCTCTGCACACGTAGCGAATAAGTCGGTGAGGCAGATGGTTTGACTCGTTGTCGAGCCCGGAGCGATTTTTTCAGGCCATCTCGCGATGAAAGGCTCACGATGACCACCCTCGTAAATGCTACTCTTTGCCTCACGCAGTGGAGGGTACGGTCGTTTCGCAGCACCATTGTCTCCTGTGGCAATGATGAGCGTATTCTTTGTTTGTCCAGTCTGTTCGAGTGCGTCTAGTATCTGGCCAAGCATGTGGTCCCCTTGGTAGACCCAATCTCCATACCGAGACTCTTTGCCAGATATACCGCCTTTACCTCTCATGTTATCGGCGGGTGCTATTGGATTATGCGGAGGGCACATTGGGAAGTAAAGAAAAAATGGCTGTTCGTTTTCTCCACGGTCAGTGATGTATTTCACGGCCTGTTTGATCATGAGAGGCTGGTTATCAACAGCGTCAACGTTTTCTACTACGGTATCCTGTTCAATAATTGACCCAATGTTTCGAGCATGCGTGAACCCGTAGAAGTAATCAAAGCCGCGTGAGTTCGGTCCTTCGGTAAGTTTTGTTCCAATCGGGAGTTTCGTTTCCGTGCCCGGCTTCCCGTCGATCCAGTTCATGCCGAGGTGCCATTTCCCAATACATGCTGTGTGGTACCCCTGCTGCTGAAGGAATGACGCCACTGTTGGTCGATCAGCTGGGATGATTGGTGGCGAATATGTTTTCAGGACGCCGAACTGCCCAATACGGCATGGGTATCTTCCAGTTAGAACACCATATCGGGTAGGAGTGCAGTTTGCTGCTGCAGCATGGGCATCAGTAAAAAGCATTCCTTCCTGAGCCAGGCGGTCAATGTTTGGTGTGCGAAAAGGACTCTCAGTTCGATAGCTTGTGGGTTGGCCATACGCGATATCATCGAAAAGTACGAAGATGATGTTTGGTGTTCCTAGCGAGCCTGCAACCAAGACTCTTTGGGTGCAGCCAAGCAGAATAAGTCCGAACAAAAAAATACGAATGGCCATGGAAATTTCCCCTATGAAGATCTCGTTAGAATACCATACGCAACAGGCCAATGAACATTTTCACTATTGGCTTCAGGAGCGATGGCTTCTTCAGTAGTGAATTGGTCGGGCGATACAAATTCCCTCACAAGTAAGCAGTGATCGAATAGCTTGAATTATGTCAAGCGGAACGAGGCCATCCCCATGGACGCACAGAGTTTTGGCAGAAATGCGTATCTGTTTTCCTGATGGCGTCGTGATTGCGTTGTGTCGTATCATTTCATAGGCCTGATTCGCGGCCTCATGTGGATTGTCTATAATTGCATTGTCTTTCGTTCGTGAGATAAGTTCACCCGATTCGTTATATCGACGATCGGCAAAAGCCTCCGGGATCACGCGAAGACCTTCACTCTCCGCAATGAATGTCAGCAGGCTCCCTGCGGCCGCGTACAGCAAGAGATGGGGCCACTCACCTGCAAGTGAACGACTTACTGCAATAGCCAATGCCTCGTTCGTTCCAACCTGGTGGTATAGTGCCCCATGAAGTTTGACATGATGTAGGTCATCACCAGCTACGGACGCGATTCGTGACACTTGACATAAAACCAGATCGGCAACTGCATCTGGGCTTATTGGGAGTGCCCGGCGGCCAAAGTGTTTGGGGTCTAGGTGACCGGGGTGACTACCGATTGCAGTGGCGTGATCACGTGCAAGCGACACTGTTGCTTGAATCGACTCGATGTCACCTGCATGCCCGCCGCATGCAATATTGGCTGAACTAATCAGTGGCATGATCGCATCATCATGCTGGCCACCTTCACCGAGATCGCAGTTCAGATCAATACTATGGAACTCGTTGGTCATACCGCCTTCTCAGTCAAACTATGTGTGCGGGCGATGCCTTGCTGTACCGTTGCAAGCACATTGTGTTGTTGACGGAGCAGGCGACCCGGGCGGCACCAGCGATCCGGGCGGTACCGCCGATCCCGGCGGAACTAAAGCAGTAGGAACACCA
>CAXEMW010000319.1:0-2522 GCA_963997395.1 uncultured Planctomycetaceae bacterium
AGAAGTATTCAACGCGCGTACTACTCATCCCGCATCATCCGACGCAACCAATATTCAGTCAGAAATACGCAGAGACGGAAACGACTATGTTATTAACGGGCACAAATGGTTTATATCCAATGCACGTCGGGCGAACTTCGCAATCCTTGTTTGCCGGACAGAAGAAAACCCTGACATACCTCAAGCAGGTAACTCAGCGTTCATCATTGACCTTCCATCCGAAGGATGGAATGAAATACGTGAAGTTGAAACCATGCACGGCGGAACAGGGCACAGTGAAATCATCATTGAAGACTTACGCGTGCATAAAGATCAGATGCTAGGCGGACGCGGTCAAGGACACCTACTCGGGCAATACCGTTTAGGACCAGCCCGGCTCGCGCATTGCATGCGATGGATCGCCCAATCTGATACATAATAAAATGTAGTTCTATAAATGGTTTTTGCAGCGCAATAATCTTTTTCGAACAGTACTCAGTGTGAAAGTGATTGGGTGATTGTGAACGACTTCGTGTTTCGTTTTTTGTCTTCGTTTGCAGTAGTCATCGCAAGCCAGGCCGTGTCTGCAGAAAATCAAACCAAAAATATTGTATTGATATTGGCAGATGATTTGGGTTGGGCTGATACGACGCTGTATGGAAAAACCTCACTCTATGAGACACCCAACATCGAACGCCTCGCTGTACGTGGTATGACATTCTCAAATGCGTATGCCAGTCCGATATGTTCCCCAACGCGTGCCAGCATCATGACCGGGCAGAATCCGGCTCGGCATGGGATGACTGCACCTGCAGCGCACCTTGCGAATGAACAATTCGAAGCGACAGTTGCTGAAAGAGGGTTGCCAGATCAAAAATGTACGAACGTCAAGAGCGCGACACGTCTTGATTCAGATCTTCCCATGCTTGGGAAGGTTCTGCACAACGCAGGATATGCAACGGCACACTTTGGAAAATGGCATCTTGGCCGCGAGCCCCACTCCCCGCTTGAGTCTGGCTTTGATAGTGATCTTCCGCATTGGTGGGGCCCGGGACCGAAGTCGAGCTACCTTGCGCCTTGGGGGTATACGAACCCACAATTTAAAGAAGGTCAGCCGGGTGAGCACATCGAAGATCGTATGGCGGCAGAAGCGGTTGCCTGGCTCAAACAGAGAGACCGTACAAAGCCATTCTTTTTGAATTATTGGCAGTTTTCAGTCCACGCTCCTTTCGGGGCGAAGCCCGAACTCATTGAGCGCTACCGCAAAAAACTTGGTACCTCTGTAGATGGTCTTACACGACCGGAAGTCAGAGAGAGAATGCTTTCCTCACACGAGCCATTAATGGGCCTTCCGCAACAGTCACCAACCTATGCTGCAATGGTTCACTCTCTTGATGATGCAGTTGGAAGTCTGCTAGATGCTCTCGATGCTGAAGGCATTGCTGATGAAACAGTCATCATTTTTTATTCGGATAATGGTGGAAATGTTCATTGCGGCGTGGAGGAACATGCTGCTTCAGGTGAAAAATACATCACGCCAATCACAAGCAATCACCCGCTTCGTGGTGGCAAAGGCGGAATTCATGAGGGCGGCGTTCGTGTTCCAGCAGTTGTGGTTTGGCCGGGTGTGACGAAGCCCGGGTCACGGAATGAGACGCGTATTCAAGCCATTGACCTCTATCCAACAATCTTGCAGATGCTCGGTGTAAAATCACCCAAGAACGCAGTGATTGATGGCGTTGATTTTACCGAAGCTCTCCGTGGTGCAGAAGTTGAGCGGTCGCCGATGTTTACGTATCTCCCAAGTCACGGGAATACGCCTCACTGGTTGCCGCCATCAATGTCTGTTCACGTTGGTGACTGGAAGCTTATTCGTACGTTCTACTACGGCGATGATAACGCACACGAGTATCGGCTTTATAATCTGCAGGACGATATTGGTGAGAGCCATAATCTCGCTGCGGCACACCCACAAAAAGTTCAAGAACTCGATGGCTTGATCGACACCTATATCAAGGAAGTCGATGTTGTTCTGCCGGCCGTGAATCCAAATTTTGATTCTGCTGCCTTCTATCCTGAAAAAACTGGGGTCCAGTCAGGTGGATTAAAGATGCCCCCAGCCTTCAAGGCATCTCTGAAAAAAATGACTGGTGGCCCGACCGATCAGCAGGCACCACGAAAGGAAATACTTGGTTGGGTCGCGAAAAATGCGAAAGCATCAGTTAAGGACGGCGATTTGAAAGTTGTCCCAGCAGGGAGGAAGTCGTTTATTGCCAGCGCGAAGATACCTGCTCGTGGCCCCGGCGTGCTTCGGTTTCGCATGCGCAGTCCAAAAAGTGGTGAGGGCCAGATTCAGTGGCGGGCAAAGGGACAAGCATCATTCCCTGAGTCCGGTCAGGTGCATCCATTTTCAGTAGAGGGTGGGGCATGGCAGGAGCACGAAGTAGACATCAACGAGAAGGAAGGTATTGTTCATCTCAGGCTCTTTGTGCCACAACAGAAACAGCCCATTGAGATTGATTGGATTGAAATCAGTTGGCAGG
>CAXEMW010000320.1:0-2504 GCA_963997395.1 uncultured Planctomycetaceae bacterium
TGAATGGAACTAATCTGCGTGATTCTTCAGGGTCACGAGCGGATCAATGCCTACTACCGGAACAACTGGCATCGACTGAATTCTCCAAGAGGTGAAGAATCCGCCTCTGTTTGGTCGACTTCTCAAGGAAACCGCTCTCAGCTGTACACCGCCCGACGCCATACTTTGGCGAGCGGAAGGCTCTGTCTCCCTTTTAAAACTGAGCAAGAGGGCAGGGTGGCAATAAGCCAAAAATGCCTACTACTGTGGCACTCGTCCCACATGCTACAGTAGATCGTGGCGAACATAGTTCCAGCCTTTTACGAATGACAAAAGACCAGCACACACAACGGAAAAAATCATGAAGATCCTGCTTGCCGGACCTCGAGGATTCTGTGCCGGCGTAAATATGGCGATTGAGACACTTGAAACAGCGATTCGTCTCTATGGCACACCAATTTATGTCTTCCATGAAATTGTTCACAACAAGCATGTTGTTGACCGCTTTGTAAAAGAAGGGGTTGTCTTCGTTGACACAGTCGAAGAAGTGCCGGAGAAAGCGACACTCTTATTTTCTGCCCATGGTGTTGCCCCGGAGATACGGCGCATCGCTACTGAAAGAAGAATAGAGGCAATTAATGCAACCTGTCCACTTGTGACGAAGGTCCACCTTGAAGCCATTAAGTACTCAAATCAGGGTTATCATATTTTCTTGATTGGTCATGAAGGACACGACGAAGTAATTGGCACGATGGGTCAAGCCCCTGGCGCATTCACACTCGTTGAAACTGCGGAAGAAGTTGCCACCTTACCATTTGGGCCTGAAGACAAACTCGCTTACCTCACGCAGACAACTCTCTCTGTCGATGATGCTTCCCGTATCATTAGTCGGCTCAAAGCTCGCTTCCCGCAATTGATCGGCCCACCAAAAGATGACATCTGCTACGCCACACAAAATCGTCAAGAAGCTGTTCGTCAGCTTTCCCAAGAAGCCAATCTTGTCCTTGTCTTAGGGAGCCAAAACAGCTCAAACAGCCAAAGGTTAGCCGAACTAGCAAAGGAACAGGGCGTTCCTGCGTACCTTATTGATGGTGCTGATGAAATTGACCCATCATGGTTCGATAATGTTGAAATAGTTGCGATTACAGCGGGCGCAAGTGCACCAGAACAGGTCGTTCAAGACTGCGTTGAATGGCTTCGTAAACGCTTCGAAAAAACTCCTTCAGGCATTTCAATTGAAGAAAAAGTCGTACGCGATGAAGACGTATTCTTCCCTCTTCCGAAAGAAATCCGGTCAGCAGCAGCAGCCGTACAATTACCAATGGGCTAAGCCCTCAAATCACTGGTTGGCAGGCTCTCACGAACATCCGTTCTGACCCCACCACATTGCCGTCTTCTTGAGCCACTGCGATATCTTAATTACGTCGCTCGTCAGAAAAATCACTGCTGAAGTTTTCTATAGCGAAACCGATGAGGCTCCGCAGCATCAGCGCCTAATCGCTCTTTGCGGCCCTGCTCGTAGACGTCAAAATTTCCTTCGCAGACATGGACATACCCATCCCCCTCAAAGGCGATGATATGTGTGGCAAGTCGATCAAGAAACCATCGATCATGCGTGATAACAACAACACTCCCGGCAAAGTTTGTGATGCCCTCTTCTAACGAGCGCAGGGTATCAACATCGAGATCATTTGTTGGCTCATCAAGTAACAACAGATTCGCACCCTTTCGCAGCAATTTCGCCAAGTGCACTCGGTTTCTCTCTCCTCCAGAAAGCGAACCGACTTTCTTCTGCTGATCTGGGCCCATGAAATTGAACTTGGCAACGTAACTCCGAGCATTCACCGTTCGCTTACCAAGCTCGATTGTGTCATGCCCACCGGAAATCTCCTGAAATACCGTTTTGTCTGAATCAAGCGCGTCGCGGCTTTGATCGACATATCCGATATCGACTGTCGAGCCGACTTTGATCGAACCGGTATCTGGTTCTTCTTGCCCTACAAGCATTCGAAAAAGCGTCGTTTTCCCAGCACCATTTGCACCAATGATTCCAACAATGCCGCCAGGTGGAAGTCGGAATGAAAGATTTTCAAATAACAACTTGTCACCAAACGCCTTTGAAAGTCCTTCGGCGTCAATGACCTGATCGCCGAGAGGACGACTCGCCGGGACGGTAATTTCGACGTCGGTATCTCGGGTAGCTGCTTCCTCTGCAGCTAATTTCTCAAAAGAGGCCACTCTCGCCTTACTCTTGGCCTGACGGGCCTTCGGTGACATCCGAATCCATTCAAGCTCTTTGGAAAGTGTTTTTTGACGCGCACTTGCTTGCTTTTCTTCAAGTGCCATCCTTGCCTGCTTTTGCTCAAGCCATGAAGAATAATTCCCTTCGAAAGGAATAGCTCTGCCATGATCAACCTCAAGAATCCACTTCGCAACGTTGTCAAGAAAATATCGATCGTGGGTAACTGCAACCACTGTACCAGCGTATTCAGCAAGGTATTGTTCAAGCCACAAGACACTTTCAG
>CAXEMW010000321.1:0-2249 GCA_963997395.1 uncultured Planctomycetaceae bacterium
TCTGTTTCTTTGAGCTCTTTTAACCGTATGTTTTGGTACCACACTGGATCGCCATGATCTTGCAGACTCAGGTTGGCACCACGAGCATCCAGATTTCCACCTCGCTGTCTGAGCATGTCGACATTGGCAGCCCATTTTGGATCTTTGTAATCCATGTGAATCACTTTTTCTCCGTTGAGCCAGTGCTGGATAATCGTTCCCTTGCACACAATGCGGCCTGTATTCCATTGCCCAACAGGCTTGGTCATGTCTTGCGAGGGTTGGACACAAAAGTAAAGGGATGCTGCACTCGTGCGAGGATTCCTGCCATCAGGGTGGGCCTCATTGTCGAGAATTTGATACTCGTATTGGGTGGGCCGATAGTACACACCACTATTACTTCTCTCACTCACTTTCCACTCGAATTGAAGTTCGAAGTCGTCAGGGATTTTCTTACCGAGGTAAACCAGACTGCCACCTTTACCCTGCCGGGTGATCACTCCTGATTCGATTGTCCAATTGCCACCGTGCTTCCAGTTAGTCAGGTGGCCTCCTTGGCTCAGCGGCACGAAACCATTCGTCGTAGAATCTGAGCGAATCAGCGCTGATTCATCAGCCGCTCGAACAACTGTTGACATGTATATGATCAATAATGAAAAACTGACAACAAGACGAAGATTCATTCTAATTAATTTCTGACTGACTCATTGTGGCGGATACCTTTTAGCGGAGTGCTTATATATGTCAGCATGATCTGACATATTACGCGCTAAGCGAAAAAAACAGTAACACTCCTTCATAAGGCACCACAAAACCAAACGCAGCAACCCATTTTTACCATGAAGAGGCTAAGACTTCGCACGACTACCAAACAACGCCAAGGAGGCCGATGTATGGTCGTTTCACGTCGGATGAGTTTCGTTGGCGTTGCAACGACGTTCTGGTCTGCATTTGACTAAAGTCCAAGAGCCTTTACGCCATTTAATTTCACCATTCCGTAATATGCCTTCGGGTCTTGGCAAAGTAACGGATTGAGTCTGAATATTTATCGAGTATTTCGACCGCCTTGCACTTAATGTCAATGAGCAAGGCCGCACGGTTCTTATCTTTGTCATTCAATTCATTCAGTTTTCTAAGTGCGTAGTGATAGTCAAACGAGGCAACAAATATTTCATGATCATTCATGTATTGTCCTCCGTTGTGCTAAAGCACCTTAAACCTTTTTCTTACTATAAAGGAAACTTCGCAACTATAGTCACCTATCAAACGTTTTACCACCATGTGGCTCAAACACATTATTCACTGTTTTCAGGTATCAAAACTGTGTCAATTGCATGAATGATTCCATCAACACATTGAATATCAGGTTCAAGAACAATCGCATCGTTCACGTGGGTTTCTTCCGCATGCCTGGTTACGTGAATTCTTCCCCCTCGAACCATATTGATGTTCTTTTCTGCAAGAGCCTGCTTTGCATCAAAAGATCCTGCTGCAACATGATACGAAAGGAGCGTAACTAACTTCTCCCGGTTGTCTGGTTTGAGTAGTTCTTCGAGTAGGCCTTCTGGAAGGCCTGAAAATGCCTCATCTGTCGGTGCAAATATTGTGAGCGGATTATCCCACTGAAAAAACACTGTGAGCTTTGCTGCATCGAGTGCTTGTTTAAAAATAGTAAATCTTCCATCAGCAACTACCGTTGCGATCAGACGCTCTGCTTGAGGAGAAACATTTTTTACAGATTTTTGTTTTTCTCCTTGCCCTTTTCCATACGTGCGAATCCACTCAATCTCAAGATCAAACGATCCTGGTTTTTTATCTGCCAACAAGATAGACACTCGTCGAATAGCCGATGTATCCAACACTTCGTCTGGAAACTGCCGTCCTCTCCAACTTCCAGTGAAACTGGCGAACGGAATCTTTACCTGTATCCACTGATCTTTTTTTGTCTTGAATTTCCCAAGAAATGAAAGTGGATTGCCGCGAAAGGTAGCCGTTGAATCGAGCCGGGCTTCATACGTTCGCCCATCACCCTTGACGCGCAAGAGTAGGCCAAGGTCATTGCTCAGATCAAAATTTACGCCACGACTCCGAACAGTTGAAAATCCACCGTTGTTATCAAGTGAAAGGGTGCCCCAGAAATGCATTCTGTTGTCGGATGTGTGTTCAACATTGCCTTTCGAAAGCCCCCCCATCACACCATCATTGACGATCTGCCATGAAAATTCCTCGTTCTCAGCAGGTGTAAATTCAGAAACAGATTGGCCACGCCA
>CAXEMW010000322.1:0-2012 GCA_963997395.1 uncultured Planctomycetaceae bacterium
CCAGTCTGCAACATGTATTCTTCTGCTGGATTACCGCTCACACCCTTTCGAACTGACGACTTTCCAAGCATAACAGCAGGCCGAAACTAACATTGCTCTGTTTTTAGAATTGGCAAAAATATGACCACTCGGGATACACTACGTACTAATGTATTGATGCCTGAGAACTATACATATTGTGTTTTCACATAGTGTGTCTTCATGAATAAATGAGTGACACCAAATACAAGGAGGGTTGTATGAGCCGTGCTTTCAATGCAACAGGAGAGTTTTCGCGACATAGGAACCTCGCATATCTGCTTACTGCATCTAGCATGCTGATTGGTTGCAGTCCTTCTGTAAATCAGCCAGTCAGCCAGTCACTCCCTTACGCTGACTCAACAACGCAAGACGAGAACCGCACGGCATATCGAGCCACTCGACCAATTCCAGTTGTGATAAAGCCTGCCATGCCTTTTCGTGTGGCTGATCTTAATATTGATAGGCTCACAAAAGTGGTTGAAAAAAACGGTATCATTTCAGTCTCGGCCGAAATACCAGCAGTGCTCCCACAGAAACATTCCTTCCGAAACCTGAAAAAAATTAAGGACGCGGTGGCTGCAAATGTCTCCACCGATATACAGAACACCTTTGCCAATTACCTCGATGCCTTCAATCGTCATGATGCTATCGCACTGGCAGCTCACTGGGTGAAGGATGGTGAAAACCTTGATCTTGATACCGGCAATCGTATTGTCGGACAACCAGCTGTCGAACACCTGTTTGATCAACTCTTCGCACGTGATGAAACTGCTCGAATTGGTTTCCAACTCGATTCAATTCGACCAATTCGTGACGACGTTGTTGTCGTTGACGGCTTGTCCCGGATGTCTCTCACCGATCAAGAACCTCGCCGAAGTCGTTTTTCTGCAGTGCTTGTTCGGCACGAAGACCGCTGGCTCATGGAATCTGTTCGTGAATCTGCAGCATCTGCCGAACCAACAATCCATGACCGACTCCAACAACTCAATTGGTTACGAGGTTTCTGGGAAGACATTAGTGATGGCATCACAGCAAGCCTTCAGTGCGAATGGAATAAACAGGGCACTTTTTTAATTCGCCGGCATCTCATCACAAAGGAGATTGAGCCACGTGGTGGTGAACAGCGAATGGCACAGGGAATACCGGCCCTCCTACCCAATGAGGAGGCCTCTGAAAAAATGGTTGATCGTTTGACAACCACTGAATACATCGGATGGGACCCACAGCAAGGACAAATTTGCTCTTGGCTCTTTCGCTCAGATGGGCGTACCGCTCACTTTGCTTGGCAGCGTAATGGAAACGCCTGGCTACTTCAGTCGATTTCTGGTGGCAGTGGTAATGAAAGTCCTACTCAGTATTTACTCCAGCGTGCTGGGGAAGATGAATTGACTCTTGAACACATATCTGGAAACAACTGTGCATTGATCCCTGAAGCTGATTTTGTTCGCACTGCACGCCCTATTGAGAACCTGACATCATCTGATTCTCTAACGAGGTAGTACGACGCGTTCTTCATTGGACATAACTTCAGGAGCAAATGTAGTCATTTTTTTCACCTACTGTGGAATAGACTCTATACGTTCGCATGGTACGTTCTGACTCAGATGCACTTGCTGAACAATGCACAACTCTGCAAGTCCGAGGCCCATTGCTTGTTGTGGCGACGAGCAGAACCGTCAGCGATTGTGCTCCTTTTTGGGAGACCGCATTGCAAACGTTGAGCATCTCGTATCGAGTGTTTGTCTTTTCTGAAAACTCACATCACGAAATTGATGAGATTCGCAAAGAAGCACACGATTTTCTTGCGACGGCTATCGCCGTGATTGGCACACAAGATATTCTCAACGTTGTACAGTCGGCTGCTTCTCTATCAAATTTACAGTTGGTAACCGTGCTGTATGAGCCCCAGTAGAACCTGGCACTCTCGTCTTTTTATTGATCGGCCCGGCATGTGCTTCAAGAACTTGTGAAATTCTATGGGCGAGAAGGGT